>NZ_CP126161.1:2700000-3000000 GCF_030127105.1 Haloarcula pelagica | reverse complement strand
TTTTCGTTCTGCGTTTTAGATGTCGGAAACAACACGGCGGCAGACAACGCTTATCAGCGGGGGTGCGTAAGGCGCGCCATGCCCAGCGATTCCGAACTCGTCGAGCGGCTCCAGCGGTTCGGGTTCTCGGAGACGGAGGCGGATGTCTATCTCGCCGTCGTCGAGCGGGGGCAGGCCACGCCGTCGACGGTCGCGTCCGCGGCCGACGTGTCGACGAGCTACGTCTACGACATCGCCGACACCTTGGAACAGCACGGCGTCGTCAGCGTGGACCGCCACCAGTCCCCGACGACGATCCGCGCACGGCCGCCCGAAGAAGTACTCGGCGACCGCGTCGAGACGATGCGCGAGACCATCTCGGCGGTCACGGACCGCTACGAGCAACCCGCGGAAGGATTCGACTCGCTGTCGGTCGTTCGCTCTCGCCAGACGCTGTACGACCGGTTCCGGCAGTTCATCGGAACCGCCGAGTCGGAGCTGTTCATCACCGTACCCGCGGACGTGTTACCCGAGCTCGCGGACGAACTCGCGGCCGCCGTCGACCGCGGTGTGCTCGTGTTGCTCGCCGTCGGCGGGTCGACGGCCGACCTGCCGGCGTCGGTGCTCGAACGCGTCGCGACGGTCAGCAAGTCCTGGGAGCGCGGGATGACGGTCTATCTCACGATCGACCAGTCGACCGGGATCATCTCCCCGTCCTCCCTGCTGGACTGGAAACATGGAGACGCCGAGGCGATCAGTTTCCACAACCAGTCGGTCGCCGTCGCCGTCGAGAGTGCGTTCCTCGGGACGATCTGGTCGGCCTCGGAAGAACTCGTGCTCCGTCGGCCCTCGTCGCTCCCACGGACGTACGACGGGTTCCGGTCGTCGGTGTACGACGCGGCGCTGTACACGCGCCAGGGGCGGCCGGTCCAGGCGGAGATGTCGGCCCGACCGACCGGGACGCGGGACCGACCGTCGCCGCTCACGGGCGAGGTCGTCGGCGTGACACAGAACTTCGTGGAGCCGACGGGCGCACAGTTCGGGATGCAGAACTCGCTGACGCTCGACACCGGTGACGAGACGGTGACCGTCGGCGGGATCGGTGCCTTCCTCGAAGACTACGAGGCGACCGAAGTGACGCTCCGTCCGCTGGAGTGAAACCGGGACACCAGCAACCGTTTTCCCCGACCGTGCCCTGGACAACGGCATGGACGAAACCGAGGTCAAGAATCTCATCGAGGCCGAACTTCCGGACGCGACAGCGACCGTGACCACGCCCCGCGACCCCGACGACGACAAACACTACGCGGTCGAGGTCGTCTCGCCGGCCTTCGAGGGGAAGTCCCTCGTCGAGCAACACCAGCTCGTCCACGACGCCCTGGGCGAGCACCTGACCAGAGAGATCCACGCCATCGAGCTGACGACCGAAACCCCCGCGGAAGCGAACTGACGGCGGTAGCCATTTCACTCCAGACCGGTAAGACGGGGTATGTCGTTCGAACCCGAGGAGCTCTCACCCGAAGAAGTCGAGACGACCGTCCAGGAGACGATAGAGGACAACGAGGTAGCGCTGTTCATGAAGGGGACCGAACTGATGCCCCAGTGTGGCTACTCCCGGAAGGCACTGGGGCTCATCCAGCGACACCGCGAGGACGTTGCGACGGTGAACGTCCTCCAGGCCACGGAGGCGTTTCGTGAATCGCTCGCCGAGTACAGCGGCCGCGAGACGATCCCCCAGACGTTCGTCGACGGGGAGTTCGTCGGCGGCAGCGACATCCTCGAACAGCTCGACGAGAACGGCGACCTGGCCGAGACGCTGAACGCCTGAGACGGACCGCCGACTCCGGGTCGGTAGGTGCGCCAGCAAAACACGGCGATCGCTCCGAACGCTGTGGTCGAGTCGGCCGGGTCAGGCGTCTTCGTCTTTCATCTCGCCGAGCTTGTCGACGAGGTCGGAGGTCGAGGCCTCCGTCTCGAAGGAGACATCGCCGTCGTGGTCGTTCTCGTGGACAGCGACGCCCTCGCTGTCGTCGGCGTCGACATCCTGGTCTTTCTGTTCGGATTCGTCGTAGCTACCAAAGCCCATGTCTCACGGAAGCGGAGAGCGACACTAAAATCGGTCGGTAGGATCGCCCGGAGACGCGTGGTACCGCATCACAGCGCTGCTCCGGTCGGCGCCGGCGGTGAATCTCTCGGCCACCAGCGGGCGAAACAATCGACCCGGGAAGCAAAGGTTCTTATTCGTGGTCCGTTTTTCGGTAAACAACGGATACCCGAGAGCCGTGGTTCTTGCGACGGCGATCGACCGCTTCAACGGTAGATTTCCCGACATATGAGTTCAGCAGACGAGACCTTAGAGAAGATCAAGGCACAGGTCGAGGACGAAACACCGAACGACATCGCCATCGAGGCGGTGACGTTCGAAGGGCCCGAACTGGTCATCTACACGCCAGACGCCCAGGCCGTCGCGAACCGTGACGGCATCGTTCGAAACCTCGCACAGACACTCCGCAAACGCATCAACGTCCGCCCGACACAGGACGCGCTGGTCCCGCCCAAGCAGGCCCGCGAGCGCATCACCGAGTTGATCCCCGAAGACGCCGGCGTCCAGAACCTCGATTTCGACTCCGAGACCGGCGAGGTGTTCATCGAGGCCGAGAAACCCGGCCGCGTCATCGGCCGTCACGGCGAGACGCTGGATCAGATCTCCGCGAGCGTCGGGTGGACGCCCGAGGTCGTTCGGACCCCACCCATGGAGTCCTCGACGGTCTCGAACGTCCGGAACTTCCTCAAACAGGAGCGTGACGAGCGCCGCGAGATCCTCGAACGGGTCGGCCGGAAGATCAACCGCCCGACCACCTCGGACGACGACTGGGTCCGGCTGACGACGCTTGGCTGCTGTCGCGAGGTCGGGCGCGCGTCGTTCATCCTCTCGACGCCCGAGTCGCGCATCCTCATCGACTGCGGGGACAAGCCCGGGGCCGAGGGCGAGGTCCCTTACCTCCAGGTGCCCGAAGCGCTCGCGGCGGGACCAAACTCAATCGACGCCGTCGTGTTGACACACGCCCACCTGGACCACTCGGCGCTCATCCCGATCCTGTTCAAGTACGGCTACGACGGACCGATCTACACCACCGCGCCCACGCGGGACCTGATGGGCCTGCTCCAGCTGGACTACCTCGACGTGGCCGCGAAGGAGGGGCGGACCCCGCCTTACGAGAGCCAGCAGGTCCGTGACGCGCTGAAACACACCATCCCGCTTGAGTTCGGCAACGTCACCGACATCGCGCCCGACATCAAACTCACCATGCACAACGCCGGCCACATCCTCGGGTCGGCGGTGTGTCACTTCCACATCGGCGAGGGTCGCTACAACGTCGCCTTCTCCGGCGACATTCACTACAAGGACACCCGCCTGTTGGACGGCGCGGTCAACGACTTCCCGCGGGTCGAGACGCTCGTGCTGGAATCGACCTACGGCGGGAAAAACGACTACCAGACCGACCAGGAAGACTCCGAGCGGGTCCTCAAGCGGGTCATCAACCAGGCAAACGAGAAAGACGGGAAGATCCTCATCCCCGCGTTCGCCGTCGGTCGCTCCCAGGAGCTGATGCTCGTCCTGGAGGAAGCCATGCGGGAGGGTGAAATCCCGACGATGCCGGTGTACCTCGACGGGATGATCCGCGAGGCGACGGCGATCCACACCGCGTATCCCGAGTACCTTCGTGGGGATCTCCGCCAGCGTATCCTCTACGACGACGAGAACCCCTTCCTGGCCGAGCAGTTCCAGCAGGTCGACGGCGGCGAGGAGATGCGCCAGGACATCGCCGACGACGAGCCCTGTATCGTACTCACCACCTCGGGGATGGTCACCGGCGGCCCCGTGATGTCCTGGCTCCGCCTGCTGGGCGGGGACCCGGACAACACGATGGTGTTCGTCGGCTACCAGGCCGAGGGGACGCTCGGCCGGCAGATCCAGCGCGGTCAGGACGAGATCACGATGTCAGACCGGAGCGGTCCGCGCGCCGAGCGCGTGAGCCTGGAGATGGATGTCGAGACGGTCGACGGCTTCTCGGGCCACGCCGACCGCCAGGGGCTGGAGACGTTCGTCGAGACGATGCACCCCCGCCCCGAGAAGGTCCTCTGTGTCCACGGCGACGAGACCTCCACCAACCAGCTCTCCTCGGCGCTGTACCAGAAGTTCAACATGCGGACGTTCAACCCCAAGAACCTGGAGACGTTCCGGTTCGTCTGAGTCACTCCCCGCCGTCTTCCTCGCTCAGTTTCAGTTCCGCCAGCAGTCGCGCACGGACCACCTGTTCGACGATCGCGACGAGCTGGTCGTCGTCGCTCGTGTAGTCCGCGAAGATGCCGAGCGGAATCTCACCGCCGGCCATCTCCCGATGGCCGCCGGCGCTGCCGACATCGCCGAAGGCCTCGTTCAGGACCGTCCCCACGTTGATCCGCGCGTCCGTCGACCGACCGCTCAGCTGGATCGTATCCTCGATGATCCCGAAGACGATGGCCGTCTGGACCCCTTCGAGCGTCACGAGATAGTCCGCGGCCTGTGGCAGTGCGTCGCGTTCGCTGGTCCGTCCGACGTGAGTCAACAGGACCGAGCCGGTGACCGACCGGTTGTCGATCGCGTCGGCGATCGCGTCGACGGTCGCCCCGCTGACCGACGGCGTCGACAGTTTCGCCAGGAGGTCGTCGTTGGCGTGTCCATGGAGGAAGCCGCCGGCCTCGTACTCGGCGGCCGTGACTCCCCGGAGAAACCCCAGCGTCTCCCGTCGGATCGCAAACAGCAGCGCCGTCGCCAGCGTCGCGTCGACATCGAGCCCGGCGTCGCGGACGTACTCCGCGAGGATCGTCGCCGTCGCACCGGCCCCCTCTCGGTGGTCGACGTAGCGGGCCTGGACATCTTCTGCCGGGTGGTGGTCGATGACGATGTCGACTGCCGTCCCTTCGGGAACCGCGTTGTTCGCGCCCGGGACGGAGTGGTCGACGAACGCCAGCAGGGATCTCTCGGATCGGTCGACGACGAGTTCCGGGTCGAACGGCTTCAGTTCCACGTCGAGCAAGTTGACGAAGGCCCTGTTCTGCTGGTGGGTGATCTCCCCGCTGTAGAGGATACGGCGCTCGTCGATCCCCGCCGCCGCCGCGAGTCGACCCAGCGCGAGCGCGCTGGCCAGACAGTCCGGATCCGGGTTGTTGTGACAGACGATAGTCAGCTCCTCGCCCGACCCGAGCAGCGACTGTAACTCGTGGACATCAGCCATATCTCGGTCTGGGAGTGCGATCCGGAAATAGTGTGGCCCCCGTCGAGCAGTTCGATATAGCGACTGCGGGTGTATCGAGTCGGACCGGCGATGACGGGCCGGTCGACGGCTGAAACAGGTGGGACGGCCGGCGAAGCCGTCCCGAAGGCCGACGCGGCGGGGCAAGAGAGCAGTCCGCGTTCGGCCCGTACAGAAATCCTCGGCGGTCGGTCGTCGCTCAGTCGTCCGCGGGCGTCTCGGCTTCGCCGGTGGGTCCGAGCGGTTCCTTCGGTTTGATCGGCGAGCCCTCCTCCAGCCCCTTGCTGGCGAGCGCCATGCTGCCCATCACCTCGATGATGAGACGGTTTGCGAGCCCGCTGGTGATGCCACCGTTGTAGGAACTGGAGTCGGACACGTCGTAGGCCGGCGAGACCTCGACCACGTCGAAGCCGAAGTCCTCGGGGTCGAGAGCCTTGACGACCTCCCGGACCATGTAGATGGCCTCACGCGGGATGAGTCCGCCGGGCTCGGGTTCGCCGGTCCCCGGCGCGTAGGCCGGCTCCATCACGTCCACGTCGAAGGAGACCCAGACCGCGTCGGTCCCGTCGGTCGCGCGTTCGACGGCATCCTGGACGATCGCATCGAGGTCCATGTTTCCGACTTCCATGGCGGTGTACCACTTCATGTCGGCCTCGCGCATGTCCTCGTAGGTGTCGGGGCCGGGCCAGAAGCCACGCGGGCCGATCAGCGTGTAGTTCTCGCCGTCCATGATCCCCTCGTCGTAGACGCGCTTGACCCAGGCACCGTGGTCGTACTCGAAGCCGGTCAGCCCGTCCTCGCCGGTGTCGGCGTGGCAGTCGAAGTGGATCAGCCCGATGTCCTCGTAGCCGTTGGCCTCCGCCCAGCCTTTGATGTCCGGGTACGAGATGGAGTGGTCGCCGCCGATGACGATGGGGGTAGCCTGCTCGCTGATCTCGTAGACGGCGTCCTCGATGTTGAGCTGGCTCTGGCGCGTGTCACCGGGCGAGACCTGTGCGTCACCAGTGTCGGCGACGCTGAAGTTGTCGAACGGGTCGATCCCCGTCTCGATGTTGAAGTGCTCGTACGGCGGCGACGGGACCGTCGAGGCCGCACGGACGGCGCGGGGTCCGTAGCGGGTCCCAGGCCGGATGGTGGTCGCGGTGTCCAGTGGCGCGCCGAGGATGCCGATGTCGACATCCTCGTCGTCGAGTTCGTCCCGCTCGACCTCGGGGAGCTTGAGGAAGGTCGGGACGCCGCTGAAGATGGGTTCGTTCGCGTGCTTGTGCTTCTCGCCGTAGATGTCTTCGCCGGAGCGTTCGTCTGACATGGTGATCGTAGTGTTTTTGACTGCATTTCGAGCGGGATCGCCCGATTTTATCGACAGTAATGGATGGACAGACACTACTGAAAAGCGTTCCTTCGAATGTGTAATACCCGCCCCGATGAACTGGTGCAGGCATGTACCGTTCGGGTATCCTTAAGGTGTGAAAGGAGACGACCGGCACGGACGAGAGGGCTGTCGGCACCGAGAGAGAACGGACGGGAGCACGGCCCCCCTACTGGCTGGTGACCAGGTCGGGGTCCGCACGGAACGCCAGGTGGGTCGCGACCGCGAGGCTGTCCCGCGCGTGCCTGGCGCTCCGTTCGAGGAGGACGACGGCCCGCTGGAGCGCTAACAACGGTTCGGGCCGCTCGGCCATCAGGTGGTCGTTCAGCGCGTCGATGCGCTCGTCGACGGTGTCGAACCGCTCGCGGGCCTCCGCCGTGGCGTCGTAGTCGGCGGAGGTGACGGCAGCGATCGTCGTCGAGGTGGCGTCGTCGAGCGCGCTGCCCAGTTCACGCAGCTGTTCGGCGGTCGTCGGATCGGTCGCCGTGCCCTCGCCGTCGGCGACCAGCGTCCCGATCTCGCGGGCGATGTCGGCCATCAGCATCACGTCCTGTGCGACCGAGCGGTACCCGATGAGCGGGAACCCGGTTTCGAGCCCGACGGCCCGGTTGAGACGGGGGTTCCGGTAGGTCGCGAACACGAGCCTGAGAAACAGGTAGAACAGTTTCTCGGCCTGTTCGTACCGGGCGTCGTTGCTCCGCGCGCGCTCGGCGTCGCCGTCGGCGATAGCCGTCATCGCCTCCGTCCGCATCATCGCCTCGGTGCGGCTGAGCCGACCCAGAAGCGTCGGGAGGTCGAAATCGCCCGGGGCGACCGAACACCTGACGGTGACGTGCCCGTCGCCCTGTTCGACGATTCCCAGCCCCATGAGGCGCCGCTCGGCGCGTCTGATCGCGTCGTGGTGGTCGATCGACAGCGGCGTCGTCGACTCGACTCGGATCAACTGCCGGCCCAGGACGTACTGGGTCACGACCGCCCGCTCTAAGGCCTCGTCAGTCAGCGTGTCTGCGTCGATGGTCGCCTCGGTGTCCTCGATGGTCGGCTGCTCGGGGACCAGCAGGAGCGAACCGCCGTTCTCGTCGCGCTGGACGATGATCTCGTCGCCCTTCTCGATACTGTGATACCGCGCCCACTCGGCCGGGACCGTCACGGCCAGCGTCGACGACCCCAGTTGCTGGACTTTCCGTTTCATCCGGACCGGATCGGGAGTCACTGTTCGCTTCCTCCACACTGTTCCTGTCTGTGCATTAATCGCTCTATTTATCGTCTTATCAGACAGTAGTTTGCGCTTTTGGTTGGAACAAATTCTACGTATTCGTATATAAGTGGACATACGATAATCAGCCTCAGTGTGGAAAGTCTTAAAATACTGTTAGGGAACTTGGGTAGACATCTACTGTACGTGTGTCTACCAGCAGACGTTTACAGTGGATGCTCGTTACGAGATAACAACACTCTGTAAACAATACCTTGAAAATGCCTTTGTGTAGTGGCTAATTCGGAAGTGTTGTGACCGAATCATACGCGACCCTGACGCAGTCTCGGGGGAAAACTGTCGGATCGCTCGATACGACCGATAATTCCCGTTCGATCGTCAATCGAGGTGGCGTGGCGTGAGCGTCATCATCTACGGACTCGCCGCCACGATCGTGACGATGATGGGGATCGGGTTCTACGTCGCCCGGAAGGTCAAGGGCGACAGCATCAACTACATCGTCGCCGGACGGGGACTCATCCTCCCGCTGGCCGCGGCGACGTTGATGGCACAGTCGCTTGACTCGAACGCGACGCTTGGCAACACCGACCTCGCGGCCGACTTCGGGTTCTGGGCCGGCGCGGCGCTGCCCGTCGGCCTGGCGCTGTGTCTGTTCATCACGGGCCTGTTCTTCGCGAAACCGATGAACCGGCTGAACCTCACGACGCTGCCCGACTTCTTCCGTCGGAAGTACGGCCGCACCGTCGAGATCGTCGCCAGTTTCATCATGTCGATCGCCTACGCGTTCCTGCTGGCGGGGAACCTGGTCGCCGGGGGCTTTCTCTTCCAGATCTTCGTCGGGACGAGCTTCCAGGTCGGCGTGTTCATCATCGCCGGGCTCGTGCTGGCCTACACCGTCGCCGGCGGCCTGTTCTCGGTCGCCTACACCGACGTGATACAGGCCGGGATCGCATTCGTCGGCTCCATGGCGCTGATCGTCTACATCGCGACGAACTACGGGTTCACGATCCCCGCCGGGATGGGTCCGACGAACCTCGGACAGCTTACCGACCCGAGTCAGGGGGCGTACATCAACCTCGCGACGATCGTCGCGCTGGGGCTCGGTGACATCGTCGCCATCGACTTCATGGAACGGGTGTTCGCGGCCGACGACCCCGAGACCGCACAGAAGGCCTGCTTCATCGGGTCGGCCGGCACGCTCATCATCGGTATCCCGTTCTCGATCGTCGCGCTCTCGGCGAACTCGATCCTCTCGTCGATCGGCGTCGAGGCCGGGAGCCAGGCCGTGCTGTACACGCTGTTGCAAAACGCCGTGCCGCCGTGGCTCGCCGCGCTCGTCCTGGCCGGCATCGTCGCCGCCTCGTTCTCGACGAGCGACGGCGCGATCCTGGGGACCTCGGCGGTCATGGCCCGGAACGTCGTCGGGATCCGCGTCGACGAGGACAGCGCAGGCGAGACGCCGACGGCCACCGACGGCGGGTCCGACGAGGGCTTTTTCGGCACCGAGAGCGACAAACTGCTCAGCGTCACGCGCCTGATGTCCGTCCCGATCACCCTGCTGGGCGTGTTCCTCGCGATTCGTGTGTCCGCGACCGGGATGTTGCTCGTGCTGGCGTTCGACATCATGCTCGCCGGCGCGCTCGTCCCGATGGTGATGGGGCTGTACTGGTCTGACATCTCGACCACGCCGGCAGCACTGAGTTCGATGCTCGCTGGCTCCGCGACCCGCCTCGTCCTGTTCGTGCTGGTGCCGACGACCTACGCCTACCAGAACACGCTGCTGTACATCCCGAACGACATCTTCACCGCGTCGTTCGACGGCCTGCCGACGTTCATCGCCGCCGCTGTGAGTCTCGTGACCTTCCTCGTGGTCGCGTACCTCACCAAGGACGACTACCCGATCCACAGTCTCGAACGCCAGGAGAGCCCCAACATCGTCGCCGGCGGCGAGGAGGACTGACTCCTCGACTGGGTCGGCTTTGACGACTGCGGTTTTCGGTGCGTTCGCAGTGCTTTTTCGTAGTCCGACGAACCCCGGTAGCGCGTGGTCGAAAGCGTCCCGTGAGAGGTTACACGAGGCGGGGTAGCCTAGCTGGCTCGGCCGGGTCCCCGTCGGCTGTCGTGACCGGCATCTCCCGCCAGCCGAGCAGCCCCAGGCGGAACAGGCGGTAGCTGTAGGGCTCCCCGTGGGGGGCGAACACGACCATCGCGAGCGGGTCGTGGATGTTCCGCCGGTCGACACCCGTCAGTCCAGAGGGCGTCGAGGCCGACGTGTGGGAGTGATAGAACACCCGTGGTTCCGGCGGGACGCGGTCGGTGGCCGTGGCGACGAACCGCCGTCGCGGCTCCGTGGCGACGTTCTCCAGCGGGACGTGTTCGGTCGCGTACAGCCGGTCGTCCCGTC
Organism: Haloarcula pelagica; assembly: GCF_030127105.1. NCBI lineage: Archaea > Methanobacteriati > Methanobacteriota > Halobacteria > Halobacteriales > Haloarculaceae > Haloarcula > Haloarcula pelagica. The sequence goes on along the minus strand of NZ_CP126161.1, from coordinate 2,989,735 downwards.
TCACACAGGCGAGATACCCGCCCGCCTCGTGAGGATGGTTCGCCGCGATGTTGGCCGCGATCGAGTCCCGTAGCTCGTCGGGAATCGTCAGCGAGCGGGTCCGACGGGCGAACAGCACAGTACCCGAGATAGGCGATACGGGCTTAGAATTGTTTCGACCGGGCAGCGAAACGCGAAACCGACCGGACTTAGACGGCCAGGTACTCGGCGATGGCGTCCTCGTCGGCGAGCGTCGCGGGACCGACCTCGTCGACGATCTCGCCCCGTTCCATCGCGTAACAGCGATCGGCCATCTCGCGGATGACCCCGAGGTTCTGTTCGACGAAGAGGATCGTCGTCCCGAGTTCGTCGTTGATCGTCTGCATGTCCTGGCTGATCTGGTCGACGATCGAGGGCTGGATGCCCTCGCTGGGTTCGTCGAGCAAGAGCAGGTCGGGGTTCGAGACGAGCGCCCGCGCGATGGCGAGCATCTGCTGTTGGCCCCCCGAGAGGGTGCCGGCCTGCTGGCCGGCCCGCTCGTCGAGGATCGGGAAGTAGTCGTATATCTCGTCGTACAGCGTCTCCGAGCTGTCGGCGTTGACCGTCTCGCCCATCTTGATGTTCTGCTCGACGGTGAGTTTCGGGAACACGTCCCGGCCCTGCGGGATGTAGCCGATACCGGCACGGGCTCGTTCGTCTGCGTCGTCGGTCGTCACGTCGGTACCGTCGTAGGTAATCGTCCCGTAGACAGGTTCGAGCAGGCCGATGACCGTCTTCATAAGCGTCGTCTTGCCGACCCCGTTTTTCCCCATCACGCCGACGATCTCGCCGGACTGGACCGAGAGGTCGACCTCCCGGAGGATGGGCGTCGAGTCGTAGGCGGCGGTCACGCCGTCGAGTTCGAGGACCAGGTCCGTCATTGGTCGCTCTCCCCCAGGTAGATTCGCTGGACCGCCGGATCGGACTCGATCTCCTCGATCGGCCCCTCGCGGAACACCGCGCCGTTGTGCAGGACGGTCACCTCGTCGGCGATCTCGGCGACGAAGTCCGTGTCGTGTTCGATGACGACGAAGGCGATCCCCTCCTCCTCGTTGAGTCGGGTGATCCGCTCGGCGATCGCCTCGCGTTCGGCCACGTCGAGGCCGGCGACCGGTTCGTCAAGCAAGAGTAGATCGGGCTCAAGCGAGGCGGCCATCCCGATCTCTAGCTGCTGTTGTTGCCCGTGTGAGAGGGTGCTCGCGTCGACATCCTCGGAGCCGGCCAGCCCGGCCGCCTCGATGGCCTCGTCGACGCGCCGCCGGCGCTCGTCGCCGTCGGCGAACCGCTGGATCGGGAGCCGCGCGTTCTCGCGGACGGTCAGTTCACCGTACACCGACGGGACCTGGAACTTCATACTGATCCCGCGTTTCACGCGGTCCTGTGGCTCCTCGTCGGTGATCTCGTGGCCGTCGTAGTAGAGGCCCCCATCGGTCGGCGCGTACGTGCCGGTGATCAGTTTCAGCAGCGTCGACTTGCCGGCGCCGTTCGGGCCGATGAGACAGCGGAGTTCGCCGGCCTCGACGCTGAAGTCGACCTCGTCGATGGCGGTGAAGCCGCCGAACTGCTTTTCGAGGCCGTCGGTCGCCAACAGCGTGTCCGTTCGGTCGCCCGTTGCGAGTTCCGCAGCCGTCTGGCGGACGTTCGGGTTGCCCGCCGCGTCGTTCGTACTCATGGATCGACTACCTCCGTCGACGCCTCGGTCGGCTCCGAGGTCGCCGTCGAACCGCGTCGTTGCGTGTAGCTCTCGTGGATGTACGGGACGATCCCGCCCGGCAGCGCGAGGATGGAGAGCAACAGCAGCGCGCCGACGATGACGAACGCGAGTTCGCCACCCAGCGAGTTCCGGAAGAACTCGATGCCGACGGTGGCGACGACCGCGCCCAGCAGCGTCTTCCGGCCGCCGACGCTCACCCAGATGACCGGCAGCGAGGCGAAGGTCAGCTCGAAGACCCCGGGACTCATGTAGTTGCCCCAGGCGGCGTACAGCACGCCCGAGAGCCCCGCAAGCGCCCCGCCGAGGGTGAACACGGCGAGTTTCACGCGCTTGACATCGTAGCCGAACATCCTGGTCCGGTCCTCGTCCTCTCGCACCGCGACCATCACGCGGCCGTAATCGGAGTTGACCAGCGCCCGCAGCCCCAGATACGTCGCGAGCAGCAGCGCCAGCACGAAGTAGTAAAACGTCATGCTGTCGAAGGTGATCGCCGCGCCGCCGACACCGAGCGCGAGGTTCGGGATGGTCGGCATCCCGTTGAACCCGCCAAGCGCGGCCTCGCCGATGGTCCAGGCGTCGCCGGCGGTCTGGGCCATGAACGTGTGGAGCACGAGCGTCGACACCAGCGTGATGATGGTGACGTAGACGTTCCTGACCCCACCGTAGAACATGAAGTAGCCCAGCGTCGCCGCGACGAGGGCACCGCCGATGACGGCGACGACGAACGCCGCCGTGATCCCCGCGGGCGTCGCGAAGTTGACCGAGACGACCCCGAAGGTGTAGCCGGCGAAGCCGAAGAAGACGACCTGGCCGAACGAGAGGATGCCGGCGTAGCCCCAGACGACCGACAGCGAGAGCCCGAGGAAGGCGTACACCAGGAACAGCGAGAACCGCGATGCCTGGTAGGAGCCGACCGCGAGCGGGTACGCCGCGAGCGCCAGGACGGCGACGGCGAACCCGGCCCAGAACCGCCGGGAGTTCCCGACGGTGTTCGGTCCCTCGAAGCGCCCGACGAGGCGATCGAGCAGGCCCTCGGCGTTGGCGTCAGCGCCGCCGGAGTGGCCGGTCGCCATCTACGCGCCCTCCTGGCGCCGTTCGCGGAGGCGCTCGACGAAGCCCGTGATCCCCTCCGGGAGGAACCGGATCATCACGATGGCGGTCAACAGCAGCATGATGCGCCCGAAGAACGTCCCGACGAGGTTCGAGAACACGGCGTTGATCGACCCCAGCAGGCCGCCCGCGAGGGTCGTCCCCAGCACGACGCTGGGGCCGCCGACGACGACGGCGACGAAGGCCTCGACGAGGAACGAACTCCCCAGGCCGGGCACCATCGTGATCGTCGGCGCGTACAGCGCGCCGGTCAGGCCCGCAAGCGCCGACCCGAAGGCGAACGTCGTCATGTAAGTCCGCTCCGTGTCGACACCCATCGCTCGGGCCGTGTCCTCGTCCTGGATGGTCGCCCGGGCGCGCATCCCGTACTCGGTCCGGGTGAACACGTAGTAGGTGATCCCCAGGACCGCCAGCGCGACGCCGGCCAGCAAGACTCGATAGGTGGAGTACGAGAAGCCGCTGTAGGCGATGTTGCCCAGCGGCGTCCCGATCTGATCCAGCGAGTTGCCAAGCGTCAGGCGCACGCCCTGGACCATGATCAGCGAGAGGCCCCAGGTCGCGACCATCGAGTCGGCGAGGCGGTCGTACAGCGGTTCGATCACGTCGCGTCCGACGGCGCGCTGGCTGACGAGGTTCGGGAGCCAGCCGGAGATGACGACCCGCTCGACGAGCAGCCCGAACACCGCCGAGACGAGGACGCCGACGAGCATCGCCGCCGGCAGCGGGAGTCCCAACCGGATGTTCGCCAGGGTCGTCGCGTAGGCCCCGACCATGATGAACTCGCCGTGTGCGAGGTTGATGACGCCCATGATCCCGAAGATGATGGCCAACCCCGCGGCTGCCAGCACGATAAAGGCGAAGCTATCGAGGAACTGGAACAGGAGGTTCAGGCCGTTGACCATCCCTACCCGGCCTCCTCGTAGAAGTCCTGGGGGGTGTACTGGGTCTCCTCGTCTTCCTGCGTGAGATCACAGCCGACCGTCTCCGAGAGGAACGTCTCGGGGATGACGCGGTCGTCGACGGCCTCGACGTTGTGCTCCTCGTCGGCCCGCATGACCCACATGTGGTGGTCGACGTGGTGGGTCGCGCCGTCGAGGGCGATCTCCTCGTCGCCGGGTGCTTCGGGCGCGCCGAACGTGATGCCCGACTCCAAGGCGGCCTTGACTTCCTCCTGCTCGGTCGTGCCGGCCTGTTCGACGGCCTGCTTGTACATGTAGATCGAGAAGTAGTTGTTCTCGGCCTCCTCGTTGAGGTAGGGGGCGTCGGGGAACTTCTCGTAGTAGCGGTCGACGAAGCCGCCCTCCTCGGTGTTGCGCTGGGTCGGGATCTCCTCCATGTAGTTGACGCCGGCGTAGATGTTGGCCATCGCGGGCGGGTCCAGTCGGCGGTGTTCGTACCCCTGGGCCATCGCCGTCGAGGTGCCGATCGGCACCTCCAGCCCGGCCGAGGCCTTCTGCTCGTAGAAGGAGGTGTGGTTCGCGCCGACCAGCATCGACATCACGAAGTCCGGGTCGGCCTCCTGGATGCGGTTGATCGTCGACCCGAACTGGGAGTTCGACAGGGGGATGAACTCCTCGCCGATGACGTTCGCGTTGTTCTCGTCCGCCAGGACCTTCACCCAGTCCGCCGAGAGCTGGCCGAAGTTGTAGTCGGCGGCGATGGTGTAGATGTCCGAGCCGTACTCCTCGACGGGGTAGGGGAGGACGCTCCCGAGTTGCTGGCGAGCGGTCGGTCCGACGGCGAAGACGTTCTTGTCACAGACACCGCCCTCGTACTGGGTGGTGTAGAAGTACAGCTGGTCCTCACGGTCGATGATCGGGCGGATGGCCTCGCGGGTGGCCGAGGAGTAGCCGGCCCACAGGGCGTCGACGTTGTTCTGGTTGATCATCCGCCGAGTGAGCTCCTGGTAGCGCTGATTGTCCGACTGCGGGTCCGGGTCGAACACCTCGATCTGCTGGCCGTCGATCCCGCCGTTCTCGTTGATCTCCTCGATCGCCAGCAGCGACGCCTTGTGTTTCGGGTCCCCGACGAGCGCGAAGTTACCCGAACGGTCTTCGAGGACGCCGAGTTTGATCGTGTCGTCACCGGAGGCCGACCCACCGGAACAGCCGGCGAGTGCAGTCCCGGCCAGGACGGCCGAGGAACCGAGGAACCCACGGCGACTGACCAGCCGATCGCTCATGCGTCCACCTCCGTGAATCCGTCATCATCTTCGACCTTATACACGCTACTACTGAACGTATTGAGCGCCTTTCCGCCCAAATAAGCACGTCCGTCCATCATTTGGTTCACATCGTTGGACATCCACAGGAAGTAAATAAGGGTTACTGATCGAATCTTATACTCTCCTTGAGAACGCGGGTTGTGTATAAGGATATGAAAACACTGTTCGATATTCTCGGATGTTTGCACAATATCTACGCAGAATACGAAAAGTACACAGGAAGATCGGCTGCCGAAAAGAGCGCCGGCAGTATCTGCTGGAAACCGGCGCGACGACCCGTCGGCGGCCGCGGTTACTCGTCGGCGGCCGCGGCTACTCGTCGACGACCGCAGCTACTCGTCGGCGGCCGCGGCTACTCGTCGACGACGACGACCTTGACTTGCTGGACGCCGGTGACCGAGCGGAGACGGTTGGCCAGCGCAGTGATATCGCTCCCCCCGCCCTCGACGACGAGGGTCTCCATACAGGTGTCGTGTGAGAGGTGGATATGCTGGACCGACGTGATCGCGTCGGCCATCTCGTGTTGGATCGTCTGGAGTTCGTCCGCGATGCCGGCCGCGTGGTGGTCGTGGACGACGACGATCGTCCCGTGGTGGTGCTGGTCACCGTCGGACTCCCACTCGTAGGTCCCGAAGAAGTCACGGAGCGAGTCACGGACGGCGGCCGACCGACTGGGGTACTCCCAGTCGTCGACGATCCCGTCGAGCCGGTCGACCATCGACGACGGCAGCGTGAGACTGATCCGGTCGAACTCGTCGCTCATGTCCGCCCGTACGTGGATGGCCGATATATGGCTACCCACTCGGTACCGATAATACTGCGCGATGGCGAAGTATTATTGCCGGGCTCGACGGAAGCGGAGAGTATGCACATTCCCGACGGCTACATCGATCTGCCGCTCGCGTTGCTGTTCGGTGTGCTCAGCGCCGGGGTGCTGAGTCTCGCCGCCAGGCGGGTCGGTGGTGACATCTCCCAACAGCGTGCGCCGCTGCTGGGTGTCGTCGCCGCCGGCGTGTTCGCCGCACAGATGCTCAACTGGCCGATCCCCGGCGGCACGAGCGCCCACTTCGTCGGCGGGGCGTTCGCCGCAATCTTGCTCGGCCCGCACCTGGGCGCGCTCTGTGTCGCGACGGTCGTGGCTATCCAGGCCCTCGTCTTCGGGGACGGCGGACTGGTAGTGTTGGGTGCGAACGTCTTCAACATGGCCATCGTCGAGGTGTACGTCGGCTACGCCGTCTATCGACTGGTCGCCCCCTACGGGGAGTTCCGGGCGGCCTTCGCGGCCGGATGGCTCGGGATCACTGCCGGTGCGCTCACGGCCGCCCTCCAACTCGGGCTCTCCTCGGCGTTCCAGTACCAGCTCCTGACGACGCTGGCGATCATGGGTGTGGGCCACCTCCTGTTAGGGCTGGTCGAAGGAGCGATCACCGCCGTCGTCTACCGTTATCTCGCCCGCGCCCGGCCCGACCTCCGTCCTGCCGGCGTCACCGAGGTGACCCCGGATGCCTGAGTGGCTCCCGAAAGCGTTCGCGGTCCTGCTCGCGCTGACGCTGTTGGCCCCGGTGTTCGGCTGGGCGGCCGGCGCCGTCGGGTACGCCGAACCGCTGGAGAACGCCGCCGAGGTGACGGGCGCGACCGACGACGCCGAGCCGGTGGCGACCGCGCCGTTGCCGGACTACGCGGTTCCGGGGCTGGGCGGTGCCGCCGGGACCTTCGTCTCGGCCGTCGTCGGCACCGGACTGACGCTCGTGGTCGCGCTGGCGATCGGCCGGCTGCTCGGGGCCGAGACAGATGCGGGCTGACCTGCTCGACCGGACCCTCGCCGCCGTCGCCGCCCACGCACGATGGGTCCTGCTCGCCGAGGACGCCCCGAACCGTCGGGGGTTCCTCCAGGCCGTCGCGCCGTCGGTGAAGCTGCTGGGCGTCCTGGCGTTGCTCGTCACGACCGTCGTCCAGCGGGAGCTTTCGACGGTCCTGGCACTGGCGGGGCTGGCGGCCGCGCTGGCGGCCCTCTCGCGGGTCCCCGCTCGGGCGTTCCTGGGTCGGGTGACGGGACCCCCTGCCGTCGCGTTCGTCGTCGTCGGCCCGCAGATGCTCCTGATGGGCGGCCCGTCCCTCCCGTGGACGCCGCTTCCGTTGTCGGCAGCGGGCGTCGAGTACGTCGTCACGTTCACCGTCCGGGTCGCCGCCTGTGTGGGCTTTCTGACCGTGTTGCTGTTGACGACGCGGTTCTCGGCGCTGTTGTCGGCGCTGCGCCGGCTTCGCGCGCCGACGATCGCCGTGACGCTCCTGGCGATCACCTATCGGTATCTCCTGTTGTTCTTCGCGGAACTGGGACGGATGGTGCGGGCGCGGCGCGGCCGGACAGTCGCGGACCCGGAGATCCAGCGGAGCTGGCGCGACTCCGGGAACTTCCTCGGGACCTTCCTGCTTCGCAGCCTCGAACGCGGCGAGCGCGTCGAGCGAGCGGCACGCGCACGGGGCGGGACCGGTGTGACCCCCGCCCGGCCGCGGGCACCGCTGGGGCTCGCCGACGCCGCGTTCGGCGCTGTGGTCGCGGCGACCGTCACCGGGGTGGTCCTCGCGTGACCGTCCTCTCGGCCAGCGGGCTCCGGTACGCCTACCCGGACGGGACGCTGGCCGTCGACGGCGTGGACGTGACCGTCGAGCGCGGCGAACGGGTCGCGGTGCTCGGCCCCAACGGCGCCGGCAAGTCGACGCTGTTGAGCCTGCTGGGTGGCCTCGTCGAGCCCGACGCGGGGACGGTCCGGTACTTCGAGGAGACGACCGACGCAGACGCGGTGCGTGACCGGCTGAGCGTCCTCACGCAGAACCCCGCCGAGTACCTGTTCAACCCGACGGTCCGCGAGGATCTGGCCTACGGCCCGGCCCAGCAGGACCGCAGCGCGGCCGAAGTCGACCGTCGTGTCGAACGAGTCGCCGAGAGACTGGAACTGGACGGACTGCTGTCGAAGCCGCCCTTTCGCCTGAGCGGAGGCCAGCAGCGACGCGCGGCCCTCGCCAGTGCACTCACCGTCGAACCGGAGGTGCTGTTGCTCGACGAGCCACTGAGCAACGTCGACGCCGCGAACCGGGCGACGATCCTGGACCTCTTCGACGAACTCGTCGCCGACGGGGCGACCCTCGTCGTCTCGACGCCCGACACCGAACTCGTCCCCCACGTCGCCGACCGCGTGATCCTCGTCGACGCCGCCGGGGAGGTCGCGGCCACCGGCCCCACGCGCGAAATCCTGACCGACACGGCGTTGCTATCGGCCTGTTCGCTCCGCCCCCCACAGGTCGTCAGACTGTTCGAGGGGCGGGCAGGCGAGCCCCCGTTGACCGTCGCAGAAGCAGCCGACCGTCTCGACGGGACAGACTGAGCCGCCCCGAAATTGAACAACAGCAGTTATTCCGCTCATAATCGTCGTATTTCGAGATTTATCCGACAGAGAGGCGCTAATTGCGCCGACAGGAACCGGTTTATCCGGTGTGTCGAAAGACGTGCGTATATGTCTGGCACCCAATCGAACGGGGTCACAGGTGTGATCGACCGTGTCTGAGGAGTTCGTCCCCGGGGAGGTCGTCCCCGGCGAGGGCACCGTGACACTGAACGAGGGACGGGAGACCGCCGAGGTGACCGTGGGCAACACGGGCGACCGGCCGGTCCAGGTGGGTTCGCACTTCCACTTCTTCGAGGCCAACGCGGCCCTGGCGTTCGACCGCGAGGCGGCCTTCGGGATGCGGCTGAACATCCCCGCCGGCACCGCCGTCCGGTTCGAGCCGGGCGACGAGCAGACCGTCGAACTCGTCGCCATCGGCGGGAAACGCGCCGCTCGCGGCATGAACGGGATGGTCGACGGGAGCGTCGACGCCGACCCGGGCGAAGCGCTGGAGCGGCTGCGGGCCGCCGGGTTCGGTGATACCGGCGCCGAAGACGACACGGCCGGGGACGGCGTGGAGGACCAGGAATGACACGCGACATCGAGCGGGACAACTACGCCGAGTTGTACGGCCCGACCGAGGGCGACAAGGTCCGTCTGGGCGACACCGAACTGTTTGCGGAGGTCGAAGAGGACCTCCGAACTCACGGCGACGAGGCGGTGTTCGGCGGCGGGAAGACCCTGCGGGACGGCCTCGGACAGGCTCCCGGCGTCACCCAGGAGGAGGGCGCGCTGGACTGGGTCATCACGAACGCGACGATCATCGATCCGAAACTGGGGATCGTCGCGGGCGACATCGGCATCCGGAACGGCGAGATCGCCGGCATCGGCAAGGCCGGCAACCCGGACACGATGGACGGCGTCGACATGGTCGTCGGCCCGTCGACGGACGCCTACCCCGCGGAGGGGAAGATCGCCACCACCGGCGGCCTGGACATCCACATCCACTGGAACTCCGCGCAGTTGCACGAACACGCGCTGTCGTCGGGTATCACGACGATGCTGGGCGGGGGCTACGGCGGCGGTGCGACGACCTGTACGACCGGCCCGGAGAACATCAAACGGTTCCTCCAGGCCGCCGAGGCCTGGCCGGTCAACGTCGGCTTCTACGGGAAGGGAAATGCCTCCGATCCCGGGCCGCTCCGTGAACAGGTCGAGGCCGGCGCCTGTGCGCTGAAACTCCACGAGGACTGGGGGTCGATGCCCCGGGCCATCGACACCGCGCTCGATGTCGCCGAGGAGGAAGACGTGCAGGTCTGTATGCACACGGACACGCTCAACGAGGCCGGTTTCGTCGAGAACACGTTCAGCGCCGTCGACGGCCGGACGATGCACCTGTTCCACATCGAGGGCGCAGGCGGGGGCCACGCGCCGGACATCATGGAGATGGTCGGCCAGCCCAACATGCTCCCCTCGTCGACGAACCCCTCGATGCCCTACACCGACAACACGTTCGACGAGCACCTGGACATGGTGATGGTCTGTCACCACCTCAACCCGGACGTGCCCGAGGACGTGGCTTTCGCCGAGTCCCGCGTGCGGGCCGAGACCATCGCCGCCGAGGACGTGCTCCACGACATGGGCGCCATCTCGATGATGACCTCCGACTCCCAGGCGATGGGCCGGATGGCCGAGGTCGTCTCGCGGACCTGGCAGACCGCCTCGAAGATGAAGTCCCAGCGCGGTCCCCTCCCCGAGGACGAGGGCACCGGGGCGGACAACTTCCGGATCAAACGCTACATCTCGAAGTACACGATCAACCCGGCCATCTCGGCCGGGATCGACCAGTACGTCGGGACGCTCGAACCCGGGAAGATCGCCGACATCTGCCTGTGGGACCCCGCCTTCTTCGGGGTGAAGCCGGCGATGACGTTCAAGGGCGGCTTCCCGGTCCACTCCGAGATGGGCGAGGCCAACGGCTCCTTGATGACCTGTGAGCCGATCCTCCAGCGCGAACGGGCCGGCGCCGTCGGCAAGGCCAAACACGCCCTCTCGCTGTCCTTCGTCTCGCCGGCCGCTGCCGAACGCGGCGTCGGCGAGGAGTACGGCCTGGACTCGGAGGTCGTCCCCATCGAGGGCGCTCGCACGCCCGGGAAAGGCGACATGGTGTACAACGACTACTGTCCGGACGACATCGAGGTCGACCCCGAGACATTCGAGGTCGAGGTCGACGGCGAGAACGTCACCTGTGAACCGTCCTCCGAACTGCCACTCGCACAGCGGTACCTGCTATGAAACTCACAGCCAAAGAGCAAGAACGACTCACCGTCTTCACCGCCGCAGAGGTCGCGCGACGCCGCAAGGAACGGGGCGTCCCGCTGAACCACCCCGAGGCCGTCGCCTACATCAGCGACTGGTGTATCGAACGGGGTCGCGACGGGCAGTCCGTCGCGGAGATCCGCGCCGGTGCGTCCCAGCTACTGGGTCGCGAGGACGTGATGGACGGCGTCCCCGAGATGATCCCGATGATCCAGGTCGAACCCGTCTTCCCCGACGGAACCAAGCTCGTGACCGTCCACGACCCCATCCGGTCGGACAGCGTCGGGACCGCGGACCAGGACGGCGACGAGAGCGAGGACACATGAGCAAGACACACCGCGACGTGGCGACCGTCGGCGTCGGCGGCCCCGTCGGGTCGGGCAAGACCGCGCTGCTGTCGGAACTGGTCCCGATGCTCCGCGAGGCGGGCCTGGATGTCGGCGTCATCGCCAACGACATCCTCACGCAGGAGGACGCCGACCGACTGCGCGAGCGGTTCGCCGACGTGGTCCCGGAAGACCTCGTCGCCGGCGTCGAGACCGGCGCCTGCCCGCACACGGGCATCCGCGAGGACCCGTCGATGAACCTCCAGCAAATCGACGCCTTCCTCGCCGACCACCCCGAGTTGGACATCGTGGTCGTCGAGAGCGGCGGCGACAACCTCGCGGCGACGTTCAACCCCGAACTCGCGGACTTCTCGCTGTACGTCATCTCCGTGGCCGAGGGCGAGGACATCCCCCGCAAGCGCGGCCCCGGCGTCGTCGACTGTGACCTGCTCGTGATCAACAAGACCGACCTCGCACCCCACGTCGGCGTCGACGTGGACGTGCTCGAACGGGACGCCCACGAGGTCAGGGAGGGGCCGACAGTGTTCACGAACTGTAAGGCCGGCGAGGGCGTCGACGAGGTGATGGCCCACATCGACGAAGGGGTGCTGTTCGCCTGATGGCCGCCGACGGTGAGACGACCCAGGAGACCGACGCTCCCCACCCCTCGTTCGCCGAGTACGCCGCCGAACCGGTTCCCCAGGCCGCCGTCGGCGCGCCGGGAAAGGACGGCGTCCTCGAACTGACCTTCGCCGACACAGCGGGCGGGACCGCACTGGTCGAAGACTACGCGACGGTCCCGTTCCACATCTCCGGGACGCTGGGACACGACCCCCACCCAGACGCCGAGACGGTGTTCGTCCAGTCGCCGACCGGCGGGGTCGCACAGGGCGACCGCCACGACATCACGGTGACCGTCCGCGAGGACGCCGTCGCCAACGTCTCCACGCAGAGTTCGACGAAAGTCCAGTCCATGGAGTGTAACTACGCGGCCGCCGACACGGACCTCTCCGTCGAGGCTGGCGGCCACCTGGATTACGTCCCGGAGCCGACCATCCTCCACGAGAACGCGCGGTACTGCCAGGACCTCCGTCTGGACCTCGCAGCGGACGCGACGGCCGTTCTCAGCGACGTGGTGGTGCCGGGCCGACTCGCCCGTGGCGAGCGGTTCGCCTTCGAGCGGTACCGCTCGACCGTCGAGGCACACGGCCCCGACGGTCTGCTGTTTGCCGACACCACGCATCTGGCGCCCGAGGAGGACGATCCGACGGCGCCCGGGCTGCTCGGGGAGTTCGCCGTCTACGGGACCGCCTTCGTCGTCGCACCCGACCGTGACACCGACGGGCTGAGCGACGCCGTCCACGAGGTCGTCACGGACTGCGATGCCCGGGCCGGCGCGAGCGCGCTCCCGAACGACGCCGGCGTGTCGGTGCGTGCGCTGGGCCACCGCGCGGAGACGGTGACGGCGACGCTCCGAGCGGCCTGGGACCACGCGCGTCGGGAACTGCTCGGCGCGCCGGCCCCCATCGGGAGGAAGTACTGATGCGTCTCGCCGACAGCTACGTCGGCCACCGAGCGGACCCGGCCGTCGAGAAACGGCTGACAGCGCCGGCTACCGACCCCGTGACCGTCGTCCTCTCGGACACCGACCGACGGCGCTCGCGGGTCCGGACCGAGACCGACGACGGCCGCGACCTGGGGGTCGTCGTCCCACAAGACCTGGGCGACGGCGACGTGCTCGAAGCCGACGACGGGACCCTCGTCGTCGTGGAACTGGCCCGGATCGACGCGCTGGTGCTCGACCTCGACGGGAGCGGGCTCACGCCGACGGCCGCCCTGGAACTGGGTCACGCGCTGGGTAACCGCCACTGGGATCTGGCTCTCCGGGACGGCGAGGCGCTCTTCCCGGTCCCGGACAGTCGCGAGCGGATGGACGCCGTCGTCGAGAGCGAACTCCCGGCGGCTGTCGACCACCGCTACGAGGCCGTTCCGCCGACGCTGTTCGACGACGCCGGTTCGCCGGCGGATCACGAACACGGGGGTGCCCACGACCACGCGGACCACGACCACGGACACGAGGACCACGATCACCGACACAGCCACGGCGTCCACACCATCGACGACCCCGGAGGGGGAGAGCCGTGAGCGACGACGCCACCCTCAGCGCGTTCCGCCTCGCCGACTCGTTCCTGCCGGTCGGGACCTACACCGTCTCCTACGGCCTCGAACAGTTCGCCCAGGACGACCGGATCGACGGCGCCGATGACCTCCGGGCGCTGCTTTCGACCTACCTCCGTCGGCAGGTCGGGCCAGCCGAACTGGTCGCGCTGCGGGCCGCACACGCCGCCACGCTGGCGGGCGACCTCGACGCGGCCTGCGAGGCCGACCGCCGGCTGCGCGCGGTGACGCTGTCCGCGGAGTTCCGAGAAAGCGCCCAGCAGTCGGGCGACCGGCTGCTCTCGCTCCAGCGTGACCTCCGGACTGACGAGGACGGCCTGCTGGAGCGGTACGCGGCCCGCGCCGACGCCGACGAGACGCCCGGGAACTACGCGGTCGTACTGGGCGTGACGACCGCGCTGGCTGGCGTCGACGAGCGGACGGCCTGTCTGCTGTGCTGTCACGGCTTCGTCACTGGCCTGCTGGGAGCGGCCCAGCGGTTGCTCTCGCTGGGCCACACCGACGCCCAGCGGGTCCTCGACGACCTCCGGTCGGAGATGGTCGCGGTCGTCGAGGACAGCGCCGATACCGACATCGAGGAGATGGCCCCGTTCGCACCGCTGGTCGACGTGCTCGCCGCCGAACACGAACGCGCGGAGCGGCGGCTGTTCGCGAGCTAAACTGCCCCGCGGTATGACCGCTCTATACCGAGAATCGGCTGCTCCGGTAAGCCCGCTCACTCCGACGGGCGAAATACCCGCACGGTATCGCGCTTCCCGGCCGTCGACTCGATTTCGGTCAGCCCCCGATCGGTGAACACTTCGTTCCAGTCCCGGTAGTACAGCGGCAGGTCGTCGTCGACGTAGTTGACCGTCCCGGCCTCGCCGCTCTCGTTCTCGACGGTCACGAGCAGGTCGCCGGTGATCCGCGCCAGGTCGTCGAACACCCACGCCGAGTCGGGGTGGAGGTGCTGGAGCGTCTCGACCGAGAAGACCACGTCGAAGGCGTCGTCGTCGATGTCGGTGACGAACTCCTCGATCGAGACAGCGTGGAAGGTCCCGTCGGCCGCCAGGTCGGGGTAGGTCTCGGCCAGCAGATCCAGCGCGTCGGCGTTGAGGTCGATGCCGGTGAGGTCGGCGAAGCCGGCGTCGGCCAGTTCCGCCAGGTGTCGGCCGGCGTTACAGCCGACTTCGAGGACGCTCGCGTCGCGCTCGACGTGGCGCTCCAGCAACGAACGGACCAGTTCACTCGTCGCGTCCGACCCGTAGTGGGCGTAGTACGTCGGCGAGTACTCGCCCGAGCGGTCTGCCCACTGTCGCCGGACCTCGTGAGAATCCACGTTCGGTGGGGGACCCGGCGACGGATAACCCTGGTCATCCGCGGACGGGGGGAGAAGTTCCGGAACCGTCACCGATCGGCCGAGTCGTGCCTGTTCCCGAACCGAGATGCCCGAGACGCGGCCGAACTGCCCCCCCGTTTTGATCCTTCCTGACCCGGAATGGATATTCGTCCATCCAGAACCGGGTTTGGTAGACGAACATCGAACCGCTTATCAATAGGTGTCGTGAAGTATCGTTCGTAATGGTAAACGGTACTGTGGATTTCTTCCACAACGACGGCGGTTACGGTTTCATCGATACTGAGGACGCGGACGATGATGTCTTCTTCCACATGGAGGATGTCGGCGGCTCGGACCTCGAAGAGGGGACGGACATCGAATTCGACATCGAGGACGCCCCGAAGGGCCCGCGCGCGACGAACGTCGTCCGCGCGTAAGCAGGTTCCAGTCGTCGCAATCGCGACGCTTCTCACCTGACTTCTCACGATCAGACTCGTTCCGGAGCGACGGCGTTCCCGCCCGGGAGCAGGTCACAGTTCGACGGTACCCAGCTCCGCCTCCAGGTCGTCGACGTGGTCGTTGTAGGCGTCGACGAACCCCCGAAACCGGGGCGCGTACTCGCGGATATCGGCCGCCGAGGGCTGTTCGTACTGTGAGAGGAGATAGAGCCCGCCGGTGCCGCCGACACGGAGGTACGACGCCCGTGACTCCTCCCACTTGAGTTCCCAGCGCGTGCCCTCGACCCGGGTCGTGAACGTCCCGTAGTCGCCGCCCTCGTAGCGGTGGAGTTCCCCGGCGATACGGTCACACACCTCACGAACCCGGTCGAGGACGCGGTCCCGCTGGGCGACGACGCCGTCGGTCGTCTCGACGGCCGGAAAGTCGGTCGATACGTCGTCGAGCACGCCGTCCAGCGACGCGACGTAGTCGTTGAACCCGGCGACGAAGGCGTCGTAGTCGGTCATCGCGTCGGCCAGCGCCTCGGGGTCTGGGGGGTGTTTCGTCGAGACGACGTACACCTCCTGGCCCCGGCCGGGGTCGAACCGGAGGTACTCCAGATCGCCGCCCTCGTACTTGACCGTCCACTCGCCGCGGTCGGTCTCGACCGTCGCCTGGCCGTAGTCGCCGCCCTCCAGTCGCGCCAGTTGGTAGGCGACGCGCCCGGCGTGGTCCCGGACCGCCGCGAGCAGTTCGTCACGTCTGTCGGCGACCGCCGTCGCGTCGGCGGGGTCGACCGGTGGCCACTCTGTCACACCGGGTTCTGGACCGCGGCGGGCATAACCGGCACGGTCCAGGGCAGGATCACTCGGAGTCCAGGAGAAACCGACCGACGACGCGGTCGACCGCCCGCCGGATCGTCTCGCTCGCCGTCGACGTGTCGACGCCCAGTGTGTCGGCGACTTCCGCCAGTGTGCACGCCCGGGGCACGTCGAAGTAGCCCTGGCGGTGGGCGACGGTCAGACACTCCCGTTGCCGGTCGGTCAGCAGCGTCTCCCGGTCGGTAGTGTGGACGAGCGACAGCAGGTCGTACGGACGGCCCCGCTCGTCGAGGGTGGCACCGAAGGCCTCGAACTGCTCGCGGGTCGCGGTCAGGTCGAACTCCATCTCCCCGTCTTCGACGAGGATGGGGAACTCGGGCGGGAGCGAGGAGTCCCAGAGGAATTCGTAGAGCCCCTTCTCGTCGGCCTCGTACCGGCCGATCACCCGCCGAGTGTCGGCGTACACCGTCTCGTAGGCGGACACGTCCCGGTGTGTCCGGATCGCCTCGGCGACCGCCGTGGCATCGGCCGCGCGGACCTCCCCGAGTTCGAGCGCGCGGTCGTCGACCGGGACGCCGGTGAGCAACCGGAGCGTCGCGTCGGGAAACGCCGTCGACACCTCGTGGATCCAGAGGTCGGGTGACAACGCCATCCGGAACCGAGCGCGGATCACGTCGCTCGCCCCCGGTGCGAACGAGTCGGTCTCCACAGGGTCATCGTACCCCGAATCGCATCGAGCGAGCAAAAGCGTGCCCCCACTGGTGTAGCTACCGGCCGTCCGGAGCGGCGCCGCGACGCCACAGGACGAATCCGTAGAGCGAGCCGACGACGACCGACCCGATGAGCGCGAGCACGATCCCGAACGCGAGGTAGCCGATCAGCGGGTTCGCGTAGGGGACCATCACGTCCTGTGGCGGTTCGACGGCCCACGGACTGACGTGGAAGTACGCCAGCATGCCCGCACTGAACGCGAAGAAACCGGCCCAGTACCGCGCGTCGACACGGCGGGTCACGGTCAGGAAGAGGCTGATCGCGAGCAGCGGATAGATCGCCAGGCTGTAGGTGAACGGGTTCACCTCGGGCGTGATCGGCCACCCGACGTGGTTGCCACGGATCACGTGGTCGACGTGGTGTGTGACTCCCAGGACTGTCGGCAGGAGGACGAACAGATAGAACCCGCGCGTCAGGGCGGTGTCGTCTGTCGGTCGCTCGATCGGAACGGCGTCTCGGCGTTTCATACCTGACCGTTGGCCGCTGTGGCAGTCAGCATTTGCCCAACACGTTGGGCGTCATCCCGGACATCGAGGTGCTCGATCGACTGCATGGAACGACACGGCCCCAGGTTCGGTGGCCGGTCGCTGGCTGTGGAGACGCGTGTCGGCAAGGCGACTCTACGACTGGAGGCGTTCGATCGCCGCGGCGGCGGCGCCGTAGAGTTCGAGGTCGACGCCAAACGAGGTCAGTTCGATCGTCGGCGGCGACAGCATGCAGTAGTCGCCGAGATCGACCGGTTCGAGCGCGTTGGGGTCGTCGTCGTAGTCGACCAGGTCCGGGTTGTTACGGGCCACGCCACCGCCGACCTTGACGAGATCCGTCGAGAACAGGTTCGCGATCGTGCCGATCCCAGCGGCGTTGATCCGTTTGATCCGGGTGTAGTAGTCACGAGCGACGTGGTCGCCAGCGTACACAGCCTGAAAGAACTCCTTCGCGTCCTCGGTACCGGTGAGGGCCGTCTCCCGGTCGTCGTCGGCGAGCCACTCCCGGACGCGCTTCGGGAGCTGTTTCCCGGCCGCGTACGCCTCCCACGGGTCGTTGACATCCGAGTACCGGAGGTCACCGTCCCAGTTGATGTTCACGAAGCCGGCCTCGGCGCCGGGAACGAGGTCCCCGTTCCGGAGGATACCGACGCCGATCCCGGTGCTTATCGTCAGGTACGCGAGGTCGACGGACGGCCCCACGTCGCCGTACCGCTTCAGCCCGAGTGCGCTCGCGTCGGCGTCGTTCTCGACGGCGAGTGGCACGGAGAACGTGTCCGCGAGCGGCGTCAGGTCCCACCCGGACCAGTTCGTGACATCCAGTAGTTCGTTTGTCTGTCGATCGACGACCGCGGCGGCGGCGACACCGATCGCGTCGATGTCGTCGTACGCCTCGTCGAGTCGGTCGACGAGCGTCTCCGCGGAATCGATCGTGTCGGTGGTGAACGCCCACGGTTCCTCTTCGAGGCCGGACTCGGTCGCTCTGGCACCCCTAATCGTCGACCCGCCGATATCGATCGCGAGGACAGACACCATAGACGGCATTGCGTGGCACCCATCATAAACGTCGGCGTCGCTGGGGACTCCAAGAGACGACCGGACCACGCAGCCGTGCACGGTACCCGAGACGGCGGAGAGAGTGCTGGCCAGAAGGTTCTACATACACCACATCTACCAGCGTATTTCGGTTTTATGCTTTTATATAAACGATATGTAGTAGTGTCTCCGGGAACGAGCAACAGTAGCGGATTTTTCGAACGAGCTTTTTGGTATATGAGTTTAAGACGTGTTTTCTAGTACTGTTTTTGGCACATCCGCGAGTCTCCCGTCACCTCGCCGAGGCGTCGGAATCCGGCGGGACGGGAAGATATACACCGACAGCCGGGCAAAGAGACAGTATGCGACACACGCCCGGAACGTTCTCGATAGCCGCCCGTGATCCCGAGACCGACACCTTCGGCGCTGCGGTGACGACGGGGACCGTCGCGGTCGGCGCGACGTGTCCGTACGTGAGCAGCCACGGAGCGGCGGTAACACAGGCGTTCACGAAGACGGAACACGGCCGCGACGCCGTCGCGCGTGCCGACACCGGCGAGCGGATCGACGACGCGTTCGAGGCGCTGCTGGCGGCCGACGACCACGCCGACTATCGGCAGGTCCACGGCGTCGGCGCCGAGAGCGAGTTCGCCTTCACCGGCGAGAACTGCAGCGGGTGGGCCGGCCACCGGACCGGCGAACGGTACACCGTCACCGGGAACCTCCTCACGGGCCCCGGCGTCGTCGACGCCGTCGCCGACGCGTACCTCGACACGGACGGCGACGTGCCCGAACGGCTCGTCTCGGCGCTGGAAGCCGGTGTGGCCGCCGGCGGCGACGACCGCGGCGAGATGAGCGCGGCGATCCTCGTCCACGCGCCCGAGCCCGCGTTCTACCACAACCTCCGGGTCGACCTCTCGGAGACGCCCGTCGCGGATCTCCGGACCCTTCTCGTGGAGGCCCGCGAGGCGAAAGCACGGATCGAAGCCGAGACCGACGACCTGTTCGAGGACTACCCCGAGGAACTGCTTGATTTCGGCATCAAGTACTGAGAGCGACGGATCAAGAGCGAAAGCCCGACGCGGTCGGCCTCAGTCCGACTCCGTCGGGTTCGGCTCCCGGTTCACGCCGATGAACGAGTCGCGTTCGCTCATCTCCTCGGTCGAGAGGTGACAGGAGATCCGGTGGTCCGAGCCGTCGACGGCCTCCAGTGCCGGAACATCCTGTTCACAGACATCGCCGATCTTCTTCGGGCAGCGGGTCTGGAACGGACAGCCCGACGGCGGGTCGATCGGGCTGGGGACGCTCCCTTCCAGCAGGATCCGGTCGGTCTTCCGGTTCGGGTTGGCGTGTGGGACCGCCGAGAGGAGGCTCTCGGTGTAGGGGTGGAACGGCGCCGAGAACACGTCCCCGATACGGCCGAACTCGGCGATCTTGCCGAGGTACATCACGGCCACGCGGTCACAGATGTGCCGGACGACGCCGATGTTGTGGGAGATGAACAGGTACGAGATGTTCTCCTCGGCCTGGATCTCGTTGAGGAGGTTGAGGATCTGGGCCTGCACGCTCACGTCCAGCGCCGACACCGGCTCGTCACAGACGATGAGCTTCGGTTCGACGGCGAGCGCGTGGGCGATGGCCACACGCTGTTGCTGACCGCCCGAGAACTCGTGGGGGTACTTCTCCGCCGCGTCACCGGAGAGGCCGACCCGTTCGAGCAGGTCCCTGACCCGCTCGTGTTTCTCCTCGCCGGT
Organism: Haloarcula pelagica; assembly: GCF_030127105.1. NCBI lineage: Archaea > Methanobacteriati > Methanobacteriota > Halobacteria > Halobacteriales > Haloarculaceae > Haloarcula > Haloarcula pelagica. Next base: position 2,969,841 of record NZ_CP126161.1, on the reverse strand, counting down.
CGCGATGTCGTGGCGCTCCATCGCGCGGCCGATGATCCGCCCGACGGGTTTTCTCGGGTTCAGCGAGCTGTGTGGGTCCTGGAAGATGATCTGCATCTCCCGGCGCAGACTGCGGATCTCGCCGGACCCCAGGTCGGTGATCGACTCGCCCTCGAAGTACACCTCGCCCTCGGTCGGTTCGAGCAGGCGCAACACGGTCCGGGCGACGGTCGACTTCCCGCAGCCGGACTCGCCGACGAGACCGACGGTCTCCCCGGGGTAGATCTCGAAGCTGACGCCGTCGACGGCCTTGACGTACCGGCGTTCGATCGTCGGGAGGCCACCGCCGTCCCGGACGAGTCGGACGTTGCCGAGGAACCCCTCGCCGGCGCTGAAGTGCTTTTTCAGGTTCCGGACCTCGAACAGCGGCTCGCCGGACCGGTCGATCTCACTCCGGCCGTGGCCGGTCGGCGCCGCCGCACTCTCCGAGAGGTCGAGGTCGGCGGCGTGGAGACACGCGGCCCGCGAGGAGCCCTCGCCGACCGCCTCCAGCGACGGGTCGCTGCCGGTCCGACACGCCTCGGTCGCGTGTGGACACCGGGGCGCGAAGTTACAGCCGGTCGGCAGGTCCGCGAGGTCCGGCATGGACCCGGCGAGCGTCGGCAGGTCGTCGTACTCGCTCTCGACTTCCGGGATGGAGTCGATGAGTGCCCGCGTGTAGGGGTGTCTCGGCCGCTCGAACAGGTCGTCGAGCGCCGCCGTCTCGACGAGGTTGCCAGCGTACATGACGCCGACATCGTCACAGGTCTGTGCGACGACCCCGAGGTTGTGCGTGATCATCAACACCGCCGTGTTCTCCCGCGCCTGGAGGTCGTTGAGCAGGTCGAGGATCTTCGCCTGTGTCGTCACGTCGAGCGCGGTCGTCGGTTCGTCCGCGATGATGAGGTCCGGTTCGCAGGAGAACCCGATGGCCACGAGGACGCGCTGGCGCATCCCGCCGGAGAACTCGTGTGGGTAGTCGTCGATGCGCTCGTCCGCGTCCGGGATTCCAACGTCCTCCATCGACTCGAAGGCGATGCGACGGGCCTCGGACTTCGAGACGTTCTGGTGGCGCCGGACCGTCTCGACGATCTGCTCGCCGACGGTCATCACGGGGTTCAGCGCGGACATCGGGTCCTGGGGGATCATCGCGATCCGGTTCCCGCGCACGTCCCGCATCTCCCCCTCGGTCTTTTCGAGCAGGTCCTCGCCGTCGAAGACGACTTGACCGCCGGTGATCTCCCCGGGGGAGTCGATCAGGCGCATGATCGACCGCGCCGTGACGGACTTGCCCGCGCCGGACTCGCCGACGATACCGAGCGTCTCGCCGCGGTCCAGCGAGAACGACACGTCGTTGCTTGCGACGATCGACCCCGACTCCGTCCGGAACTCGGTGCGGAGGTCCCGCACGTCGAGCAGCGGTTCGTCGGCGGTCATTCGATCGCCTCCACCTTTGGGTCGAGGACATCACGCAGGCCGTCACCGAGCATGTTGAACCCGACGACGGCGATGCCGATGGCCAGCGCGGGGAAGAGCAACATCCACGGCGCGGTCTGCATGAAGCCGCGGCCGGTGTCGATCATCAGGCCCCACGACGGGCGGGGCGGTTGCGCGCCCAGCCCGAGGAACGAGAGGCTCGCCTCCGCGAGGATCGCAAAGGAGACGTTCAGCGAGCCCTGCACCAGGATCGGCGCCATACAGTTGGGGAACACCTCGCTGAAGACGATCCGACTGCTGCTCTCGCCGCGGGCGACCGCCGATTCGACGTACGCCTCGTTGCGTTCCGAGAGCGCCGCGCTCCGCGAGACGCGGGCGATGTACGGCGTGTAGACGAACGCCAGCGCGATGATGACGTTGCGGAGCTCCGGGCCGAGCACGACCAGCAGCGTCAGTGCCAGCAACACCGGGGGAAACGCCATCGCGGCGTCCATCACCCGCATCAGTATCTCGTCGAGGAGGCCACCGGCGTAGCCAGCGACGACGCCGGTGATCGCACCGACCGCGAGCGCCGCCGTGATCGACCCGAGGCCGACGTACAGCGAGATCCGACTCCCCAGCACGACGCGGCTGAAGATGTCACGGCCCAGATCGTCGGTCCCGAAGGGGTGTTCGAGCGACGGTCCCTGCGTCCGGTCCTGGATGTTCGTCTCGTTCATGCCGTAGGGGGCGATAAACGGTGCGAACGCCGCCACGAGGAACAGCGACAGGACGATCGTGAGGCCGATCATCGCCTTGGTGTTCCGCCGGAACTGTCTGGCGAACGAACGGATGCGTTCGCGCTGTGAGTCCGAGAGCGTGAAACGGCCGTCGACCGCCCCCTCGGTGGGTTGTTCGGCGGCCATCAGCTGTCACCTCCGTACCGGATCCGCGGATCGAAGTAGGCGTACAGCAGGTCCGCCGCGAAGTTCGACAGCATGTAGATCACGGCGACGACGATGATACACCCCTGGATGAGCGGGATGTCACGGCTCTGGATCGCGGTGAGGGTCAGCCGGCCGATCCCCGGCCAGAGGAACACCTCCTCCAGTACGATGACCCCGCCGAAGGCGTAGCTGAACTGGAACGCGATGACGGTGATGACCGGGATGACCGCGTTCCGGAGCGCGTGTCTGAGCACGACGACCCGCTGGCTCATCCCCTTGGCCCGCGCGAGGTTGATGTACTCCTCGCTGAGGACTTCGAGCATCGACGAGCGCGTCATCCGCATGATGTAGGCGGTGAGCGCAAAACCCATCGCACCGGCGGGGAGGACGAGCCGTTGGAGCGCCCCCACCGGGTCCTCGGTCGGCGCGACGTAGCCGCTCGTCGGGAACAGGTTCAACCACACCGCAAAGATCAGGATGAACACGAGCCCCCAGAGGAAGATGGGGAGCGAGATACCGACGAAGGCGAACATCGACGCGGTCACGTCCGGGGCCTCGTTCTGGTTGACCGCGGCGTAGACGCCCAGAGGAATCGAGAGCGCGACCGCGACCAGCGTCGCGCTGACCGCGAGCAGGAGCGAACGGGGGAGCCGTTCGGCGATGAGGCCCACGACGGGGTCACCGAACCGGAGCGACTCGCCCATGTCCCCCTGTAAGAGCCCGACAACCCAGTCGAAGTACTGGACGTACAGCGGTCGGTTGAGCCCGAGCTGTGCTTCGAGCGCCTGGATCGACTCCGCGTTCGCGTTCGGCCCCAGGATGACCAGTGCGACGTTGCCCGGGAGGATGTTGGTGACCGCGAACGCGATGAGCGTCACGAGGAACAGCGTCACCGTCATAAACCCGATGCGTCGGAGTACGTAGTTGTACATCGATAGCGGAGAGCGATCAGCGGTCGAGGTAGTTGTCGGCGAACTGGAGCGTCGAGCCGTCCGGCGCGCCGATGTCGCCCTTGTACTGGGAGGCTGCTCCGTAGAGGCTGGGCTGCCACCACAGCATGAGGTGGCCGGCGCGTTCCTCGTGGAGGATCTCGGTGGCCTGGTGGTACAGATCGGCGCGTTCGTCCTCGTCGTAGATCGTCCGGGCCTCCTCGACCAGCGAGTTGTAGTCCTCGTTCACCCAGTTGGTGAAGAAGAAGGCGCCCTCGGGGTGGAGGAACTTGTAGAACGACACGTCGGGGTACCACAGCGCGAGGTAGGAACTGGTCGTCGCCTGGAAGTTCTGGTCGGTGTAGACATCCGAGAGCCACGTGTTCCACGTGATCTGCTGGATGTCGAGGTCGATACCGGCCTCCGAGGCGTTGTTCGCGATGACCTCGGCCGCCTGCACCTGGGTCGGGTACGACTGTGGAATCTTGAACGTCGCCGAGAAGCCGTCGGACATCCCCGCGGCGTCTAAGTGCTCCTGGACGCGGTCGAGGTCCCGCTCCCGGGGTTCGATGTCCGGGTTCACCCAGGGACTACCGGGTGCGGCCGGGGACGCGGTCGTCTGGCCCGTGCCGTACAGCGCGGCCTCGGTGACTTCCTCCTTGTCGATGGCGAAGTCCAGGGCGAGTCGGGCGTCCTTGTTGTCGAACGGCTCCCGGTCGCAGTTCATCCCCAGGTAGACCAGCGACTTGGGGAACTGCGTTTCGAGGCGGACGCCGGAGGCCTGTTCGACCCGCGAAACGTCCCGCGGCGCGATGCCGTTGATGAAGTCGTACTCGTTCGAGAGGAACGACTGCAGACGGACGCTCGGGTCCGGGACCTCCTGCTTGACGATCGTGTCGATGAAGGGGCCGTCCTCCTCCGAGGCCCCCCAGTAGTCCTCGTTGCGGACCATCGTGAACGAGGTCTCGATCTCCCGGCTCTCGAACTTGTAGGGGCCGGTCCCGATCGGCTCCTCGACCATGTCCTGCTGGGCCTTCTCGGCCGGCATCACCGACAGCTCCGCCGTCGCCATCTTCGCGAGGAAGGGCGCGAACGGCTGGGTGAGCTGGATCTCGAAGGTGTAGTCGTCGGGGGCGCGAAGCTCCTCGACGAAGTCGAAAAAGCCCGTCGCCAGGAAGTCCCCGTTCTGGACGCGTTCGTAGCTGGCGAGTACGTCCGCGGAAGTCATCTCCTGGCCGTCGTGGAAGGTGACATCCTCGCGTAGCTCGAAGGTCAGGAGCGTGTTGTCCTCGGACTGTTCGAACGAGGTCGCGAGGTGTGGCTCGATGGAGTAGTCGTCCTGCAGCGCGACGACCTCCTCGTAGATGTTCTCGAGGACCCGTTTCGACGCCGCCGAGGTGTCGATGTGCGGGTCCAGCCCCTGTACGGGGACCGCACCGCCCCACTGGAGCGTCCCGCCGTGCCGGGAGCCGCTGCTGGCGCCGCTCCCGCCGTCGCCGTCACTTCCGCCGCCGTCTCCGTCGCCTCCGCTGCCGCCGCCACCGTCCCCGCCGTCGCCACCGCCGCCGGAACACCCAGCGAGTGCCGCAGTCCCCGTCGCAACCGCCGCGCCGAGGAACGTCCGCCGGCCGACCCGGTCCTGGAGTGGTCGGGTGTCGCTACTGGAAGTCTGTTCTGGCTCCTTGCCATTCTTTCCCATGTATCTGACTCATGAGAACAATCAGTGATAAATATTTTGGTCAGGGCAGTTTCGAGAGGGACCGAAAACCCGGCTGCCGCCCAAACAATAATATAGTGGAAGCATCGAACCGAGAGGCAAGCGCCATGGAAATTAATCAGCAACGGCTCCGCAGTGACATCGAATCGAACGCGGAATTCGGGGCCGTCCCGACGGACGAGGGCCGCGGGCGGACGGTCCTGACCGGGAGCGAGGCGGACCGGCGAGCGCGGGAATTTTTCTGCGAACGGCTCCGCGACGCCGGTTTGACGGTCAGGATCGACGATGTCGGGAACGTCGTCGGCCGGTGGGCTCCCGAGAGCGCTGCCCCGGACGCGGCCGCCGTCGCGACGGGGAGCCACCTGGATTCAGTTCCGGAGGGCGGGATCTTCGACGGACCGCTGGGGGTCTACGCCGGCCTGGAGAGTGTCCGCGCGATGCAAGACGCCGGTGTCGAACCCGTCCGTCCGATCGAAGTCGTCTGTTTCACCGAAGAGGAGGGACAGCGCTTCGGCGGCGGACTCGTCGGCTCCGCGGTCGCCGCGGGCGAGATGGGTCTCGAGGAGGCGCTGGCGATCGAAGACGCCGACGGGATTCCGCTCGGCGACGCCCTCGCCGACATCGGCTACCGGGGCGAGGGACGAGTCGACGCCGCCGCGTGGGAGGCCTGGATAGAACTCCACATCGAGCAGTCCGAACGGCTCGAACGTGCCGACGCCGCCGCGGGCGTCGTCACGAGCATCGTCGGACTCGTGCGGTGTCACGTCGAGTTCGTCGGGGAGACCGACCACGCCGGGTCGACGCTCATGACCGACCGCGCCGACGCCTTGACGGCCGCCAGCGAGTTCGTCCTCGACGTGGAGGCCGTGGCGAACGAGCGCCAGTCGGTCTCGGAGACCGCCGTCGCGACCGTCGGGAAGCTCGATGTCTCTCCGAACGCACCGAACGTGATCCCCGGGACGGTCACACTCACCATCGATGTCCGCGATGTCGACTCGGACTCGATCGAGTACGTCATCGACGGCGCCAGAGAGAACCTCCGAACCATCGAGACGGACCGCCCCGTCCGGGCGACGATGGAACGCCCCTGGAACCGCTCGCCGGTCGGGATGAGCGACCGCTGTCGGGACGCGCTCCACGCTGCCGGCCGAACGGCGGGCATCGACACGCTGGATCTGCACTCGGGCGCCGGTCACGACACGATGCACGTCGCGGACGTGACCGACGCCGCGTTGCTGTTTGCCCCCTCCCGGGACGGGATCTCGCACAACCCGCTGGAGTGGACCGACTGGGACGACTGCGCCGACGCGACACGGGTGCTCGCCGGTGCGCTCGCGGACCTGGCACAGTCGTAGACGCTGTTCTGGAAATGAGAACGCAATCTTGCTCCCTGTTCGTGAGTGACCACTGTCTCCGGGACGGCGTCCCGGCGCCGAGGGGCTGTCCGAACCGGACACTGCCGGTCGTCGCCGCCTGCATCTCCCACTCACGCAGACGGCCAGTGTTTGTGAAATACAAACAGCTATCTCCGTCCGGCCCCGACAGTGGCTATGACGGACGAACGAACAAACGGGTCGCCGCGGACACTGAAGACAGTGTCACGCGCGTTCGACATCGTTCGCGCGCTCGAAGAACTGGACGGTGCGGGCGTCACCGAACTGTCCGAGCACCTCGATCTCTCGAAGAGCGTCGTCTACAACTACCTCAGTACGCTCCGCGAGGAGAAGTTCGTGGTCAAGAAAGGCGCCACCTACGAGCTCTCCCTGCAGTTCTTGCTCATCGGCGAGTACGTCCGCTATCAGAACGTCCTCTACCAGGTCGGCAAGCCCGCGCTCGACGACCTCGCCGAGAAGACCGGGGAGTTCGCGCACCTGGCGGCCGAAGAACACGGCCTCGGCGTCAACCTCTACAAGGTCGGGGGAGAGAAAGCCGTCGGAAGCGCGTACCAGGTGAACAAGCTCCAGCGCGCCGATTACCTGCACTTCTCGGCGACCGGGAAGGCGATACTCGCGTACCTGCCCCAGGAGCGCGTCGAGTGGATCATCGACCGATACGGACTGCCCGCGAAGACCGAGTCGACGATCACCGACAACGCGGCACTGTTCGACGAACTGGAGACGATACGTGAACGCGGGTACTCCCTCAACGACGAGGAGGAGATCACGGGGCTGCAGGCCATCGGTGCCCCGGTTCGTGACCGCCACGGCCGGATTCTCGGGTCGATTAGCGTCTCGGGTCCGGTCCGGCGGATCCAGCAGTCCGGCTACCACGACCAGCTCATCAGAGACGTGGTCAACACCGCAAACATCGTCGAGGTCAACATCAACATGGACGCGACCGACGACGAGTTCCCGACGTTCAGTTGAGTTCCGATCCCGACGTGCGGGAAAAACAATCGTACATCCATTATTTTCGAGCCGGCCCGGAATCGTCGACACGTCCCTCTCGGCTTCGTCGGCCGCTCCCGACGGCGTTCCACGCGCGTCCCGAACGGATCGACCAGGACATCGAGCCCCTGCTGGACGGACAGTTCGGAGTTCCCGGTCGGGGGTAGGGACACAGCGGTGGTAGCACATGCGGTGCCTTCGGGTTCGGGAAACCTGCCTTCCAATCTGGAGTTTCTCATATCTCGTGGCGTCCTCTCGAAAACGGGTATCTATCCAATATAGTGCCCGCACCGATAACCGAAATACAAACATATCCCACCATTCTGTGAAGAGTTATCCGCCAAAGGGATCTACCACCGCGGCCCACGGTGTCTCATAAGATAGAATATCAAACCTCGCTCGCATGTAGAAATATATTTCCCATTTTGGAGCCATAAGTTGGTATTTTTTCGCTATTTCTTATCGAACAACACTCTCTAGCCGTTTTTACTGAGACAGCCGTGTAAATTTGTTTTGATTTGGTCGTATCGACGCTAACTTCGGACTTGTTTGTAGTAGGAAACCGAAAGCCGCTACTGACACGGATCACGGGACTCGTTTGCATACGGTACAGTGGGCCAGGCGCGGGAGACGATATCTCACGGTAGACCGCACGGCGTCGGCAGTGTAGTTCGCCCCGCAACGTCGTGTGGCAGCAGGTGCTCGCCGGTTTCGTCGACAAATCGGCGGCTGGATCGTATCTGCCCCAGGCGTGACTGCCTGACTTCGCCGCAGTCGATAAGAGAACAGGGCTTCGCTCGAAGACCGGCCCTCGGCAGTATTCCATCGGGCCCCCACGTTCGGGGCGGAACACTCCAACCGTCAGGCTAGCGGCCAGCGTGTCGTGTCGGACAGCGAGGTGAGCGACCCGTGGTCGCGGAACTTCGGGAGCGCGTCCGACTTTCACGGGGACCGCTGAGTGTCGGTGTCTGTCGGCCGCTGTGGCTCGGGCCGCATCGAGCGGAGGTACTGCACCGCCAACACCGCGGACACGGCGATCGGCAGGAAGCTGAACGACGCCGCCACCGGGCTGACGGTAACCGTGTCGCCGGCCATGAGAACGAGAGTCATGACGCCGATCGGTGACGCGAGTGTCGCCCCCAAGACCAGTACCACACCGGCGAAGACGTACCCCCACGCGCGCTCCCGAAACAGCCACGCCGCAGCGAGGAAGATGGCAGGGACGACGACACCGAGATCGAGGACGTGGCTCGCCATCGCCTGTGGTCCCGCCTCGGTAGCGAGCAGCGGCGGCGTCCCGGTGAGCAGCGCCGGCACGACATCCGAGAGCCAGAGCACCGCGAGTCCGAGCCCGACGACGACCAGCGCGCTCCCGTACAGCGTGGTGTTGAGACGCCCGCGGAGTGTCCCGCGGATACGCTCGGCGTCAGTCTCCACCATGCCGCCGACGAACGTGAACAGGGAGATCGAAAACAGGCCGACGTAGACGAGAAAGAGTTCGTTGAACGGGATCTGGATCGCGATCGAGGCCCAGATGTACGTATTATACGCCAACCCGCCCAGCCAGATGATACGACCGCGCGGAGAATCGCGCCCCGCGTACCAGAGCCCGACGGCCAACACGGGAATCCCGACGGACAGGATCGTCAGATCTTGCAGTCGGTATGACTCGACGAGTCCGGGTGCTGCCCGGTAGTGGCCCTGCCGAGCGAGGCCCACGAGTGACGACCCGGTCGCGAGAGCCAAGACAGCGACCGTCGCGATCACGTGCCATCGGCGAACGCGTGATGCCATGACTAGCCGCGACTACGAACGTAGTCGAGATAACACTTTCACGGGCGGCCGTTTCGAGGGCAAAGAGCGATACTGTCGCCGGTGGTGTCGTCCAGTAGTATGCGCGGAGTGCCACTCCGCCGGCGGCGGGTCGGGATTTCCAGCCGCACAGTCGGCCCCTTCGTCTTTCTCCTGGACCTCTTCGTCGGACTGGTGATCGTCGTACTCATCTATCAGAGCCAAACGTAGGCCGATAGATGGAGTCGAGACCTGCACTGTAGGTAACAGGCTATCTTCTGTTGGCTGTCCCAACTGCCTACGACTCCGCGAAGAACGAGTCGTACTCCGCGACGAACGACCGGAGTTCCTGCGGTGTCGGCGCCTTGTCGTGGCGCATGAAGTATCCGGCGACCGAGTTGGCCAGCACCAGCGCCGCTCCGTCAGATAGCCCTTCTGCAAGTCCGAGCGCCAGTCCACTGATGAAGTGAGCGGTGACGTTCCGAATCTGACGCGGATTGACGACCTGTGGTGCCTTGACTGAGATGACCTCGTCCGGCGAGGCAAGCGTGGCCCCTCGCTGGGAGTGGAGCACGAACCGCGTGATTCCGATCTCATCACGGACCTGTTCCACCGTCGGCGACGAGGAATCGCTATCGTCCATCACCAGTGCATCCCTGAACCGCCGGGTTTCACTCCGGTTCGCGGTCACAGTCACGGGGACGATGTCGTCGAGAGCGGCGATCGATTCACACCCCGCTCTGATCTCCGCATCCGACAACTGGCTGATCTCGCCAGGGTGGATGTGGACATGCGGCGGCGGCGAGTTCAGGATCGGCCAGAGCTCCGTCCGGAGGCCGTCGAGGATGTCGGGTAGCTCCGGAGTTGCGAACCACGTGCCCATCGTTAGGATCGCCGCATCGTTGACGTGCTCGGCCAGTGTGGTGACGTCGATGCGGTCGGTAACTCGGTCCCAGTCGAGGATCTCCGGGTTGGGCTCTGTGAGGAGGAACTTCCGGTCTTCGAACCAGACGTAGTCCGTACTCGTCGTCTGCCCGAGGCTGATGAGTTGCTGGTCTCTGAACTCGCGTGTGAACTCGGAACGGATCGGGTTGCCGAGCTGCCCGAGGAGCGTCACGTCGTATCGCAACTCGTCGAATACCCCACCGACGTGAGCGACGTGTCCGCCCGGTTCCGTGTCGGTCTCGCGCCATTCGATACGTGGCGCCATCTCGCTCGCTTCGAAGCGGACGAGTGCTTCCCGGAAGTCATCGAACTTTCGAATCCGCTCGTAGTCCGTACCCGGTTTCCTGGTCACGAACTCTCGGATGCGGTCGATAAACGCATCGAAACAGGTGACGACGGACTCGTTGCCGAACTCCGTCGGGAGTTCGGATCGACACGTCTCCAGGTGACGTGCCGTCTCGCTGTCCAGTTCGTCCGCGTGAGTGACGCCATTCTCTCTGAGCTCGATATTGTGCGCCGCATAGTCGACGTTCCGGGTTCCGACCCCACCGACGGTCACCAGTGACGATTCGACGTCGTTAGCGGCCGACTCCGTGCTGAGCGTGAACGAGGCCCGGATATCGTACTCGGTGTAGTAGTAGCTGGTCAGCGTCCCCTCCAAGCTGACAGTTTCGCCCGTCTGCGTATCGTACCCGTCGATGGAGACGGTGAACGAATCGACCGGTCGGCTCTCGGTCAACACCGAAATATCAGCGAGGCAATCGCGGATACGGATGTACTCTTTCGGAAGTGACGGCCGACGAGAGCCGTGTTCGACAGTACGCGCCAGCGGCCAGATCGACTCCGAGACGAACCGATCCAGCACCATCGTCAGGCTGGGGTTCGTGACGTAATACCCCTGCCCCTCGCTCTCGTGATATTCGTGACCCTCCTGTACCCAATACATCCCGCGACGGCGGTCGACCGTGAGGACGAAGTCTTCACTCGTCGAGACGACGCGGAGTTCGTCGACGGTATCGGGAACGGCCGCGTCGAGTTCGGACACGTCGTTCGACTCCGGAGAGACGTTCGAGAGGATGAGACGGAGTTGCTGCTCCTCACATTGGCTCAGAATATCGGCGACCGACTGGAGCCGGTCGATCGGCAGTAGCAGGAAGATATCGCGTTCGGCGGTCTGGAGCAGTTCCCGGACGTACTTCTGGATCGTACTCTCGCTCTTGAACAGTGCGATGCCGCTTTCGACCGTGTCGATCGTATCGTACAGCTCTTCGAGATATTCTTCGGCCTGCGAGAGTCGATCGCGGATCGAAGAGATCGCCTCGGATGGATCAACAGCGTAGGCTTTCTTCGGATAATCGTCGATGACCTCGACGAAGCCCCGGTTCTGGAGATCGTCGACAATGTCGTAGACCCGCTGTTTGGGGACGTCGCTCGTTTCAGCTACCTCGGTGAAGGTCTGTGCCCCCCCACGTACGAGCGCGAGATATACCTCTGTCTCGTAGGTCGTGAAGTCGGCGTTGGCCTCCATCGTCTCACGCAAGAGGGCCATCTTGGCTTCGTCTTCAGCGGTCATTGTTCGAATATCAGGGTTCGGGAATAAGCCGTTTTCTGAACGGCTATCTGGACACGAACCATGCCACTCGATACCACATTCAGACGGATAAGGCTTAAGGAACCACCACGATAGTTGTGATTATGGAATATAGGGAATCGGCCTGTTCTGCTGACTTCTCTTCACAGACTGCCCGTCTCACTGTCGGCCCCTCTGATGGCGCCGGAAGGGAGTCTGATAGCGTATCGCTCCGCGAGATCGATACAGAGAATCTGACCGACTACGATATGTTATGGTGGCATCGGCGTTCGGCACTAGACGAGGCCGCGCACGATGCGCTCGCCGTTACAGGCCCAGAACTACTCGCATTCGTCGAGTCCGGGGGCGGACTGCTCCTCACTCACGGGGCGATCGAAGTAGCCGCAGAGATAGGGATCGAGTCACATGGGCCAGATACGATCGAGCGAATTCGGGGTGACTCCGCTGGGTTTCTCGTCAGTCGTGCGTTCTCCGGTCACGCACTCTTCGACGGAATCGAAGGATTACGGACGGAGGGTACTCCGACAGGTGACGCTGTCGCAGTCCATTACGAGTCGAACTACCCGAGGGACGGTGACGTGTTCGCTGCGAGTCGTATCGACGGAGAGGACGTGCCTGTCCGGAAGTCAATACTTCACTGGAGCGTCGGCGACGGACGTGTGGTTGGTGTCGGGCACGGCCTGGCCGGTATCGATAGTGACCACCAATCGATGCTCCTAGCTAACGTCAAGCGGTACCTGTGTGGCGACCACGACGACCCTGAAACGGTCGGACGACCGAAAGGGAGGCGCGAGCTGCAGGCACTACGTGACGAGGTTCCGGACCCTAACCACAGGCCTGCGTACCATTTCACCCCGCCGGCGAACTGGATCAACGACCCGAACGGGCTCGTCCAGTGGAACGGGCGTTATCATCTCTTCTACCAGTACAACCCCGCCGGCCCGTATCACGGGACGATCCACTGGGGACATGCCGTCTCAGACGACCTCGTAACGTGGGAGGACGAACCGATCGCGTTGTCCCCCGAACCGGATGGACCGGACGCGGACGGCTGCTTCTCGGGGTGCTTCGTCGACGACGACGGTGGCCCTACCGTCTTGTATACCGGTAGCGCTGGGCAATCCCAGCTCCCCTGTTTAGCTCGAGCAGACAACCCTGCGCTAACAGAGTGGACAAAGGCCGACGAGAATCCACTGTTAGACGGTGCACCCGAGAGTGTGGACGTCTTCGAGACGATCAACTGGACAGCTGAGTTCCGGGATCACAGTGTCTGGCGAACTGGTGGAACTTGGTATCAGCTGATCGGATCCGGGATCGACGAAGAGGGCGGGGCTGCCTTCCTCTACCGGTCAGATGATCTCGTCGACTGGGAGTACTGTAACCCGATTCTTACCGGGGACTGGCGCAAGACCGGGCCGATCTGGGAGTGTCCAGAACTCTTGCAGTTCGAGAACGGATCGATTCTCCACGTCTCCGACTATACGAACGTCTGGTACTTCTCCGGGGAGTACGACGAAGAAGCGAACCGCTTCGACCCGGACGACAGGGGCCTTCTCGATCACGGTGTCTTCTACGCACCACAGTCGTTCGAAGACGAATCGGGACGAACACTGATGTTCGGATGGCTGAAAGAGGATCGTGATGAGACATCTCAGTGGGATGCTGGGTGGTCCGGTGCGATTTCGCTTCCACGAGAGATATCGCTCACACCCGATGGACAGCCCCGGATTACGCCTGCAGACGAACTCACGCAGCTTCGCGGGACCCATCACTCCGTTTCGGATCTGACTGTCGAACCAGGCGATTCCGGAGTACTCGATGGCATCGAGGGGGATATGCTCGAACTGAAAGTCACGTTCGATGCAGCGACTGCCGGTGAGTTCGGTCTCGTGCTTCGCGCGACGCCCGACAGTGAAGAGCAGACTGTGGTGCGCTGCAAGAGCTGGAAACGGGAATTGGAGATCGATCGATCCCGCTCGTCGAGTAGTGACGCTGCTAGTGATACCCCAGAAGTAATGCCGATAAACCTCGACGATGGATCTCTCACGCTCCACCTGTTCGTCGATCGGTCCGTCGTCGAAGTGTTTGCCAACGATGCACAGTGTCTCTCGACCAGAATCTATCCAACCCGTGATGATAGCGAGGGCCTCGATCTGTACGCGAGTGACCGGAGAGTGACCGTAGAGTCGCTCGACGTGTGGGAAATCGAACCGTAGAAATATTCTCCACTTTCATTGGGAAAAGTTGAAGTGGTAGGGAGAGAGAGGGATTGGCAGGATGAGTCGTATCACGATAGACAATGTACGTAAGGAGTATGACTCCGACGCCGGCACGATCACAGCCGTCGAAAACGTAAGCCTCGGCATCCGAGACGGGGAATTTCTCACCATCGTTGGGCCATCGGGCTCCGGGAAGTCCACGCTGCTGCGGATGATCGCAGGGCTCGAAGACATCTCGGGCGGCGAGATCAGGATCGGGGAGACGGTCGTCAACAACATCGCTCCACAGAACCGTGGTGTGGCGATGGTCTTCCAGAACTACGCGCTGTATCCGCACATGAGCGTCCGGCAGAACATGTCCTACGGGCTGAAACTGACCACGGACCTCGACAGTGAGGAGATCCAACGCCGCGTCGAGGAGACGGCCGAGATGATGGGTATCGGCGACTTGCTCGACAAGAAGCCGAACAACCTTTCCGGAGGGCAGCAGCAGCGCGTGGCGACGGGGCGTGCGATCGTACGCAAGCCCGAAGTGTTCCTGTTCGACGAACCACTGAGCAACCTCGACGCAAAGCTCCGCCTCCACATGCGGACTGAACTCCAGCGGATCCAGGAGGAACTCGAGACCACGTCGGTGTACGTCACGCACGACCAGACCGAAGCGATGACGATGTCGGATCGGATCGTGATCCTCTCCGATGGGACGATCCAGCAACTCGGAACACCGGCAGAGGTCTACGCAGAACCTGCCAACAAGTTCGTTGCGGACTTCATCGGGTCGCCGTCGATGAATTTCTTCGAGACTCGCCTCGAAAACGGTGTCCTCTACGGAGATGAGTTCGAGTACGAGCTCGAGCCACAACTCGCAGAGGCAGTTCGGAGCGGCAGTACCACCGACGACCTCGTCCTCGGCATCCGACCGGAACACATCCAGGTCGATCCGGCGAGTGACGATCCAATCAGCGCAAGGCTGGACGTACTCGAACACGAGGGGAGCGACAACTATCTCTACCTCTCGAAAGGAGACGCCGAGTGGACAGTCCGGGTCGACGGGAACACGCGGTTCGAAGAGGGTGAGCGGATCGAGTTCACCTTCCCACCCGAACACGTGCACGTCTTCGATGGATCGACCGGCGAGAACCTGGTCGTAGAGACGCCAGTCCCGACTGATTCGAGCGATTCGTCGGCAACAGCGTAGATACAGTAAGATTAATAACTATAGTGGTTAATCTAGATAATCATGTCACGGCATGACAGCACGGACGGCGGGCGGCACAGTTCGACAATCGATCGGCGGCAGGTTCTGAGCGCAGCCGGTGCAGCACTCACAGCGGGCGTCGCTGGGTGTGGCGGTCTGACCGGGAGCACCTCCAGTGGCAGTTCGGGTGGGAGTTCGAACAGCGGCGACGTCGAAATCACCTTCTGGTACTACTTCGGCGCGAAAGAGCGCGAGGTTATGACCTCGCTCATCGACGAGTTCAATCAGCAGGATAACGGGATCCAGGTCAACGCACAGGGAGTTCCGTTCGGCGAGTTCCTGAACAAGGTGTTCACGGGCGTCAACGCGAACAGTTCTCCCCACGTCATGACCTTCTTCGGGTCCTACGGACGCCACTTGGAACCAGTGACCTACCCCATCGACGACTACCTCTCTGACGGTGCGAAAAACGAGTACTTCGACGTCGCCTGGAACAGTCTCCAGGTCGACGACTCCACCTACGCGATGCCGATCGACATCCACGGGAAGGCAGTCTACACCAACAACGACGTGCTCGACTCGGCCGGTGTCGACCCGGACTTTACCGACTGGGACTCGTTCTCCAACGCCTGCGATACGATCGTCAGTGAGACAGATGCGAACGCGTTCTCCTTCCTCAACTGGAAATCCGGACAGGAAGCGTTCCGTGCGTATACCAGCGCACTCAGTCAGGCTGGTGGAACGGTCCTGTCTGGTGAGCCGGGTAATTTGGAGGTCTCGTACAACGACGAGACAGGGATGCAGACTGCCGAGTTGATGGCGGACATCACCGGAGACTTCGGATGGGACTCGTCGACGTTCCAGAGTGATTCTGCGCGTGTAGAGAACTTCATCGGCGATAAGCTCGGAATGTTCATCGCTGGAACGTGGTCAGTTAACAACTTCAAGAACGAGGAGGGCGAACTCATGGAGGACCTCTCGTTCAGCTTCGAAAAACCGTTCATGTTCCCCGGCGACGGTGAAGACGTCGCGTGGTGTGAGTCCAACTCGCTGTTTTTCCCGAAGAACGACAACCACACCGAGGCCGAAAAGCAGGCGGCTGTGGAGTTCGCCGAGTACGTCACGCAGAACAACCCCGAATGGGCGTCTGCCGGTGGCCACCTCCCCTCGGCCAAGTCTGTCGCGACTTCCAGCGCAGTACAGAGTTCCACCCTGTGGGACGAGGTCGGCACGATCTCTACGATGCACGACATGGTCTCGGACGGGCAGGTCCAGTACCAGCCACAGACGCCTGTCGACATCAACAGCTCCCGGTTCTGGGGCCCCTTCCTCGACATGTACCTGCAAAACACCGACGTCGCCGCTGGCGTGGAAGCCAGTGCGAGTGAACTACAGAACGCCCTCGACAGTGCATAATTATGGACACAAACACGTTGACGAGTAGTCAGACATCCACGCGCTGGGAGCGCATGTTCGAGCGGTCGACGCGCGAGACGATCATGGGGCTGGTCTTCGCCATCCCCTATCTCGTGCTGTTCGCCGCGTTCCTGCTGTTCCCGCTGTTGAAGGGGCTCTACATGAGCCTCTTCGAGTGGAACTTCCTCAACCCCTCAGAGTCGACGTTCATCGGGCTGGACAACTACGCTCGGCTCGTGAACGATCCGGCGTTCTGGAACGCCCTGTGGAACACGCTCGAGTTCGTGGCGCTGACGGTTCCGCTCATCGTCGTCGTCAGCCTCGTGCTCGCACTCGGTCTGAACAAGGAACTCAAAGGAAGCCGGCTCCTCCAGTTCGTCTACTTCAGCCCGTACGTCCTGACCGTGTCCGTTGTGGCGATCGTCTGGTCACAGATGTTCGCCCAGAGCGGTATCGGAACGCACTTCCTCGGCTGGTTGTTCGAGGGCTCGCCCCTGAACTCGAAGTTCTGGGCCATGCCGGCCATCGTCATCACGACGGTGTGGTGGCAGGCAGGGTTCTACTTCGCGGTACTGCTGGCCGCTCGACAGAACGTGCCAGAGCGGCTGTACGAGGCAGCACGCCTCGACGGTGCCGGCCCATGGCGGATGTTCCGAGACATCACGTTGCCACACATGAAGAACGCGCTCCTGTTCGTCGTCATCGCCTCGACGATCTTCCAGTTCCAAGTGTTCGGGCAACCGTTCCTGATGACCGACGGTGGTCCGGTCGGCGAGACCGAGACACTCGTCGTCTACCTCTACGAACTCGGCTTCAGAGCGCGGGAGCTCGGGTTCGGAGCGGCCGTGGGGTACACACTCCTCGCAATCCTGGTCGGCGTATCGATACTGAACTACGTACTCGTGGGGACGAACAATGAGTAACGCGGACCGCTCCGAATCGCTGGTCAGCCGTCTCACAGACCGCGATACGCTGTACCGTCTCGGGCTCTACCTCGTGATGTACGGCCTCGCAGCGGTGTTTTTCATCCCCTACGTCCGGATGTTCGAGCTCTCGGTGACGCCACTGAGTGTCATGTCCGACGGGGGGTTCTTCTGGATTCCACCGGAGACGACATTCGCGGTCTGGGAGCGGTTCCTGTTCAGAGAGCCGATCATCTACCGCTGGGCGTGGAATACACTGCTGATCGCTAGCATCACAACGTTCATCGTGTTGGTCGTCGACTCGATGATCGCCTTCTCGATCACCCGCCTAGAGTGGCCCGGCCAGAGTCTCGTCCTCGGGATTATCATGGCGAGTTTCATGATTCCCGGGTACGTGAACATCATCCCGCTGTACACCGTAATCAACGACCTCGGGCTCCTGAACTCCTACTGGGCGATCATCTTGCCGTTCGCGGCCGGCCCGCTCGGCGTGTTCCTGCTCGTGCAGTTCTTCCGCGACATTCCGGAGGAACTGGAAGAAGCTGCACGTCTCGACGGGTTCTCTCAATTCCGCATCTACGCACAGATCATCCTCCCGCTGTCGACCCCGATCCTGACCGCACTCGGCCTGTTCGTGTTCATCTGGAGCTGGAACCAGTTCCTCTGGCCGCTGATCGTGCTGAACAACGACCAGCTATACACGCTTCCCATCGGTGTCGTCATCCTCAGAGACGTCAACGCACTCGCACCGAATCTCATCATGACCTCACTGGCGATCGCGTCGCTCCCCCTGTTCATCGTCTTCTTGCTGTTCCAGGACAAACTCATCTCCAGTGTCCAGATGCAGGCTGGAACGGGATGATACTATGACGGCTGTGACCGACCAGGCCGCGTTCCGCACGGCATTCGCTGGGGTACCCGGTTTCGTGTACCGGAACTGGCTCACGTTGACGCTCCTTAGTGTACTCTGGTTCGTCGCATCCGTCCCACTCGTAACGATCGGCCCGGCTACCCTCGGAATGTACGCCGCGATTCAGGACCTCCGAAGCGACCAGAACCGAATCGACCGAGCTCGTGTCTTTACAGTACTCAGGGAACGCGGAATTGCGAGTTTGCTGTTCAGCGGTCTCCCGGTCGTGTTCGCGGTCGTCGCCGGAACGTATGGTCTGACAGCTATCCAGCAGCAATCACTGCTCGGGGAGGCGATTGCATTGCTTGCGGCCTACATCGCCCTGTATCTTGCGCTCGCGCTGATTCCGACGTACGTCGCACTCGCACGCGGCGCCGACCCTGTCGACGCGTTCCGGTACGGGATCGGATGGCTTGTTTCCCATCCGACACCCGCACTCTCGATGGGGCTACTGAGTGTTCTCTTGCTCCTACTTACTGCGCTCTTGACGGTCGGATTCGTCCTCCTGTTCGCCGGCTTCGCGTTCTCTCTACAGGTCGCTGTCGTCGAAACAGTGGACTCGAAGACTGCCGACTCGCCAGTTCAGGAACGCTTCGCCGCCCTGTAGTCGTCGTCCAGAACGGCCAAGACATCTATGTGTGTCGCCCAAGTGTTATTTTCGGTTCCACAGTCACCTCTCACTCTATCACTCTGAGGAGACTATCGAATTCGAACGAAAGCAATGGCATCGCGTTCATCATCAGAATCAACCCGTTGCTGTCTGGCGGTTTGAACCGCGAAAATTGCTACGGGCGCTGAGGGCGCTCGTTCGGCTGGTGAACGGATCCTCCTTTGAGGCGTGAGGCGGCCGAATTCGGAGGTTTGAAAATAGTAGAATATCTGTTATTTTAGCCAATCATTGCCGGGACTCAGCGGACTGGAGGGCTACCCCAACCTCTTAGTACGCTACGCGGCGTAATCTTATCTGTGAGTTCGACGGTCCAAATCGTTAAGACGCCCGACGTGCTCCACGGAAAACCTCGGCTGGAGGGAACCCGGATCGGCGTCCTGCAGGTCGGTGAGTTGGTGCGAGAAGTCGGCTGGTCTATCGACGAGACTGCCGACCAGATGGACCTCGATATCGCACAGGTCGAAGCCGCTACGGAGTACTACGACGACCATCCCGAACTGATGGAGACACTCCGTGCACAGAAAGAGGCGCGGAAACAGTCCATCGCTGACCAGAGTCGCGCCGAATAGATGCGGATACTAGTCGATCAAAATTCGGCCCAGAAGTACGTCGACGCGTTCGAGCAGGCAGACAATATAACGGTCGCTACCGTTGATGATGGACTCGAACACGATACCCCGGATGCAGATATCGACGCATATGCCGAAACACACGATTGGGTCGTCTTCACCAATGACGACGATTTCTTCGTCGCCGGCGGTGATCACGGACTGCTACTGTACGACCAGATAGATGACCCGGCACCGGGTGACGTAGTCGCCGCTGTGCGGAGAATTGAGCAGGCGTATACGGACTCGTCTGAGATTACCGAGAGTGTCCCCGGTGGGTGGGTTTAGGCCGCTGTACAAAGTTGCTCTCGTCATTTGATGACCTGTGGGTCAATTGATGATTGGCTATGTCAGAATATTTTGTATAAGTGCGCTCGTGTAGATGGACGCGAATCGCCGGACTGGTCCGCCCCGGCTCGGAATCGTTCGGTTCTCGAACGAAAGGAATTGACGTCGTAACCAGATTTGGTGATCAAAAGCGCTCTAAGCGGAAAAATTGGCCGTATTAACTGATACGGGCGCTGAGGGATTTGAACCCGATGCAAACGCTCACTGCCGTTCGCGTTTGCGTGATTCAAATCCCACAATTACCGTGGCAGCCGCTCGCGAATTTGCTCGCGGCAGAACACGGGCGCTGAGGGATTTGAACCCCCGACGGTTTGGTCCGAAGCCAAGCACTCTGTCCAGGCTGAGCTAAGCGCCCTGTACCAGTATGTATTCTCGGACCCACTGTTAAACCAACCGGTTCGGTACAGTCGGCCAGCGACGAACTGACCGACACACAAACGATAAATGTCGCCTTCGAGAACAGATGGGCACACAGTCGGTAGCGTCCGGAACGCCGGTATCGTTGCCGACCCACGCGTCATATGTACGATCTCGGAGATCAGTTGTCAGAAGTCACAGTGCCGCCCGGGACGAATCTACTCGTCGCTGGTCCACCGTTGACGGGCAAGCGCCGGCTCGCGCTTGAGACGCTCGCCAGCGGTGCCAGAGACGGTGACGGTAGTATTCTGGTCACAGCTCGGGACAGCGCCGATCGGATGCTCACCGAGTACGGGCAGCTCGTCGATCCCGAGACGGCACCGATGAGCGTTATCGATGCGGTGACGAGGCATCTGGGCAGCCCCGTCGAGGAAAGCGAGCGCATCAGCTACGTCACGTCGCCGACCGAGATGACCGAGATCGGGGTCGAGTTCTCCGAGATGCTCAAGTCCTACGACCGGCAGGCGGGGATCGACCGGACCCGCGTGGTCGTGGACTCGCTGACGACGCTGTTGCTCTACTCGAACCTCCAGACTGTGTTCCGATTCATGCACGTGTTCACCTCGCGCGTCGAGAACGCGAACGCGATCGGGCTCTACACGATCGAAGCGACCGCTCACGGGTGCGAGACGATGAGCACGCTCAGACAGTTGTTCGACGGCACCGTTCGGGTCGACAGCGACGGGACGATGACGGTCGAGATCGACACCGCGCCGACTCGGGCCGAACCGTCGGACTAGGCGGTGTCGTCGGCGTCCGTGTCGGTCGCCGCCTCGGCGTCGTCGATGAGCGCGTCCGTCTGGACGGTCGCAACGTCGATGCCTTGCTCTTCGGCGACCGCCTCCAAGAGCGCCCGTTGTTCGGCCAACTCACGATCCAGTTCGTCGACCCGATCGTTGGTCTCCTCGACGGTCCCGCGCAGCTCCTGAAGCTGTGACTTCAGCTCGTTGACCTTCGAGTAGAGTTCTTCGGCGATATCCGCGACCTTCTGGATCTTCTTGGCGGTCGAACCCAGTCCCATACACCGCCATACTGGGAGCGGTCATTTGCCGGTTTCGTTCGAGCGTCGGTGTTAAGACGCCGCCAGCCCCAGCGCCGGTATGAACGACCTCCGTGTCGCGCCCGCCGTGGGCATCGTCGGGTGTCTGCTGTACCTCGTCGCGCTCGCTATCCCCTACGCGCTCGTCGAGACGACGAGTGCCGTCGGCGCGTACTACGGATCGGGCGCCCTGACACCGCTGGTGCCGGCCACCTTCGCGATCGTCGGCGTGATCGTCTTCGCCGCCGGCCGGGAGGGGCGTTCCGACCCCAGCGTCGCCGCCGGCGCGGGCATCGTCCTCGGACTTTTCATGGTCGGCCTCTCGCTGGTCTGGGCGGTGACCGTCCCCGAGAGCCTGGTGCTGGGGCTGACCGAGTCCACCCTCATGGAGTACCACCGGTGGGCCGTCGTCGCCGCCGCGCTCCCGGTCCCGGTCGGTGCCGCGTGGTTCGCGAACGCGCTCGGGCTGGTGTAACTGGTCGCCCTCTCGCGGTCTGGCATCCGAAAGGCCCTTATGCGACGCCGGCGGATTCCGTGATGGACTAGGTCGGGGGGTTTGGCCCCCCTCACAACCCGCACTATGGTCATCAGCGGGGACCGAAGCCCGGGGGCGTCCGGTCTGACGGACGTGGACCCCGTGAGCCAACGTGGAAGCCTCGTCCCGCGGGGACGGCGGTCCACGCGGTCGCATCTGCAGGGATGCGCTCGCGTGGTTGATCGATGGCACTCCGCCAGGCACGGAAGTGAGCAGCGGACCATCGGACACCCGTCGCTCGTGGGGTCGCGGGGTGGAGGAGGCAAACGGGATTACCCACGGCCGAACGCCGGGCAATTCCGGGGTCCATTCCATTCATACAGTACCATTTTTTACTTCGTCGGGTGCGCTCGCTCCGCTCGCCGGATGCTCGTGACGGCCCTGCCCGTCCCCGGGTCGCTCGGCTGCGACTGTCGTCGCAGCACTCGCTCCCGGCCACCGCATCGTAACTGTTCGGTTACCGTTCGACCCGCTCCAGCACGATGCCGTTCTCGAAGCGTCCGCGCTGCTCGGCCTTCTGTTCCCGTTTTTCGGTCAGTTCGTCCTCCGAGACCCCGTGGTAGCGTCGGAGAGCGTCGACGACTTCGAGAACGTCGGCCAGTTCCGCGACGCTGCCGTCCTCGCGATACTCGGTCGCTTCTTCGAGCAACTTCTCGGCGAGTCGGTCGCCGTGCTCATGGCCCTCGACGACGTGGGTCACCGGCGTCTCACCGTCGGCCTCGATGATCTCGGGGATGTCGTCACGGACGAGTTTGTCGTACTCGCGAGCCATATCCGAGGGACAGGTTCACGGACAAAGTGGCTGGTGGTCGAAACTGCCGAGTAGTGGCTGACAGGGAAACGACCACGCTGGCCGGTCGCGGCCTCCGTGCCGTGAAGACGGGGAAAGGCAGGGCTGTCACGAGCATCCGGCGAGCGCGCTCGCCGAACCCCCCGACGGAAAAAGTGGTCGTTAGTCGTCGTCCGCGGCTTCCGCGACCGCCTGGTAGCCGGCGATGTCGAGGCTGCCGCCGAGCGTGCGGTTCGGGTAGGGGATATCGATGCCCTCCTGGTCGAAGCGCTCTTTGACCGCCTGGACGTACTGACTGCGGGTCTTGACGAAGTCGCCGCGACTCGGGTCGGCGATCCAGATGCGGGACTTCAGACCGACCGAGGAGTCACCGAGTTCCGTCAGTCGCACCGAGGGGGCCGGTTCGTCGAGGATGTCCGGGTGGTCCTTTGCCTCCTCGACGATGATCTCGGTCGCCTTGTCGATATCGTCGTCGTAGCCGATCCCGAAGAGGAACTGCAGGCGCAGTTGCTCCTTGGCGACAGGGTTCTTGATGACGCCGTCGGTCAGGTTGGAGTTTGGCACCGTCAACAGTTCGTTGTCGAAGGTCCGGACCCGCGAGACGCGCAGGCTGATGTCCTCGACGACACCGGAGTTGCCGTCCCACTCGATCCAGTCGCCGATCCGGAACGGCTTGTCCGTGTAGATGAACACGCCGGCGACGAAGTTCTTGAGCACGTCCTGCATGGCAAAGCCGATGGCGAGCGTCGCGGCGGCCGCGACTGTCGCGAGCGACTGCAGGAAGTTGCCGTACCCGGCAAAGCCGAAGGCCACGGCGATCGCGACGAAGACGATCAGGATGCTCGTGACCTTCTTCAGCGGTTTTCTCGCGTGTTCGTCGAGGTCACGGGACTTGAGCGTCCGGTCGACGACCGGGAGAACCAGGGCCCGGCCCAGGACGTAGATGACAGCGAACGCGACTACGAAAGTGATCGCGGCGCCGACCGCGTCGGCGTAGGGGACACCGGCCGAGTCCAGCAGGCCCGAGATCGCACCGTTGCCGGTGGCACCCGTCGGCGTGGCCTGTATCATCGTTCGAACACCGCCGTGTGCCCGCGGGTCCGCACGACATCGGCGCCGACCAGATCGGCGAGATCGGCCGCCAGCGCCTCCGTGGTCGTCCCTCCGCGGGCGGCACGGAGGAACTTCACCTTCACGAACGAGCGATCGGATAGCTGCTCGTCGAGTTCGTCGGCGACCGACTCGATCCCGTGTTTCCCCACACGAAGTGTCGCGTCAAGCTCATGTATCTCCTGTTGTCGACTCGCGTCTGACATGTGACACAGGTAGCGGGGACAAACGTATAAAACCAGTCGTCGTAAAGAAACCTCAATCGTACGGATAGCGCGACTGTGCGCCACACTCACAGGTGACGACCACGTGGCCGGACTGTGTTCGGGACCGCGCGTTCACGCCGTGGACCAGGAAGACATCACAATTGCCACACGTCGATCGCTCGAACTGTCTGGGGAGCCGGAGCCGATGGCGTTCGGCGACCCGCCGTGCACGCCTGACGTACGCTCTCGCCCGATCCGGGTGGCCATCGCGGACGGCGTCGCGGGCCAGGCCGGCGAGCCGATCGATCCGCTCGCGGGCGATGGCCGTCTCGTCTGTCATCGTCAGTGGTTGACCGGCGCCGGGAAAATGCCTTCCGGAGAGTCGGTAGGAATTTGGTGACGGCCGGAAAGGTCCGAAGCGTGCGTGTCCTGAACTACCTCGAACTCGAAGGCCGACTCGACCGGTCGGGGATCGGTACCGCCGTCGACCAACAGCGGGCGGCGCTGGCACAGGCCGACGCCGACATCGACGTGGTGACCGAGCCGTGGCACGACGGCCACCCCGGCTGGGCCATCGGCGGAAAGCTGGCGTTCGACGACCCGGTCTTCCGTGAGTACGAGCTGGCCCACTGCAACATGATCGGCCCCGGATCGGTGGCGGTCGCCCGACACGCCAGTCGCAACGACGTGCCGCTGCTCCTGCACGCCCACGTGACTCGCGAGGACTTTCGGGACAGTTTCAGGGGCGCGAACCTCGTCGCACCGGCGCTGGGGGAGTACCTCAAGTGGTTCTACTCGAAGGCCGATCTGGTGCTCTGTCCCTCCGAGTACACGCGGGGCGTGCTGGAGTCGTACCCCGTCGACGCGCCGATCCGCCCGATCACGAACGGCGTCGACATCGACGCGTTGGCGGGCTTCGAGGAGACGCGAGCGCCGTACCGCGAACGCTACGACCTCGACGGGATGGTCGTCTTCGCCGTCGGCAACGTCTTCGAACGCAAGGGGCTGACGACGTTCTGTGAACTCGCCCAGCGAACCGACTACGACTTCGCGTGGTTCGGCCCCTACGACGCCGGCCCACAGGCCTCGAAGACGGTCAAACGGTGGGTCAACGATCCGCCCGAGAACGTCACGTTCACGGGGTGGATCGACGACATCCGCGGGGCGTTCGGTGCCGGCGACGTGTACCTGTTCCCGACGAAAGCCGAGAACCAGGGCATCGCCGTTCTGGAAGCGATGGCCTGCGGGAAGGCGGTCGTCCTCTCGGACATCCCCGTCTTCCGGGAGTACTACGAGGACGGCCACGACTGTCTCATCTGCGAGGACGAGTCCCAGTTCCGGGCGGCGCTGGACCGGCTGGCAGAGAACCCCGACCTGCGCGAGCGGTTGGGCGAGAACGCGAAGGAGACGGCCCGCGAACACGGGTTAGACCGGGTCGCCGACCGATTGGTCGAGACCTACGAGGAACTGGTGTGACCGGCCACGCTCAAACCCCGGTTTGACTCACCCGCCGATTCTTACTTTCGGGGCCGGACCCTGTCAGTATGGACCGCCGTTCGTTTCTCCGGGGAGTGCTCACCGCTTCCGCGACAGTAGCAGTCGCTGGCTGTACGGGACCCGTCACGCCGTTCGGCCGCGGCGACCTCGCCGCAGAAGTGCCGACCGCCCACCTCGACATGCGCCCGCTCCCGGACGGCGACCTCCCCGATAGAGTGCTCTACTCTGTCCCGGCGGAGGAGACCGACCGGAAAGCGAAGCTCGTGGAACGGATCCTCGACGACGGTGCGACCGTCGAGCGGACCCGCCCACCGCTGCCGACCGACCGTCGGATCAGTTACGGCGACGGGGTCTACGAACTGGACCATACCGTCGTCGAGGAGACGCCGGCGACGACCTACTCCGTGAAGGTGGACATCCTCCAGTCGTCCCCGTCCGCGTCGGAAACCGTCGCCTTCGCGGACCTGCCAGCGGTCGACCGCAAGCAGTTCGCCGACCACGGCCTCGAAGACGGCGACCCCGTGGGCATCGGAACGACGTTCCTGTACACCGACACAGAGCGCGAACGGTCGGTACTCGTCCCCGGCTCGCAGTACAGCGCCATCACGTGGGCGAACGGCGCCGAGGCCGAGTGGGTCGTCGACGGGTCCTACGAGTCGGTCCTGAAGACCTTCGCGTACAGCGGTGAGCGGGTCATGTCCGCGTCGGCCTACGGCCGCCGGCTCCGCGAGCGGTTCGCCTTCGCGTTCGAGGGGCTCTCGGCTGCCGAGCGGGAGATCGTCGAGACCGCGATCGGTGAGGACCGTTTCGTCGTCCCGCCGGACGAGGAGCCACCGGACGCCGTCCGGTCACTTGCCGAACGGTTCCGGCGGCAGGACCCGGTTCAGCCGCTGGCGGCGGCCGCGGAAGACGAGGGAAACGGCCCCTACCTCGTCCGGCATCGGGACGACATCTACTGGACCACGTTCTCGCTCCGCGAACCGACGACGCCGACTGCGTGAGTCAGCCCGCAAGCGGCGACTGCTCGGGACTGTCCTGGGGGGCGCGCCGCCAGACGACGGTGACCAGCACCGCCCCGAGGAAGACGAAGGCGCCGGCGACGCCGAACGCGAGCAGGAACCCCTGTCCGCCGAGCCACCCACCGAGGACGGAGCCAGCACCGTTAGCCAGCCCGGAGACGGCGGTGTAGAGCCCGAGCGCGACACCCCGGATCGACGGCGGCGCCAGGCGCGTGACGATGCTGGCCGCGGTGACCGCGATGACGGCCCAGGCGACGCCGATGAACACGAACACGACGCCGTTGGTCACGAGCGACAGCGTCGCCGCCGACACCGAGAAGCCGACGACTGCGACGGCCGGATGCAACACCGCCCGGGAGAGGAGGCCAGCCGCCTGGAGCACGCTGGCGTCGTACCGTTCGGCGAGTCGGCCGGCACCGCCGTAACACACCGCCGATCCGACACTGGAGACCAGATACAGCGCGAAGACCGTCCCCGAGTCGTACGAGAGGGTCCGCGAGAGATACAGCGGGAGCGGCCCCCAGAAGATCCCGAACCCGACGAAAATTGCGACGACCGCGACGAAGTACAGCGACAGCGCGGGCGTCAGCCGCGAACGGAGGTCACGGGGGCGTGTCCGACGGGTGAGCCAGTAGAGCCGCCCCGGCCCGACCGGGAACGTCGCGGACCTGACCGGAAGCCGGCGGGCGCGTGCGACGGCACGGGCGACCCTGCTCGGCCGCGGTCGCTCGGCGTCTCCGGGGTCGGCCGGGAGCCAGCCACCGGCCAGCAGGGCGGCGAGGCCGGCCGTCCCCGCACAGACCCACAGGAGCGTCCGCTGGGCGGTCTGTGCCCCGAGCGGTCCCGACAGCGCCGTCGTCCAGACCAGCCCGAGGACGAGTCCGCCGGCCCAACCCCAGCCCTGGTAGCGGTTCAGCGCGGCGAACCGACCGGGCCACTCGCGTTCGAGGTGGCCGACCGTGACAAGCAGTGTCAACACGGGGGCGACGGCCCCCGCTGCGAACCACAGCAGTCCGTTACCCGCGACGACGAGCCACTCGGACTCGGTCAGCGAGACGCCGGCGATGCCGACGACGGCCATCCCGAGCGCGGCCAACACGAGCGCGCGGCGTTTCCCGGTCCGGTCGGCGACGCGACCGAAGACGAGTGCGCCGGGCGCGCCCGCGGCGGCCGCGACACCGGCCAGGACGCCGAGCATCAGCGTCCCGCCGCCGATACTCACGAAGTACAGCGGGACGAGCAACGAGGCCGCGCCCAGCGCCACCGAGGCCAGCGCCCACGCGTACAGCCAGCGATCCGAAGCCATTGCTGTCCTATCCGCCACCGGCCCCAAAACGGTTTGGCTCGACGGTCGCGGATGGCAACGATTTAACCGCTGGTCGTGTTACGCCGCTGCGATGGCACTGCCACACGTCGCGACGTTCACGGACACCTACCTCCCGACGGTCAACGGAGTCACCTACACCGTCAAGACCTGGCGGGACTACTGGCAGGCCCGTGACGGTCGCATGGACGTGGTCTACCCGCGCAGTGCACACGACCCCGCGGCGAGCGAACACCCCGTTCGGAGCCTCCCGTTCCCGTTCTACGAGGGGTATCGCCTGGGGATGCCACAGATCCCCGGCGCAGTCCGGAGCGCCGATCTCGTCCACGCCCACACCCCGTTTAGCCTGGGGATGGCCGGCCAGCGCCTCGCCCGGAAACTCGACGTGCCCCTCGTGGCTTCCTATCACACGCCGACCGCCGAGTACGCCGAGTACGTCTCGTTCAACCGGGCCGTCGAGTCCGCGGTCCGCTCGTCGGCCGAGAGCTACGAGCGGTGGTATCTGGACCGCGCCGACGTGGTGGTCGCGCCCAGCGACCGGACCGCCGACTACATCCGCGACCTGGGCGTCGATGTCGAGGTCGCTGTTATCTCCAACGGCGTCGACACCGACTTCTTCGCGCCGAAAGACCGCGCCGCGTTCCGCGAGCGCTACGACCTGCCCGACGGGCCGCTCGTTGGATATACGGGCCGGCACGGCTACGAGAAGTGTCTCGACGACATCGTCGCCGCCTGCGAGGGGCTGGACGTGACCGTCGTCTTCGGCGGCGACGGCCCTGCCCGCGAGGACCTAGAGGCGACAGCCACCGACAGCGGCGCCGACGTGCGCTTTCTGGGCTTTCTGGACCGTGAGGAACTGCCGGCGCTGTACAGCGCGCTCGACGTGTTCGCGTTCCCCAGCCCGGTCGAGACACAGGGTCTGGTCGCCCTGGAGGCCAACTGCTGTGGGACGCCCGTCGCCGGCGTCGACGCGGGCGCACTCAGTGACACCATCGAGGACGGCGAGACGGGCTACACTTACGAGGAGGGCGACATCGCTGGCCTCCGGCAGGCCATCGAGCGGACCCTCCGGGAGTCCGAGCGGCTCCGCGAGACCTGTCTGGCCCGTCGGGAGCAGGTCGGCGTCGACCACGCGATCGACCGGCTCGCGTCGGTGTACGACCGAGTGCTCGCGCCGAAACGCAACGTCAGAAGTCACTGAGCGTGGCCTGACCCTGCGTGTCGTCGCCACCGCCGTCGTCGGTCCGGCCCCGCCCGCGGTTCGAGAACGAACAGCGCCGCTCGACCCGCGGGTCCGAGAGCGCCTCCCGTGCCCGATCTGCCAGGTCGGCGTAGATCTCACGGGCACGCTCGGCTTCGTGAGCGTAGTCGACGACGGGGTACGGGTAGTCCGCGCCGATGTCGACGCCACACTCGCGCTGGACGTGGACCGGTGTCTCCGCCGGCTCGGCGAGGTGCTGGTCGGGCAGCGGGGCCAGTTCCGGGACGTACTCCCGGACGAACGCGCCGTCGGGGTCGTACTCTCGTTGTTGCTTCGCGGGGTCGTACACCCGCACCGGGTGGACGCCGGTGAGGTTACACTGGGACTGCCACTGCGTGTAGTTGATCGCCGCGTCGGCGTCGAGCAGGTGGGCGTACATGAAGTCGGCGCCGCGTTTCCACCACTGCTTGAGCACGTAGACGTACACCGTCGCCACCATCGCCCGCATCCGGAAGTTGATGTAGCCCGTCTCGGTCAGCGCCCGCATCGCCGCGTCGACCATCGGGAACCCGGTCTGTCCGGTCTGCCAGGCCTGGTCGAGTTCGGGGTCGTGCTCGTCGCGGAACAGGCCCCAGAAGACCGGGTTCACCGCCCGCTCCGTCCAGCCCGGCCAGTCGGCGAGCTTCTGGTGGTAATGCCGGTTCCAGTAGAGCCGCGAGACGTACATCGACCGGCCGCGGCCGTCCGGACACTGTCGAACCCGCTGGTAGACCTGTCGCGGCGAGAGCGTCCCGAATGCCAGATCCGCCGACAGCCGCGAGGAGCGATGCTGTGCGGCCGCCGGCGGGGAGACCACGGACGGGTACTCCGCGAGCCGGTCACAGAACGCCTCCAGACGTGCGTTGGCCGCGACGGTCCCGCCGCGCGGTCGGTCCCGCTTTTCGGGGTTCCCGAAGCGATCGGCCATGTCGTCGAGCGACAGGTCGCTGTCGACGGGGTTGACCCCCAGCGTGTCGGGCCGGGGTGCGGGGTCGCCCTCGAAGTAACTCTCGCAGTGATCGTCCCAGCCGTCGCGCGTCTCCACCGCGACGGTCCCGTCGTCGTGACGGCGGTCGGCGTACCGCAGGCCGTCGGCGGCGACAGCGGTCGTCTCCGGCCAGGACCGCACCGCGTCGGCGACCCGCTTCCCGTGGCGTGCCGTCGGGTGGCGGTTGTAGTAGACCGCGTCGACGGTCCCCGAGTCCAGCAGGTCTCGGAGCCGCCGGCGCGGATCCCCGTCTAGCACCGCCAGATCGCTCCCTAAGTCCCGGTACTGCTCGCGGAGGTTCGCCAGGCAGTCCTGGAGGAACTGGAGCCGGGCGTCACAGGCCAGCCCGTCGGCGCCGTAGTAGCGCGGATCGACGACGAACGCCGGCGCGACGCGGTCCCCCTCCTCGCGTGCGTCCGCCAGCGCCGGGTTGTCGGCCGTCCGGAGGTCGCTGCGGTGCCAGACGAGGATGGTCGTCACGAGGTGTCGTTAGCGCGCCAGGGACAAAACCGGTCGGGCACTCGCTCGGGACCCAGCGTCTCAGTCCGCATCTCGCGTCCGCGAGAGCCCGACGCCGAAGGCGATGCCGTTGACCAGCCCGAGCAGGAGGCCGAAGTAGAGATCACCGATCGCGACGGCGACGACGAGTCCGGCGCCGACACCGAGTGCGAGCGCCTTCGTCATCGTCGGCCAGTGGACCCACGAGCCAGCGTCGTCTGTCATACCCCTCGTTGTCGTGCCAGCGGCTAAACGCTGCCGTCGAGATCAGAACGCCGACTCGTCGGGATCGTCGACGGCGCGCTGGCGGTCCCGCAGGGTGTCGATGCGGTCGTCGATGTCCGGATGCGAACCCGGCAGGAGCCAGACGCGGAGCCGCGCCCAGCCACCGCCGATCCGGCCGGCGACGCTGGTGGCGTCGGCCTCGTCGGCTTCGTCGACAGCCTCGATAGCGTCCGGGAGGACACACAGTTCTCGGACCCCAGTTCGGGCGGTCCGGAGGTCCTGCTCGGGCCGGTGGTCCGTCGTCAGCGTCTCCAGCGCGCTGGCCATCGCTCCCGGCGAACCACAGATCGCCACCGCGCCGGCGTCGGCCGCGTACTCCCTGATCCGAGAGAGCAGGCGGTAACAGGCCGTACTGGCCAGCGACAGGGCCGCGACGACCGGGAGCGAGGCCAGCGCGAACACGACCAGAACGAGTTCGAACTGGCCGGCGATGAGCGTCCTGGCGTCGGCGTCGTCGCCCGCGAACAGCCACCCCGTCAGGAACGACCGGCGGAGGACGCCGACGGCGACGGTCTGCCAGCGATCGGTCACGGTCGGGAGGAACGCGGCAGCGGTCATCACGACCGAGTCGCCGTGTTTGAGGTGCGCGAGTTCGTGCGCGAGGACGGCGTCGAGTTCGTCGTCGGCGAGCCGCTCGACCAGTGCCGTCGTCACGAACAGCGTCCGCTCGCCTGGGCGACTGGCGACGAAGCTGTTGGGCGTCGCCGACTCGACGATCGAGACCTCGGGGGTCGCCATGTCGGCGGTGTGTGCGAGGCGCTCGACCCGGTCCCGGACCGCCTGGACCGTCTCCTCGCGGTCGATCTTGCGGCGCATCGCGGCGATGCTGTCGGGACTGCTCGCTGCCGGATCGGTGGCGTCCGACAGCCCCGCCCGGAGTGTCATCCGGTAGCCGAACACCGACTGCGCGATCAGCACGACCGGGGTGCCGACCGCGACGACGGGAACGAGCACCCCGGTGTCGATCCCGGCCCCGAACAGCGCCCCGAAGTCGTTCCAGAGCAGTGGGGCGAGCCCGACGGCGAGATAGCCCAGCACGTAGGCGGCCGCGACCGCGACGGCGTCGAACGCGACGAGGACGACGCCGAGCACGAGGAGGCGCGCCCGAACACGCCAGGTCGACTGACTCGTGGCTGCCATCGCCACACGTTACGGTCGCCGAGAGAAGAATGTACCGTCGACAGCGATCACGCCAACGCGCTGCCGGCCCGGATGATCTCCCGTTCGCCGAACGCTGGCCCGACGATCTGGAGGCCGACCGGGAGGCCGTCGTCGGTCTCGCCGGCGGGCACCGAGATCGCCGGGAGGTTCGCGAGGTTCACCGGCGTCGTGTTCGCGTCGGCGAGGTACATCGTCAGCGGGTCGTCGAGGCTCTCGCCGCGTTTCATCGGCGGGACCGGCATGGTCGGCGAGGCCAACACGTCCGCGTCCTCGAGCGCCTCGTCGAAGTCCTGTTTGACCCAGGCGCGGGCGTCCTGGGCCTTCTTGTAGTACTTGTCGTGGTAGCCGGCCGAGAGGGCATACGTTCCCAGGAGGACCCGGCGTTTGACCTCCTCGCCGAAGCCCTCCTCGCGGGCGTCGGCGAAGCTCTCGTTCCAGTTGCCCTCGTAGCCGCCGCTCTGTCCGTACCGGACGCCGTCGAACCGGGCGAGGTTCGAGGACGCTTCGGACATCGCGATGACGTAGTAGGCCTCGACGGCGTGTTCGACGCTGGGCAGGTCGACCTCGTGGTAGCTGGCGCCCTGTGCCTCCAGGTCGGCCATCGCGTCCCAGAACGTCTCGACGACGGCCTCGTCGGCGCCGTCGAGCAGTTCCGTCGGGACGCCGATCGAGAGGCCGTCGACATCGCCGTCGGCGGCGTCGGCGTAGGAATCGTCGGCGTCGGGCGCTTCGCGGGTCGTCGCGTCGTTCTCGTCGGGACCGGCCAGTACCTCCAGCAGTTGTGCGGCCTCCTCGACAGAGGGGGCGATCGGACCGATCTGTTCGAGGCTGTTGGCGTAGGCGATGAGGCCGTAGCGGGAGACGAGCCCGTAGGTGGGCTTGATCCCGACGACGCCACAGAACGCGGCCGGACAGCGGATCGAACCGCCGGTGTCCGAGCCGAGGGCCATGTCGGCGTCGCCGGCGGCGACGACAGCGGCCGAGCCACCGGAGGAGCCGCCGGGAACGTGGCCCTCCGCGACGGGGTTCTCGACGGCGCCGTACGCGGAGGTCTCGGTGGTGGTTCCCATCCCGAACTCGTCCATGTTGGTCTTGCCGGGGATGGTCGCGCCGGCGGCTTTCAGCCGCTCGACGACCGTCGCGTCGTAGGGCGGGACGTACCCTTCGAGCATCGCGGACCCCGCAGTCGTCTGGACGCCCTCGGTGGAGATGTTGTCCTTGACGGCGACGGTCCGGCCCGCGAGCGGCCCGTCGTCGGCGCCGTCGATGGTCTCGGCCGTGATGTAGCCGTTGTAGTCGGTCATCTCAGGACACCTTCGGCCCCTTGAACTGCCCTTCCTCGGACTCGGGGGCGTTCTGCAGTGCCTCCTCCTGGCTCAGGCTCTCCCTGACCTCGTCGGGGCGCATCACGTTCGCGAG
The DNA here is from genome assembly GCF_030127105.1 of Haloarcula pelagica. Classification (NCBI taxonomy): domain Archaea; kingdom Methanobacteriati; phylum Methanobacteriota; class Halobacteria; order Halobacteriales; family Haloarculaceae; genus Haloarcula; species Haloarcula pelagica. The sequence continues at coordinate 2,936,280 of NZ_CP126161.1, read as the reverse complement.
CTCCGATTCGCGGTCCGTCTCCGGGACCTCGTCGAGGGCCTCGAAGGCGTCGAGGATGTCGCCGAACTGCTCGGTGAACCGCGTGAGTTCCTCGTCGTCGAGGTCGACGCGGGCGAGGTCCGCGACGTGGCGGACTTCGTCGGGGTCGACGGCGGTGTCGCTCATGTGCGTCCGGAGTGTTGGCCCGTCGGTAAGCGTTTCGGAACGACCACCGTCCGATCTGCCGTCGGTTCGGCGGACGGAAAACACGTCGAACGAAAACTCTCTTTTTCGATTCGGAAAGGAATGCTTACAGAGTAGGCAGAGGATTTAAGTTTCTCGGTCCGTTACAAAGAATTGCACAATACGTTTTCCGGGTATCCAGACCCGTCTGTACGTAACCAATGACCGACACCACCATCCGCCGATACACGAGCGAGCGCGACACAGAGCACGAGCAGACAGACGAGGAGGAGGACGAACTCGTCTGTCCAGAATGTGGTGGCTCCCTGCTTTCGGACAGCGAACGCGGTGAGACCGTCTGCGAAGACTGCGGCCTGGTCGTCGAGGAAGACGAGATCGACCCCGGTCCCGAGTGGCGAGCGTTCGACTCCAAGGAGAAAGACGAGAAGTCCCGTGTCGGCGCCCCGACGACGAACATGATGCACGACAAGGGGCTCTCGACCAACATCGGCTGGCAGGACAAGGACGCCTACGGCAACTCCCTGTCCTCGCGCCAGCGAGAGAAGATGCAGCGCCTGCGCACCTGGAACGAGCGGTTCCGGACCCGCGACTCGAAAGAGCGCAACCTCAAGCAGGCCCTGGGCGAGATCGACCGCATGGCCTCCGCACTCGGCCTGCCCGAGAACGTCCGTGAGACCGCCAGTGTCATCTACCGACGGGCGCTGGACGAGGACCTCCTGCCCGGACGGTCCATCGAGGGCGTCTCGACGGCGTCGCTGTACGCCGCGGCCCGTCAGGCCGGGACCCCCCGTTCTCTGGACGAGATCGCCAACGTCTCCCGCGTCGACAAAGACGAGATCGCCCGTACCTACCGCTACGTGGTCCGGGAGCTCAACCTGGAGATCCAGCCCGCAGACCCCGAGAGCTACGTCCCCCGCTTTGCCTCCGACCTCGAACTCTCCGAGGAGGTCGAGCGCCGGGCCCGACAGCTCCTCCAGAACGCCAAACAGCAGGGCGTCCACTCCGGGAAATCGCCCGTCGGCCTGGCGGCAGCCGCCGTCTACGCGGCCTCGCTGCTGACCAACGAGAAGGTCACTCAGAGCGAGGTCAGCGAAGTGGCGAACATCTCGGAGGTCACCATCCGCAACCGCTACCACGAACTGCTCGAAGCCGAGGACGAAGTCCAGCCCTGACCGCGACCGTAACCTAAAGCACCGTCCGTCTCCTCGCCGGGGGTATGGAGACGACACGGCACTTCGTCGCGACCGTCTACGTCGTCAGCGACGGCGCCGTCGCGTTGCACGAACACGACAAACTGGAACTGTGGCTCCCGGCCGGCGGCCACGTCGACCGGGACGAACTCCCGCACGAGGCGGCGCTGCGGGAGACCCGCGAAGAACTCGGGCTCGATGTCGACCTCGTGGCCCCACAGGAAGCCATCGAGAGCGAGACGGTCCGGTCGATCCCCCAGCCTCAGCACTTCCTGCTCGAAGACATCAACGTCGACGCCGACGGCGCGGTCGGCCACCAGCACATCGATTTCATCTTCTACGGCGAATCGGTGACCCGCGACATCGATCCCGGCCCGGGCGAACAGCCGGCCGACGACTGGACGTGGTTCACTCCCGGGGATCTCCAGGCCAGTACCGACCGGCTACCGGCGGATGTCGTCGAGATCGGTCGACAAGCCATCGAGACGATAACCGAGTCATAACTATCGCGGGGAGCGGGCAAGGTGTAAACATGTACCACGTCTTGCTCCCGGTCGACAGCAGCGAGGAGCGCGCCTCGGCACAGACGGCGGCGACGCTCGCGCTACCGGAGCCAGCCGAGTTCGTGAAAGCGACGGTCGTCCACGTCTTCGGCAGCGAGGAGATGGCCGAAAAGACCACTGTCGAGCAGACGACTGCGGGCAAGCGGATGGTCGAGGACCTCCGGGACGCCGGCGTCGAGGTCGAGACGATATCGGCCCACGGCGACCCCGACGAGCGGATCGTCACCGTCGCCGAGGACGAGGCGGCCGACATGATCGTGATGGGCGGTCGCAAGCGGTCGCCGCTTGGCGCGCTGGTGTTCGGCAGCGTCAGCCAGTCGGTCATCCTCGACTCCGAGCGGCCGGTCGCGGTCACCGGCGCCGGACACAGCGCCTGAGCCCACCGAGGGTCCCAGCGCCCCGACGAGTCACTCGACCAGCGACTCGACGTACTGGGTGACGTGGTCGTCCATCCGACGCTTGTAGCCGGCCTGCCTCGCGAGGCGGTCGAGTTCGCGGGCCGCGAGCGAGCCGTACTGTGCGGCCTTCTTGTCTCTGGTCGCGATGGCCTCGGGCAGCGAGCCCCGGGCGGCCTGCCGGAGCGCCCACTTGCGGGTGTCGCCGTCGACGAGGTGGTGATCGTCGAGGCCGAGCGCCGCCTCGACCACCCGGTCGTGCAACAGCGGCGCGACGGGTTCGACACCGGCCGCCCGCAGGGCCAGCACGTCGCGTTCGAGTTGGTCGGGCAGCGTGGCGACGACCTCCCGCTGGGCGCCTCGGACCGTCTCGGCCTCGACGCGGGGGTCGTCGGGCGCCTTCGCGACCTTCGCGTAGCCGCCGAACAGTTCGTCGGCCCCCTGCCCGACCGCGAGGCGGTCGAACCCGTCCGCGGCGACGCGCTCGGCAGTCAGGTACAGCGGGAGCGCGATCTGGACGGCCATAGCGTTCGTTCGACCGGTTGCCGCGACGATCTCGGGGACTGCCCGCTCGATGGCGTCGTGGGTCAGTTCGACGACCCGGAGGTCCCGATCCAGCAGGTCGGCCGCCGACCTGGCTGCCTCGACATCGTGGCTGTCGGGGAAGCCGGCGACGTACAGCGGCGCGTCCAGTCGCGCGGCCAGCAACGCGGAGTCGACGCCGCCCGAGAAAGCGATGGCGAGGCCGGCGGTGTCGACCGCGTCGACGCTCGTCTCGACGGCGTCTCGAACGGTGGCGACGGCCGCCTCGTCGTCGGCCAGCGGCGCCGGGTCCGGCAGCGAGAAGACCCGGCGTGTCCCCCTCTTGTCCCGGACGTGGCCGGCCGGGAACGACCGCGGGTCGTCGAGATCCGATGGGTCGCTACTCCACTCCGGCAGCCCGTCGTCGCTCGCGTCCTCGACGAACAGCGGGTACCGACCGAGCACGTCCCGGACGAGACGGTCGTCGATCTCGCCCGCGAACCCGGCAGTACCCGAGAGCGGGTCGCCGCTATCGAGCGCTGCCCCGACCGCTGTCTCGGACGCTCCGCGCATCAGCCCAGGAAGCTCCCCAGCCGGTTCTTCACGCGGCGTTTGGCCCCGCCGGCGGCCTGCCGGAAGCTGATCCGCCAGGGTGTCCGCTCGCCCTCGACGGTCGTCCGGCCGTCCCGGACGGCTTCGAGGATCGCGTCCTGCGAGCGGTCGGCGGCGTCGACGTTGGTGACCGCCTGTCCGACCATCTCGGCGATGTGAGCGTCGCTGCCGGCCGTCATCGGCAGCCCGCGGCGCCTGGCGAATCGTTCGGCCTGTCGGTTCGACCGGCCCGTCAACAGCCGGGAGTTGTACACCTCGATGGCGTCGGCGGCCGCGAGTTCGTCCTTCGAGATGTGTTCCAGCACCCCGGACCGGGACTCCTGAAACGGATGGGGGACGACGGCGGTCCCGCCCTGCTCGCGGATGCGGTCGAGCGTCTCTTCGAAGGCCAGTCCCGGCGGGATGGGCTCCTGGATACCCAGGGCCAGCACGTGGCCGGCGGCGCAGGTCACCTCCATGCCCGTAATCCCGATCAGGCCGTACTCCGGGGCGAGTTCGGCGGCCCGGACACTGGCCGATAGCTCGTCGTGATCGGTGACCGCGAGCGCGTCCAACCCGACAGCCTCGGCCTGCTCTAAGAGGAGTTCGACGGGGTCCCGACCGTCGTGGGAGAGCGACGAGTGTGTGTGAAGCTCGACCGACAGCACACCCACGGGTAGGCGAGGATGGGGCAAAAACACCTCGGTACGCGGCCGGCAGCCCCGTTCTCCCCGACGACGACCGGCAGCCGGCCGGACCGTGGCAACGCGGTCGCCCCGCGCCCGAGACGAGTGCGCCGCGACACGCAGTCCACTGGTCCCGAAGGGTCGCCCGAGCCCACCGGGCGACCGTGATCCGAACGAGCGCGACGGTGCTCCTGTGCTGGAGCCACGGACAGATACCCGCGCGGCCGCGTTCCGACGGCCGCACGTAGATGTTCGGGACGAAAGCTATTATCTCGGCGGCCCGAGAGCGGAGGGAATTGAAGTGGGAGTGTCAGTCCGCAGTCTCGGTGTGGCCGGCGTCGACGAACGGCTCAGCCCCCCTGATCTCGTCCTCGTCGAGGTAACACTGCGGGTCCGGCGCGAACAGATCGTCTTCGACGGTGAGCGCACGGAGGCGGGAGCCGCCACGGCAGATCCCGGCGTACCGACAGTCCGCACACTTCCCGGAGAGGTGGTCCTCCCGCTCTCGTAGCCCCCGGAGCAACGGGTTCGACTCGTCCTCCCAGATGGCACCGAACGGGCGGTCCCGGACGTTTCCGAGGGTGTAGCCCTGCCAGAACTGCGTGGGGTGGACGTTGCCCTGGTAGTCGATGTCCGCGACCCGTTCGCCGGTCGGGTCGCCGCCGTTGACACGGAGGTACTCGTAGACCCGGCGGGCCTGTGCCTCGCCGAGGTGTTCCCGGGCGTACTCGACGATGTAGGCGGCGTCGGCGTAGTTGCCGACCAGCAGCGTCTCGATCTCCTCGCCCCGGTCGTGGTACTCGCGGGTCATGTCACAGACCCGCTGGACCGCCTGGCGGCGCTCGACGGGGGTGAGGTCGGCGTCGACGATCTCGGTCCCGCGGCCGCCGTAGTCCAGGTGATAGAAACAGAAACGGTCGACGCCCACGTCGGTCAGCAGATCGACGACGCCCTCCAGATCCGGGGCGTTGCGGTCGGTGATCGTGTACCGGAGGCCGGTCTTCAGCCCGGCGTCGAGGCAGTTCTCGATCCCCTGGATCGCCCCCTCGAAGGCGCCCTCCATCCCGCGGAAGTCGTCGTTGGCGTCGGGGAGGCCGTCGACGGAGACGCCAGCGTACTTGAGCCCGGCGGCTTTCAGCGACTCGGCCCGCTCCTCGGTGATGAGGGTCCCGTTGGTCGAGAGCACCGGCCGGACGCCGACCTCGTTCGCGTGGGCGACCAGTTCTTCGAGGTCCTGGCGCACGAGCGGTTCGCCCCCCGAGAAGAGCACGACCGGCGCGCTGTAGTCGGCCAGGTCCGAGAGCACGGCCTTCCCCTCGGCCGTCGACAGTTCGCCGTCGGCGATGTCGGTGTCCGCAGCCGCGTAGCAGTGGTCACAGTAGAGGTTACACTGCTTGGTGACGTTCCAGACGACGACGGGGCGGCGCTGTTTCTCCTCGCGGATCTGGGCCTTCGTCGAGTCGTCAGCCGCGTCGTAGCGCAGGCCGTCGCCCTCGGCGTCTAGGTCACAGAGCAGTTTCGAGACGGAGATCACGCGTCCTCACCCCGGAGCGTCTCGGCGTGCATCTCGGCCTCGTCCATCGTGGCGTCACCCTCGTCGGCCGCCGGATCGAGCGCCAGGGCTTCGTCCTGGAACCGCCTGGTCTCGTCGGCCGGACACAGCCACAGCGCCGCGGCCGCGTGACCGAACAGTTTCTCCGCCTGCTCGCGGGCGATCTCCGCCGAGGGCGCGCTGACGCTGCCGGCGTGGGTCAGCGGGTCCGCGGCCGCTTCGCGGACGAACACTTCCCACTCGCGGCTCGTCGCACCCCGTGGGGCGTCGACCTCGTGATCCAGTTCTCCCATACCCGGGTCTTGTTGTCCCACTAAAAAACGGGCCGAGCGCGTTCCCAGGGGTTGGGAACAGCAGTCACACGGTCATTTATGCCGGTTCCTCGCGCAGAGCCCGACAGATGCAACTCTGGCGGCTCACCCGCAACCGGTACGGCCGCGCCGTCTACGACGCGCTCGCCGACCGCGGCGTCACTGCGACATCGATGATCGAGTACGTCGCGGAGTTGGGCGACGAGACACAGATACCCGACGAGGGCCGCTTCACCGTCGAGCGGACGCCTCCCGAGCGGGTCGACCCGCTGGACGCGCCCACGGCGGAACTGCTCGCCGACGAATCGGTCGTCGCCGCCTTCGACGGTGAGACGCCGCTTGGCTACCTCTTCTGTTCGGTCGACGCGACCCACGAGATTCATCCCCTCGAACGGCGGGTGCAGTTCGACGGGGCGTACGTCCGGCGGGTCTACGTCGATCCGTCCCACCGCAACCGCGGCGTGGCGACGCGGCTGGTCGCCGACGCGCTCGCCAGGGCCAGCGACAGGGGGGCGGAGCGGGCCACGGCGCTCGTCGCCGTCGACAACCGTCCCTCCCGGGCGCTGTTCGAGCGCCACGGTTTCGCTCCCCGGCAGAAACGTCGCTACGTCAGAGTCGGGCCGTTCTCTCACCGCTCGGTGGCCGACGCCTGACCCGTCCGGATCGCTACGGAACGCTCCGTAGCTATATAGATTGAAACTGAGTAAATAATTGACGGGCCAGATTTATACTTCGGGGCCGGGTGTCTTCGGACGAGCGGATGACCGGGGAACTCCGAGAGGCGATACGGGGCGTCTGGGCCGACCGTCGCGTGACGGACACGGGCGATCGAACCAACGTCTTCAGACAGTTGACGGGGGCCGACTACATCAGCCTCGCGGCGCTGCTGGTCGGCTGGGGGAGCGCACTGCTGCTCGTGCGCGGCGAGCCGAACCTGGCGCTGCTGGCGATGTTCGGCGCGTTCGTACTGGACAAGGCCGACGGCTGGTACGCCCGCCGGACGGGATCCTCCTCGCCCTTCGGCCGGCAGGTCGACTCGTTCATCGACATCTTCGCGTACCTCGTGCCGGCGGTCCTGCTGTACCACACCGTCCTCGCGCCGAACGACCTCGCGAGCCTGATCGTCGGGTTCCTCGTGTTCGCCTTCGGCGGGCTCCGCCTCGTCCGGCACAACAGCGAGGGATTCGGTTCTGACGGCGGCGCGAGCTACTACCACGGGACGACCGTCGTCCACACGAACCTCGTCGTCGTCGGGACCTACTTCCTCTGGGCGCTTGTCCCCGTCTGGAACGGCTGGCTCGCCGGCCTCGTCGTCGCCGCCGTCTGCCCGCTGATGGTCTCGGACTACAAGGCCTACAAGACCGACGTGAGTCACGTACTGGCCGCGCTCGGGGCGGCCGTCGCAACCGCGCTGGCGCTGGCGCTGGAGTTCGGGTATCTATGAGCGGCCCCGGACCGGCGGGGGCCGCCGACGAGCGGACCGTCCGCGTCGACCCGCATCTCCACACCGTCGCCTCCTACGACGCCCGGGCGATGCCCGAACGACTGCTGGCCCGCGCGAGCGAGGTCGGCCTGGACGCCGTCGTCGTCACCGACCACGACACCGTCGAGGGCGCCCGGATCGTCGCCGACCTGGCGCCCGACTACGGGCTCGTCGGCATCGTCGGCTGTGAGGTCTCGACCGCCGACGGCCACCTCCTCGCGCTCGGTGTCGACGAGGCGCCCGAGCCCGGTCGCCCGCTGCCCGAGACGGCCCGGACGGTCCAGGCCGACGGGGGCGTCGCCGTCGTCCCCCACCCGTTCCAGCGGTCGCGCCACGGCGCGAGCGCCGGCGCGATCGACGACGTGGACGGGATCGAGGTGTACAACGCCCACGCGCTGACGAACCTCCGGAACCGACAGGCCGAACGGTTCGCGTCCGTCCGCGCGTATCCGGCCTTCGGCGGGAGCGACGCCCACCGCACGTCGGGTATCGGGCGCGCGGCCACGGCCGTCCGGTTGGCCGAGACGGCCGTCTCCGAGCGGGCGATCCTCGACGGGATGCGGGCCGGCCGGACGGCCGCCATCTGGCGGCGGTTCTCCCGCTGGCAGTTCCTCACCAAGGTCGTCGAGAACGCGAAGCGGAAGACCCTCTCGCTGCTGTGACCGGACCAGACGCGGACGACGGCCCGGCCGACGGGTCCGGGCTGTTCAGTTCGCAGGCGGCCCGTCGGGACGCGCTCCGGCGGTCTGTCGTCCTGCTGGTCGCGCTCCTCGGGACGACCGGCGCGCTCACCGTCCTGGTCCCGGAACTCACGGACGCGGGCTGGCTGCGGGCGCAACTGGCCGGCCTCGGCGCGTACGCCCCGCTTGCGTTTGTCGCCCTCCAGACCGTCCAGGTGATCCTCGCGCCGATCCCCGGGCAAGTGCTGGGCGGCGTCGGGGGCTACCTGTTCGGGACGCTGGCCGGCACTGTCTACAGCATGCTCGGCGTGACGCTCGGCAGCGCAATCGTCTTCGTCCTCGCCCGGCGTCGCGGCCGCCCGTACGTCGAGCGCGTCGTCGACGACGCGGCGCTCGCCCGCTGGGACGCCATCGTCGAGCGGGGCGGCACCGGCGGCCTGTTCGTCCTCTTTCTCCTCCCGACGTTTCCCGACGACTTGCTCTGTCTGGTCGCGGGCCTCTCGACCGTACGCACACGGACGTTCCTCGCGCTCGTGATCGTCGGCCGGACGCCCTCGTTTCTCGCCGTCGCCTACGCCGGCCAGGAGGCCGCTTCGGGGCAGTTCCGGAGCGTCGCGGCGGTGCTGACGGCGCTGGCGCTGGCCTCAGCGGTCGTCTATCTGCTGAAAGACCGCGTCCTCGCCCGCCTGCAGCGCCGCTCCTGAGCGCCGCCCCACCCGACTGTTTATTCCTATTGAGCCGTACCGAGTGGTACGTACTCCGTATGATGGCGACGACACACGCCCTGCTGGGCGTCGCGGTAGCGGCCCTCTCGTACCCGCTGGTCGGCGATCACGTCGGCGCGCCGCTCGTCCTCGCGGCGGCGTTCGCGGGCGGGCTCGCTCCCGACATCGACGTGCTGGGCCACCACCGCAAGACCACACACTTCCCGGTGGGCTACTCGGTGCTCGCTGTCGCCGCGTCGGCCGTCGTCGCGCTCGCGCCCGGTCCCGTGACGGTCGCGCTGGCCGTCGCACTCGTCGCTGCCGCGCTCCACGCCGTCTCGGACATCTTCGGCGGCAGCCCCGAGCCGGAGCCCTGGAACCCGACGGTTGACCGGGCCGTGTTCGACCACCTGCTCGGCCGGTGGCACCGACCGCGACGCTACGTCCGCTACTCCGGTGCGCCGGAGGACTTCCTCCTGGGTGCCGGCGCGGGACTGGTCGCTATCGCGGCATCGGCCACCTCGCCCACCGCAGACGCGGCCCTGTGGGCCGTGCTGGCGTTCTCGGCTGTCTACACCCTGACGCGGAAACGGTTCGGACAGTTACAGAGGGTGCTCGGCCGCCTGGCTCCGGCGTGGGTGACACCGGCTGTTCGGGTCGTCGAGCGAGACGACGGCGGGACGACCCTCGCCGTCGGCCGCGGGGAGTAGCGCTCCGAGAACCGATCACACGTACTCACGGCTTCGACTCGCGGTTTCACCGCTCGCTTGTCCCGAAGGGTTCACTCCGTTCACCCTTCGTACCCCGCGTACTCCATCAACTGCCCGAAGATGTCGGTGTCCATGGCCTCCTTGTAGACGACGCCGGTGAGCATCCCGCCGGGGTACGCGCTCCCGTTCATCACGTGGTTGACCTTGTGACAGTGCATGAGGTAGATGCCGGGGTCGGCGTCGGCGGTGAACTCGACGGTCCGGCGGCCGGCCGGCGGGATCGAACACACGTCCTGCTCGTGGCGGGCAGCGTCGGGAATCTGGCCGCCGTCCTTGTGGGTCACCTCGAACCGGTGGTTGTGGACGTGCATCGGGTGGTCCATGTAGCCCGCGTTGAGCATGTGTAGGCGGACCGTATCCCCCTGTTCGACGATGATCGGCGAGCCGTCTTCGGGGTGGAGGGTCCGGGGTGCGGACTTGCCGTTGACAGTGAACGTGTCGGGGTTGCGGTTGCGCGGGCTGTAGCTCGCGTCCATACCCGCCATCTGCTTGTTGAGCCGGGAGTCCCACTCCTTCAAGGAGAGGAAGTACTCCTTGTCGGCCGGTTCGTACCCCTCGGGGTCGACGCGGAAGATGCCGTACATCCCCATGTCGAGGTGCCGCGGGGTCTGGTAGTGACAGTGGTACAGGTGGGTCCCAGGCACGTCCGCGGGGATGGTGTAGGTGTGTTGCTCGCCGGGGTCGACGCGGATGCCCGTCGTCGTCGGGACGCCGTCGTCCTCCCACTGTTTCGAGACGGCGTGGAAGTGGATCGTGTGCGGGCGCATCCCGTCGGAGTTGTCCAGCGTCACCTCCATGTCCTCGCCCTCGGTCGTCCGGAGGATGGGACCGGGGACGCTGGGCGAGCCGTCGTCGGCCTTGAACGCCCAGACCTGCGGGAGTTCGACCGGACCGCCCATGGACTCGCCGGGGTGGGCGTCGTGACGCGCGGGGACGGACGAGAGCGTGACCTCGCCGCCCTGTTCGTCGACGTTGACGACCTCGGGCGGGGAGGTCGTCGGGAGACTGCTGGACTGATTCGCGGCCGTCGACGCCGTGTCCGTGGCCGCCTCGACCGTCTCCTGTGGGTCGCCGGGTGCCGCACAGCCCGCGAGCGCGAGCGTGCCGCCGAGGCCGGATGCTTTCACGAAGTCGCGACGGGAGATCCCCGAGCCGGGTGCACCGATTGGATCAGTCATGTACACGTCGGGATAAGACACCTCTGTATAAACCCCCTACAGCGCGTTCTCAGCCGAGTAGAAGCGTTCCCGGCGAGTGAGAACGGGCGAGCGGCTTTCATAAGACTACCCTAAGTTTCGGGGGTCGCTCCGGGACTGAATCGCCCGCCTGCGGAAGGTTTCGGCGGGATTCGGGAATCTTAACCGTGTCGAGAGAGCACGTCCCGACAACGATGGTCCGGGACCCGTTCGCTGACGACGAGACACCGGAGTTGGAGACGGTGCTCGACGCGCTCGACGACGAGGACTGTCGAGCGATCGTCAGCGTGCTCGACGAGCCGATGACGGCGAGCGAGATATCGGAGGAGAGCGGGGTTCCGCTGTCGACGGCCTACCGCAAACTCGAACTGCTGACGGAGTCGTCGCTGCTGTACGAAGGCGTCGAAGTCCGACCCGACGGCCAGCACGCCAGCCGGTACGCGGTCGACTTCGAGGAGGTGGTCATCGGCCTGGACGAGGACCGGAAGCTCGCGGTCGACATCTCACACCGCGCACGCTCGCCGGACCAGCGCCTGGAGAACCTCTGGTCGGAGGTCCGCAAGGAGACGTAGTACCATGCCACACATCCCAAGCTCACAGATCGGTATCGTCGTCTCGAAGACGCTCATCCTCATCATCGGGGGGCTGATCACCTACTACTCGTATCAGGCCTACCGGCGGACCAACGCCCCACAACACAAGTGGCTCACGTACGGCTTCGGGGTGGTGACCCTGGGGGCAGTACTGGGCGGCGTCCTCGATATCGTGGTCAGCAACGTCTACAACGTCGACCTCATCTACACGAGCGTGTTCGTCTCCAGTGGCCTGACCGCAATCGGGCTCGGGATCATCCTCTACTCGCTGTACGTCCGGTAGCGCGGCCCTGGCCGGGCCGGCGGTGGCTTCCCACGTCCTGAAAATCCCCTGCAATTTATATTGACGGTTCCGTTCCAGCAGTGACTGTCATGATCGGTCCCAGTACGATCCTGCTGATCGCCGCCAAGACGGTGACACTGCTCTGTGGCGCGGTGCTGACCGCCCTGACTTACCGTGCCTACCGCCGGACGGACGCACGGGCGATGCGGGCGCTGTTCGTCGGTATCGGACTCGTGACCGTCGGGAGCATCTTCGCCGGGAGCCTCCACCAGGTGTTCGAGTTCCCGGTCGCGACCAGTGTCACCGTCGAGAGTTCATTTACCGCCGCGGGGTTTGCCGTCCTCACCTACTCGCTGTACACCGAGCAGCCGACGGACGGATGACCGGCCTATCGGTCCCACGCGCGAGCGAGCCGGCCACCCAGGAGTTCCGGCATCGACTGTGGGCTGTGGGCGACGAGGACGGTGACGAGGTTCGCCCCGAACAGCGCGGCCCCGGCGAACGCGAGCGTCCCCGCGGCCGTCGCCGCGACCGCCGGCAAGAGTCCGGCGTCGTGAGCGACCGCGAGAAGCCCGGCGGCAACGAAGGCCGTCACGTCGGCGACGGCGACCCGGCCGTCGTAGAGGTCGTCGATCATCGGCACGTCCTCGAATCCGAGTCGGTCGCTGTAGCGGTGGACCCAGACGATGAAGGGGACGACGTGGTACAGCGTCCCCAGGACGACGAAGCCGACGACGCCGACGAGCAGCAGGCTCCCCGTCACCGGGTGGCCGAACAACCCGGCGTAGCCAAGCGGGTCGCGGAGCCAGGTCAGCGCCGCGAGCGGCGCCCACCCCAGCACCGAGACGGCGACGACGGCGTACCGGGTCAGCATCGGCGACCAGTCGACGGTCGCGCCGACGAGCCGGCGGGCCAGGACAAGGCCGACGGTCGCCAGACCGGCCGCGACGAGCACACCGCCGAGACGGGCGACTGTCGGGACAGCGAGCAGCCGTCCCCCGCCAGCAGCAGGACGCCGACCGGGTAGCCGACGGCGACCGCCCGTTCCGCGAGCGTGGCCAGGCGGCCGGTGTCGGCCTGGGTGAACATCGGCACCAACTGTGCGAGCGCGCCCACGACGGTCGCCAACACGGCGCCGAAGACCGCGAGCGTCGCGTGCGCGGTGAGCAGCGTGGCCCGAGAGACCCCGGCGACCGGCAGGACCCCGACCGCCCGATCCAGCGCCAGCCCGAGGCCCGCGAGCGTAACGAGGACGAAAAAGCCCAGCGCGACGGCGAACAGCCCCGTCGTCACGTCCGGGGCAGCGCGCCGGAGCGTCCGGCCGAGGTTGTAACAGAACACCCAGACGCCGGCCAGTGCGAGGGCGCCCGCGACCGGCAGGAGCGTGTCGGCACGGAGCGGGAACCCGGCGGCCAGGCCGGCGAACCCGACCGCCGCGAGGGGCAACTGCAGCGCGGCCAGCCGCCGGGAGTGCAACTCGACGCCGGCCCAGACCGGGACGAACTGGGTCATCGCGCCGAGGATCGTGAGACAAACCCAGCCGGCAAGCAGGAGGTGGACCTGGGCGAGGTGGCCGGCACGGCCGCCGAGAACGCCGACCGCGACGCCCGCGACGAGAAAGCCAAGCGCCACGACGAAGTGTCGCAGCGGGATCGTCATGGGCGGGCCGGCCTCCGCGTCGATGTCTCCGGGGAGCGCGCTCATGTCCGACCGTTCGGTCCGCGTCCTGCTGGCACTGGTTCCGAACATGTTCGGGGAAACCGACGGCGGCGGTGGGGACCTACCGTCGTCCATGGACCCCGTGGCACTGCTCGCCGAGACGGACGCACCGACCGACGCACCGACCGAGCGACTGGACGTGCGCGACCTCGGGCCGCCCGAACCGCTCCGGCAGACCCTGGAGACGCTCGCGGACCTGGACGACGCCGTCCTCGTCCAGGAGAACGACCGCGCTCCACAGCACCTCTACCCGAAGCTCGACGACCGGGGCTACGACTACGAGACGATCGAGACCGACGACGCGACCGTGACGATCATCTGGACGCCATGAGTGTGAACGACGACACGACGGAGCCGACGATCGACGTGGAACAGGCGCTCGGACAGCTCGCCGCACGCGGTGCTGAGGTCCGGGCCGAACAGCTCGAAGAGGCGCTCACGCGGCTGCGTGCGGACGGCGACCTCACCGACGAACAGGTCGCCGCGCTCGAACAGTTGAGCGAGCGTCTGGTCGACAGACTGCTGGCAGTCCCCGAGGAGACGCTACGGGAGGCCGCCAACCGCGGCGACGAGGAGGCGGTCGAGACGGCGATGGAGCTGTTCGGCTGACTACTCGTCGGCCAGCACTACGAGCGCCTCGGCGTCGGTGACCGCCGTCGGCGAGATGTCCTGTGCGCCGTCGAACCGCGCGATCTCGCCGGCCGACAGCGACAGCGTCTCGGTCCCCAGGTGGAGGTCGAACTCGCCCTCGCGGACCAGAAAGAGGATCTGCTGGCCGGGGTGTCGGTGCGGCGGGACCGACTCGCCGGCGTCGAGGGCCAGCCGGACGGTCCGGGGGTCGCCCTCGAACAGCGGCGTCCGGCCGTCGCCGTCCAGTTCCGACAGCGAGACACGTTCGGTCCCGGTCGTGGTGTCGCCCGACTGCGTCATGCTTCTTTGGGGAGGTCGGCGACGTATTTCCCGTCCGCGACCTTCCGGCAGTCGTACCCCTCCGCGTCGAAGGCCTCGACTTCCGCCTGCATCTCGTAGAACAGGGGTTTGGGTTCGTGGTCGTTGACGATCCGTAACACCTCGCCGGCGTCCAGGTCGGCGAAGGCCGAGTGGATCTTCGGGTGGCGTTCCGGCGGCGGCATCTCTCGGAGGTCGAGTTCGGTCGCTGGCATCACCAGACGGTTCGTCGCCGACCGCCCAGGGCGTGTCGCCGAACGTGTTCGGGTCACTCGGGGTCGAACGTCCCCTCGCGGAGCCCGCGCCGGACCGGATCGTGCTCGGCGTCGGTCGGGGGCGGCGCGGTCACGAGCGTCGCCTCCAGGCGACCCTCCACGGCGCGGACGCCCCGGTCCTCGCCGGCCGGGACGGCGACCACGTCGCCCGGTTCGACCGCGTGCTCCTCGTCGCCGTCGCGGACGACACCGGTCCCCGAGCGGACGGTGATCGCCACGTCGCTGTCGGGCGCGTGGACCGGGATGAACTGCCCGGGCTCGAAGTACCCGAGGACGACCTTCTGGCGGTCGGTCTCGTGGACGGTCCGGGCCGAGAACTGTTCGTCGTGGTAGGCGCGTTCGTCGTCGAAACTCGTCGCGACCATCACCGGCTGTCGGGGTCGGCCGACGGTGGGAGTTCGTGCGAACACGTTCGGCACAATCGCCTGTGTGACGGCGCCACAATCGTCGCGTATGAGCTTCCTCTCCGGTCTCCGGGGGTCCGGCACCGACGCCGGCTTCGACGACTACGACACGTTCGCGCCCGAGCACGTCCCCGAGCCAGGGTCGTTCATCGAGGACGGTACGGTCCTGACCGGCTCCGACCACGCCGCTTTCCACCGGCTGACGATGGACCTGTTCGACGAGCGGGGGGTCTACGACATGACCTTCGGCTACAACCTCGCGCAGTTGAACCTCGACCACCGTCACCCCGACGCCGGCTTCCGCTACGCCCGCGAGCCCGACGACCCCGGCGTCCTCCGGGCGGCGTTTACCCCGACCACGGAGTTTTGCCCGCAGAGCGACACGCTCACGGTCGGCGCGTTTCGGGCCTGGAACGGCCTCGCGGAGCGTCACGAGTACGACCTCGTCCGCGTCCGCGTCGATCCGATACACCACGAGAGCGTCGCCATCAACGGGAAACTCAAGCAACTGGAGGAGACCTACCGCGAGACCGGGGAGATTCCCGAGCAGGTCGGGGACAGCGGCGACGACGAGCGACCCGAGACGGACGTAGAGACGCCGTTCTGAGCGGGCCGCGCGCTGTGGCACGGCGGGCGAACATATTCCCGAGAAAGCCCACGGGGCGAGCGTCGGAACGGGACCCAAATGGCAGTCGGTACACTCGTCACGACGGCACTGATGGCGACGTTGCTAGTGGGCGTGATCGCGGCGCTCGCCCGCGTCGAGAACTGGCGGTCGTACGCCCCGACGGTCGGGGGCGGCGGCACCGCGACCGGGACCGGCCACGAGAAACCGAGCGGGGTCGTCCGCTGGCTGACGACGGTCGACCACAAGGACATCGGCATCCTCTACGGGGCGTTCGCGGTCCTCGCGTTCGCCTGGGGCGGTGTCGCCGTCGTCCTCATGCGCTTCGAGTTGCTCTACCCCGCACAGGACTTCATCGGCGCGAACCTCTACAACGGCCTGTTGACCACCCACGGGATCACGATGCTGTTCCTGTTCGGGACGCCGATCCTGGCGGCGTTCTCGAACTACTTCGTCCCGCTGTTGATCGGGGCCGACGACATGGCGTTCCCGCGGATCAACGCCATCGCGTTCTGGCTGCTCCCGCCGGCCGCCCTGCTCATCTGGGGTGGCCTCATCGGCGCACCGTTCCTCGAAGGGGTCGAACCGGCACAGACGGCCTGGACGATGTACGCGCCGCTGTCGGTCGAACAGCCCAATCCGGGCGTCGATCTGATGTTGCTGGGCCTGCATCTCTCGGGGGTCGCGGCGACGATGGGCGCGATCAACTTCGTCGCGACCATCTTCACCGAGCGCGGGGAGGATGTCACCTGGGCGAACCTCGACATCTTCTCCTGGACGGTGCTGGTCCAGTCCGGCCAGATCCTCTTTGCCTTCCCGCTGTTGGGCAGTGCGCTGGTGATGCTCCTGTTGGACCGGAACCTCGGGACGACGTTTTTTACGACCGACGGGGGCGGTCCGCTGCTGTGGCAACACCTGTTCTGGTTCTTCGGCCACCCCGAAGTGTACATCCTCGTGCTCCCGCCGATGGGGCTGATCAGCTACATCCTGCCGAAGTTCACCGGCCGGAAACTGTTCGGCTTCAAGTTCGTCGTCTACTCGACGCTGGCGCTCGGTGTGCTCTCCTTCGGGGTCTGGGCCCACCACATGTTCGCGACCGGGATGGACCCGCGGCTCAGAGCCTCGTTCATGGCCGTCTCCATCGCCATCGCCATCCCCAGCGCGGTCAAGACGTTCAACTGGATGGCGACGATGTGGAACGGGAGTCTGCGGCTGACCGCGCCCTTCCTGTTCTGTGTCGGCTTCGTCGCGAACTTCATCGTCGGCGGCGTCACCGGCGTCTTCGAGGCGGCCATCCCCGTCGATCTGATCCTCCACGACACCTACCACGTCGTCGCGCACTTCCACTACGTCATCATGGGCGGCATCGCCTTCGCCGTCTTCGCGGGCATCTACTACTGGTTCCCGATCTACACCGGCCGGTGGTACCAGCGCAGCCTGGCGAAGTGGCACTTCTGGCTGACGATGCTGGGGACCAACGTCACCTTCTTCCCGATGGTGTTGCTGGGCTACGCCGGGATGCCCCGCCGGTACGCCACCTACGATGTCACCGCCGGCCCGATCGACCTGTTCACCCTGTTGCACCAGGCGGCCACCGCGGGCGTCGTCCTCCTCGTGGTCGGTCAGTTGATCTTCCTCTGGAACCTCGTCCAGTCCTGGCTGGAAGGCCCTCGCGTCACCGACCGTGACCCCTGGAACCTCGCGGAGACGGACCAGTACTCCCGTGAGTTCGCCTGGTTCGCCGACGAGAAACTCCCGGCACTGACCGACGGCGGCGAGGAGACGGACGGAGACGGGCGCGACTGACCGAACACCTTCGCGGTCAGCCCCTTCGACCCGGCGGACGAACCGCTTGACGATGACCGACCGTGACCAGACCGTGCGGGACCTGGCCGAGGATATCGCCGACCACGACGGCGTCCGTGACGCCTGGACGGCAAAGAGCTTCACCGACCGACTGCTCGTCGTCGAGACGGCCCCCGAAGAATCGGTTCCGACCGCCGCCCGGGAACTGTTGACCGCGTACGGCTTCGCCGGCGCCGACGAGGTGTACGATGTCGACGGGGCCACGGACGCGGCCTTCGCCGGCCGGTTCGAGGACTGCCGGCGCTACCGGTTCGTCGACACCGAGAGCCGCGGGCAACACCGCTCGTACGTGGTCGAGTGACTCAGCGAGCGGCGCGGAGACACTCGCGAGCCGTCCGGTCCGCGTCGGCCAGCGAGTCCTGCCCGTGTTCGCGCGCCGAGAGTTCACGGGTCCACAGCGTCCGTTCCAGTTGTGTCACGCCGGCGTCGTCGCCCCGGATCGTCAGCGAGTCCGCCGGGCTGTCGGTTAGTTCGACGCTTGGCGTCCCGTCGACCGCACGCCTGAGTTCGCTGTTCGTCTCGTCGGTGAGGGGATCGATCGTCAGTCGCATGTTCGTACCTGTATCATCATCGTCCGGGAGAGTAGAACGGCGCCCAAACTGGTTAGGTGTGTGGCGCCGGCGGTGGAGGCGACGGCGCCGCGCGAACGTGGGCAGAGCCGCTTCGGGGGCGCATGGAAAGCGATTTAGCCGGCGGGCAGCCACGGAGAGGTAATGAGCCTGTCCGACGCGGACCACGACATCGTGGTCGACGAGATCGGTCGGGAGCCGACACGCGCCGAAGCCGCGCTCTTCGAGAACCTCTGGAGCGAGCACTGCGCGTACCGCTCCTCGCGGCCGCTCCTGTCGGCGTTCGACTCCGAAGGCGACCAGGTCGTCATCGGTCCCGGCGACGACGCTGCCGTCGTCTCCCTGCCGAGCCACGGCGACGGCGACGAGATGTACATCACCATGGGTGTCGAGTCCCATAATCACCCCTCCTACGTCGACCCCTTCGACGGCGCCGCCACCGGCGTGGGCGGCATCGTCCGTGACACCCTCTCGATGGGAGCCTACCCGATCGCCCTTGCTGACTGTCTGTACTTCGGTGACTTCGACCGAGAACACTCTCGCTATCTCTTCGAGGGCGTCGTCGAAGGCATCTCCCACTACGGCAACTGTATCGGCGTCCCCACGGTCACCGGCTCGGTCGCCTTCCACGACGACTACGAGGGGAACCCGCTGGTCAACGTCTCCTGTATCGGCCTGCTGGAACCGGAGCGGACCATCACCGCCGAGGCACAGCAACCGGGCAACAAGCTCGTCCTCGTCGGCAACTCCACCGGGCGGGACGGGCTGGGCGGCGCCTCCTTCGCCAGCGAGGACCTCGCGGAGGACGCCGAGACCGAGGACCGCCCGGCCGTCCAGGTCGGAGACCCTTACACGGAGAAACTGCTCGTCGAGTGCAACGAGGCGCTGCTGGACGAGGAGCTGATCGAGTCCGCCCGGGACCTCGGCGCTGCCGGGCTGGGCGGGGCGTCCTCGGAACTGGTCGCCAAGGGCGGCCTGGGCGCGCGCATCGAACTCGACCGCGTCCACGAGCGCGAACCGAACATGAACGCCATGGAGTACCTGCTGGCCGAGAGCCAGGAGCGGATGGTCTACGAGGTCGAGTCGGGGAACGTCGACCGCGTGGCCGAACTGGCCGACCGGTACGACCTGGGCTGTTCGGTCATCGGCGAACTCACCGAGCCCGGCACGAACTACGTCTGTACCTTCGAGGGCGAGACGGTCGTCGACGTGGCGGCGGAGTTCCTCGGCGACGGCGCGCCGATGAACGACCTCCCGAGCGAGGCCCCGCCCGAGCAGGAGCGGGACCTCCCGACGGTCAACACCGAGGAGGCGTTCCGCCAGCTCGTCGCCAGCCCGAACACCGCCTCCAAACGGTGGGTGTACCGCCAGTACGACCACGAGGTCCAGGTCCGCACGAGCGTCCTGCCGGGCGACGACGCGGCGCTCCTTGCCATCCGCGAGGCCGGCACCGGTCTGGCCTTCTCGGCCGGCGCCGACCCCAACTGGACCGACGCCGCGCCCTACGAGGGCGCCCGGGCCGTCGCCTTAGAGAACGCGACCAACGTCGCTGCGAAGGGCGCGACCCCCCACGCCGCCGTCGACTGTCTGAACGGCGGTAACCCCGAGAAACCCGACGTGTACGGCGGGTTCGAGGGTATCGTCGACGGGCTCGCGGACATGTGTGCCGATCTGGACGTGCCCGTCGTCGGCGGGAACGTCTCGCTGTACAACGATTCGGTCACCGGTCCCATTCCCCCGACGCCGACGCTCGCGCTCGTCGGCGTCAAGGAAGGGTACGACGCTCCGCCGATGGCGCTCTCGGGTGAGGGGACGCTGGTCGTCGTCGGCGACCGCGCCCTCGAAGGCGAGGCCGACCCGCGGCTGGGCGGCTCGGAGTACACCGCCGTCTTCGGCGGCACCGACCGATTCCCCGAACTGCCGGCCGATCCGAGCGGCCTCGTCAGCACTATCGCCGACGTGGCCGACGCCGACCACGTGCTTGCCTCCCACGACGTGAGCCACGGCGGGCTGGCGGTGGCGCTGGCCGAGATGGTCCACGAGGACGCCGGCGCCGACGTGGAGATCGAGACCGTCGAGCGTGGCACGCGCAAACGCCTGCTCTTTGGCGAACAGCCCGGCCGAGTCGTCCTCGAGACGACCGACCCCGCGGCGGTTCGGGAGGCCTTCGACGGGGTCGCCCCGGTGACGGAACTGGGCGAGGCCAACGGCTCGAACCACCTCGACCTGACTGTCAACGACGACCGACTCCAGTACGACGCGAGCGAGATCGCCGACCTCCGGTCGACGATCGAGGACGAACTGGCCTAGCACAGAACGGTTTTCTCCGTCCCGCCCGGACGGGAATCCATGCAGGAGACGTACGACGCGGTCGTCGCCGGCGGCGGCCCCTCCGGCCTCCAGTTCGCGCGCGAACTGACACGGCGCTCGGCGTTCTCGGTCGCGGTACTGGAAGCCCACGACGAACTGTCGGACAACGACAAGTCGACGGGTGGGACCTTCGACCAGGTCGTCGAGGGGTACGACATCCCCGACTCGGTCGTGATGGCCGAGAGTAGCGGCGTGGTCTTCGAGGGACCGAGCACCGCCGAACACCTCGAGATCCCCGGCTACGTGCTGGACTTCCCGAACTTTCTGGAGTTCCTCGGCACGGAGGTCGAGGACGCGGGCGGCGAGGTCCACACCGGCGTCCGAGTCACCGAACCGGTGTACGAACGGGGGAGCATCGCCGGCGTCCGCTGTCGCGCCGACGGGACAGAGCGGACGGTATCGGCCGACCTCGTGGTCGACGCGACCGGCGACTCGGCCGTACTGACCGACCAACTCGGGATGTTCGACCGCGACAGCGCACAGCGGGGCATCGGCAAGGAGTACGAGGCCGTCGGGACGTTCGAACTCGACGAGATGCTGTTCCGGTTCGACCACTTCGACGCCCCGGGCGGGTACGCCTGGGCGTTCCCGGCCGGCGACGGCGTGTTCAAGGTCGGCGTCTGCTGGATCGACGACTTCTACGAGCGCCACAACACCGACGCGGGCCGGCGGATCGACGACTACGTCCGGCGCTGGGCCGACAGCGACGACCGCTGGGAAGTCGACTCGGTCCGGGAGGTTCACGCCGGACAGGTGTACTCGAACAACTCGATCAACACGCGGGCGGTCGACGGCCTGCTCGCGGTCGGCGACGCCGTCTCCAGCATCAACCCGCTCTTTGGCGAGGGGATCCGGCCGGGGATGGAATCCGCCGAGATGGCCGCCGACGTGGCTCTGGCGGCGTTGCGGGCCGGCGACACGTCCCGGTCGGGGCTCGCGCCCTACGAACGGCGGTGGAACGACGAGAAAGGGGGCGCCTGGAAGCTCCAGCGCGCCGTCGGCGAACTCCTCTACGACTTCGCTCCCGTCCAGCAGGATCGGTTCGTCCGCGCTGCCGGCGGGATGTCACCGAGACAGCTCGACCGCCTCCAGCGCTACGAGCTGACGATCCCGGACCTGCTCGAACTGTACCCGTTCCAGTTCTCGGACCTCTGGAAGGCTCCGGCGCTGGCACGGCACATCTGAGCGGCGGCGCGGCTCAGACCAGAACGAACGCGACGCCGAACGTCAACAGGAGCCCGACGAGCGCCACGGCCGCACCGGTCGAGACCTGCGACATCGTGAAGTCGCTCTGTGGCGCCGTCGAGCGCAGCGGCGGTTCCTTCGACGGGAGGTCGACGTGCTGTGGGTCGAACTCCGGACGCTCCTCCTCGTGGTGGTCGTCGGACATACGACAGCGTTCTGCCAGGGGCTACCTGTAGCTGTCGGATTCGGCCGGTCCCATCGTCTTCGGAGAGAGCGTGCGAGCAGGAGGTGTCGCGGTTCGATACCGGGGCGGTCAGTTGTCGATACCGACGGCATCGTTTTGCCGGCGTAGCTCGAACCCGGGCGTATGCGTGGGGAATCCGGTATCGGTTCGGACGAGCGGGGGATGACAGGAGTCGTCGGCAATCTCCTGCTGGTAGCGACGGTCGTGTTCCTCGGGGCAGTGCTGGCGATCGGCTCGTTCGCCTATCTCGACGGGCTGGGCGCGCCGACGGCGAACGCGGAGTTCACCTACGAGCAGACGCCGGCAGGCCTGGAGATGACGCCAGAGGCACTCTCGACGACCGTCGACGTACAGCTCAACGGGAAGCGAGTCACGACGTTCGGCGAGGACGCCGCCGGCCGGACGGTGTTGCTCCCGACGGCACCCGGCGACCGGATCACCGTCGTCTCCCGGGACGGCGAGCAGACCGTGCTGGTCGACAAGGCGATCGACGACCGATCCGAGGTCGGTGACTTCATCGCCTACTACACCTTCGAGTCGACGAGCGGGTCGACGCTCGTCGATCGGTCGGGCAACGGCAACGACGGGACAGTCCGAGGCAACCCCCGATGGACGGGCGACAGCCTGCGCTTCGACGGGAGCGGTGACTTCGTCGAGGTGACGGGACTCAGCGCGCCCATCGATGTCTCGGAGTTCACCGTCGCTGTCGCCTACCGGACCGACACTGGTGCCCGAAAGCAGGAACTCGTCGAGCACATCGACAACGACGGGAGCAACTGGCTGTTCGAACTGAAACAGCGCGGTGACCCGGACGAGTACGATATCGCGTACAGTGTCGACAAAGCCAGCGGCTCACAGAGCGGGCAGTTGCGAGTGGGGCCGTACAGCGAGGGCGAACGACGGGTCGCTGTCGGGACCTACGACGGCAGCGAGTACACCGTATACGTCGACGGCCAGCGCGAGAAGAGCGGATCGTTCTCGTCGAAGATCAGTATGGGCGACCTCTTCGTCGGTCGTGACGCAGAGCGTTCGGGGGATTTCCTCGACGGCGATATATACGAGATCAGGCTCTACTACACGGCCTTCGGCGAGGAGGAAGTCCGGGTCGTCTCGGCCGCGATGGGCTGACCCGATTGCGCCAGCCGAAACGGTCAAACGGCCCTGTGGCGAACCGTCGGGTACCGAATGACACTCACGAAGCGCATCATCCCCTGTATCGACGTAGATGTCGACGAGAACGGGGACGCCGCCGTCTACACCGGTGTCAACTTCGAGGATCTGGAGTACACCGGCGACCCCGTCGAGATGGCCAAAGCCTACAACGAGTCCGGGGCCGACGAGTTCGTCTTCCTGGACATCACCGCCTCCGCCGAGGGCCGCGAGACGATGCTCGAAACCGTCTCGTCGGTCGCCGACGAGGTCTTCATCCCACTGACGGTCGGCGGTGGCATCCGGACCCGGGCGGACATCAAAGAGACGCTGCGGGCCGGCGCCGACAAGGTCTCGATCAACTCCGGCGCCATCGCCGAGCCCTCGCTGATCGAAGAGGGCGCGGCGGCCTTCGGCAGCCAGTGTATCGTCATCTCGCTTGACGCCCGGCGCCGGTTCGACGAGGGCGGGGAACAGTACGCCCAGGTCGACGGGGAGTCCTGCTGGTTCGAGTGTACCGTCAAGGGCGGGCGCGAGGGGACCGGCCTGGACGCCGTCGAGTGGGCCATGGAGGCCGAAGACCGGGGATCGGGAGAGATATTCGTCAACTCCATCGACGCCGACGGCACCAAGGATGGCTACGACATCCCGCTGATGAAGGCCGTCTGTGACAGCGTCTCGACGCCGGTGATCGCCTCCTCGGGCTGTGGCAGCCCCGCCGACATGGAGGAGGTGTTCGTCGAGGCCGGCGCCGACGCCGGGCTGGCGGCCTCGATCTTCCACTTCGGGGAGTACTCCATCGAGGAGACGAAGGAGTACCTCGACAGCAAGGGGATCCCGGTCCGGCTGTAGGCCGAGTAGCCCCGTTTGGGACCGCCAGACGGCTAGCCGCCTCCGGTTCCGCGCAGCCTTTGTAGCTCGGTCGCCTAGCAGGAACGATGAAATGGCGGTGTGAGTGGTGTGGCAAACCCCACGAGGAGAACGATCCGCCCTGTGACAACTGCGGGCACGGGACCTTCGAGAAGGCCGTCCAGCCGATAGGACCCGAACGGACCGACGAGGAGTCGACGCCCGGCGGTTCGGTCTGGGTCTGTCAGGACTGTGGCCGCCAGCACCAGCGCAACTCCCCGCCCTGCCGGCGCTGTGGCGGCGCGAACTTCGAGCGCGAGGCCGTCGCCGACACCGACCCCCTGGACGAGATCGGGACGAGTTGGCGGGATGTCGTCGAACCGAAGTACGTCGTCGGCTACGCCGTCGTGGCGGTGCTCGTCGGCGTCCTCGTCCTCGGCTTTCTGGGGATCGTCCCGCTGCCCGGGTTCGGCGGTGGGGCCGCCGAGGGCCCGCCACCGGCCGTCCCGGCGGCACCCGGGGCGGCCGACAGTGTCGAGGGCCTGGACATCACAGCCGTCGAGGGCGCCTACCTCGACACGCTGAACGACCGTCGAACGGGCGCCGGTGCGGCCGAGTTGACCCGTTCGAGCGCCGTCGACGAAGCCGCCGCGTACTACAACAAGGCGACCGTCGCGGCGCGGTACGGCGACGGCGAGCCCCCGAGCAGGGAGGCGTTCGACCGGTTCCCGCTGGCCTGTGAGCGCCCGACGGTCGTCGGCTATCAGGTCGCGTACGACCGGACGGGGACGCCGCTATCGGGTTTCGAGGACGAGACTGCACTCGGGTCGGCACTGGCCGATAGCTACGTCGAGCGTGGCGCACCGTTCAGAAGCGCCGAGCGCGGAACCTTCGGCGTCGACATCCACGTCGCGCCGGACGGCCGGGTGTTCGTCACGCACGTGCTCTGTTAACAGAGCGTGGACGGCGGGCGTCAGGCTGCTTCGAACGCCTCGGTGAAGGCGTCGGCCTTCTCGACGACCCGGTCGGTCCCGTCTTCGAGCACGTCCAGCGCGTCGACGCCCTCCTCGGACTTGATCGTCAGCACCGGATCGGTCTGGCCACCGGACTGTTCGGGATTCATGTCGTAGGTCGCGGCGGTGACGCCCGCTGTCTCCAGCAGCGCCCCCTTGAGGACGTTCATGAACGTGTGATCCTCGCCGGCGATCTCGATAGAGAGTTCCGTGTCGGACTTGTCGATGACGCGGAGGTCCATATCCACTGGTGGGCCGTTGTGACCCATCAACGTGTCGCTTCCCGCCTCACACCAGCGCGTAGATCATCAGGAGGACGAAGTAGATGGCGACGAGCGCACCCAGTGCGCGCAGTCGGAACTCGCGGATCTCCGTCTCCTCGGCGTCGTGGGCCGCGCGGAACGCGTCGGCCTCCTCGTCGGAGAGGTCGCCCGGATGCGCCCAGCCGTGGTGGATGGCCAGCCACTCCTCGCGGGCGTAGGGCTGCCCGCAGTACGCGCAGGTCACTGGCGTCTCGTCGTCCGGTACGTCGTAGGAGACGGACTGTCCGTCGCTCCGTGTGTGTGTCTCGTCGGTCATAGGTGTGGCAGGGCCACCTCCGGGCGGGAGACGATCCAGAGGCTGATCATCGTGTAGAGGACCATGACGGCGATGAAGGGGTACTGCGAGCGGATGGCCTGGAGCCGGCTCGGAAACAGTTCGTAGGCCGCGGCGTGGGCCACCCAGATCGCGAGCAGGTGGCCGACGACGACCGAGACGATCCCGACCGCGCCGAACCAGGCCGGAAGCTGGTACACCGGCACCGCCGCCGGCGAGGAAAGCGGCGAGACGGCGGCGAGCGCCAGCGCCGGAGCGAGAAACAGGAAGTAACCCAGGTAGTGCGCGAAGTGGTAGCCGACGGCGATCGCGAGCAGCGGCGGCGCGAACCGCACCGCGAGCGCCTCGGTGGCGAGGTACGTGTCGGCGCTCCGGCGGGCGAAGCGAGCAGCGAGTCGGTACGCCCCAAGGAAGAGGCCGAACCCGATGGCGAGGACGACTGGGTAGAGCACGTGGGGCGGGACGCCCGCAGCGACTACCGGTGTCGAGAGGTCCCGCCACAGCGCCGTCGTCACGAACCCGTCGTAGGTCGTCCCCCACAGCAGGGCGACGACGAAGGCGACCTCGTCGGCACCGTCGACGAGTCGGGGCGTCGAGAGGTCCATCGCGGGAAGCCGGAGCCGGAACCCGTCCGTACCACGCGTGATCGGCGCGAACCGACCGTAGTACCGAAACACGCGCTCGACGGGGTCGACGCGCTGGAACCACGTCGTCGGCCCGAAGATGGCTGCGCCGGCCAGCGTGACGGCGCCGTAGGCGGCGACGACCGTCGCCAGCAGCCGTGGCTGGTCGGCGAGCGGGCTCACCACCTCGACCCAGATCAACACCAGCAGGCCGACGACGCTGGGCCAGGCCCCGAACCGCTCGGGGTAGCCGTAGTCGAGCGAGGGCAACAGCATCGCCAGTGTCTTGAACGGGTTCAGCGCGCTCCAGGCGTTGCCCAGGAGATAGGTCACGATGACCAGACCGGCCCACCAGCCGGCCCACACGAGCAAGATCGCGAGGTTCGTCCGCGGCGTCTCCGGGCCGAGAAAGCCGGTCACCAGAACCGCCACCAGACCGCCGAGGCCGAGCAGGCGACCGAGCGTCAGGAGGAGCCGTTCGCCGCCGTCGAAGAGGCCGGCTTCCCACCCGTGGAGCCGTTCGACGAAGGCCCGGTCGGTGACGAACGACGCCAGCAGAAAGGAGGCGCCGACAGCCGCGCCGCCGGTCGAGAGGAACAGCCAGGTCGGGATCGTCAGGGACTCGCGGCCGCCGGCAGCCAGACTCCCCCCGTGTGCGCTCGCGGTGCCGGCCAACGAGAGGGCAGCCAGGACTGTCGTGAGGACGGCGAGTGCCCGGGTCCGGGACACACTCATCACCGGCAGTTGGTGATTGTGCCCCCTATGGGTTCCGACATCGCACGGCGAAGTGGATGGGCTTTTAGTAATCGACTCGTAAAGGCCCAGTATGAGCCTATCCGATGAACAGACGGACGGCGGCCACGGGCACGGGGACCACCACCTCCCGGCGACGGAGGACTGGCCCCGCGGCTTCGGCGAGGCCAGCTGGTGGCCCTTTGTCACGGCGATCGGTGCCGCCGGCATCTACGTCGGCGCGGCGCTGTTCGTCCTCTCGCTCGGCGAGGAACCGCTCATCAGCACGACGATCGGCGCCGCCACGACGGTCGGCAGCGTCGGTCTCTTCCTGGCCGGGATCTACGGCTGGCTGTACCACGCGTTCGTCTCGGACTTCTGGGACCGGGGGACGAACCACCACTCCGGCCGGACGCTGAAGTTCGCGATGCTGTTGTTCCTCGGCTCCGAAGTCGCGACGTTCGGTGCCGGCTTCGTCTACTACTTCATCGTCCGCGGGACCGACGTGTGGGCCTCGACCGCGATTCCCGAGGTGTTCGGTTCGCTGGTCATCGTCAACACCGTCATCCTGCTGATCAGCTCCGGGACACTCCACCTGTCTCACGTCGCGCTCCGGAAGGGGAACCACGAGCGGTTCCTCCAGTGGCTCGCCGTGACGCTCCTGCTGGGCGTGATCTTCATCGGCGGCCAGGTGTACGAGTACTACGAGTTCATCATCCACAAAGGGTTCACCATCACCGGCGGCGCCTACGCCTCGGCGTTCTACGGCCTGACCGGGCTCCACGGCCTGCACGTCACGCTCGGTGCGGTCCTGCTGGGCATCGTCTTCGTCCGTGGCTACTACGGCCAGTACTCCGCCGAACGCCACACCTCCGTCTCGACGGCCTCGATGTACTGGCACTTCGTCGACGTGGTCTGGGTGTTCCTCGTCGTCGTGCTGTACATCGGCGCGAACCTGGTCTAACGCTTTTCTCCTCGCCCGCCGCTTGTCCCGTATGGACCGACTCGACATCAGCGACGGCTTCGATGTCCACGACTACCGCCACGGGCTGAAACTGCTCAAACAGGACCGGGGGACGATGACGCTCGAGAACCGCGAGGGGTTCAGCTGTCCGGCCTGTGGCGACCCCTTCGAACGCCTGTTCGTCAGCGAACGCCGGACCAACACCTTCGGTGACCCCGGACGCCGTTTCTGTCTCGTCCGGACCGACGACGAACTGCTCCTGTTGACACACTGAGCCCGTATCGGAAGGTTCTATACCGCAGCCTCCACTTCCCGCGTGTATGGTCGATCCGGGCGAAGTCGACGAACTGTTCCGCGCACTGGCGGACAGTCGCCGGCGTGTCGCGCTCTCCCGACTCTCGACACACCAGGACCTGACGCTACCGGATCTCGCGGACGAACTCGCGGAGATCGAGCACGGGCGCCCGCTCACCGAGATCGATCCCGAGTCGGTGACCGAACTGTACTTCGACCTCTATCACAGCCACGTCCCCTGTCTGGTCGCGGCCGATCTCGTCGAGTACGACCAGGCACAGGACCACGTGGCGATCACCGACCGCGGCGACGCCGCCCAGTCCGAACTGATCGAGCAGGCCCAAGCGTTGACGACCCACTGATCGGGGTGACAACTGTCTTCTGCCGGCGGACCGAGGATATCCCATGAGCGAAGACGCCCTCGCTGCTGCGGACCTGGCCGACTACTGTCGGACACAGGCACGGTTCCTCTGGGGCCGCGTCGAGACACTCACCGACGAGACCGAGGCGCTGCTTGACGAGATCGCCGACGATCTCACCGACCTCCAGGACAGCGTCGCCGCGCACGAACGCCCCGCCGGCGAGTCCCCCGACACGCCCTCGCCGACGGCCCCCGAGCAGGCCGTCGACGATCTCGAAGCCCGGGAACGTGACATCGAGGAGAAACAGGCCGTCGCGGAGGCCAAACAGGCCCGGCGTGACGCCTTCGACGACCTGGCGACGGCCTACGTCGAACTCGCCGACGACCTCGCCGACACAGCGGACACACGGGCCGCGCTCACCCGCGTCGTCGAGTTCGAGCGCGACCGCGACGCGCCGGCGTACTTCGAGGAGCGCGAGACGCTGCTGGAGACGGTCGCCGGCGCGTCCGACGGCGACAGCGAGTGAGGTCGTCGATCCGGGAGCCGCTGCTCCGTCGTTTTGCCCCACTCCCATCGCGCTCGACAGCCAGGGGTCTATCTCTTCGTAGCCCCTACTCTTGCGTGATGCCCACAGTCATCGAAGAAGTTGACAGCGGCCTGCTGGTTCGCTTCGAGGACAGCCACGGCGTCTTCGAGGCGACCGTCGACGAGGTAGCGGTGACCGACGTGACGCTTCGCTTCTACCGCGACGACGAAAAGATCGGCAGCGTCTACAACGACGACGGCACCGCTCGGACGATGGCCCGACTGACCGTCCCCGGCGACACCGACTTCATCAGTCTCGAAGTGCCGAAGGCGTTCGTTCGGGAGTTGCTGGACACCGCTCAGGAGCAAGGCCGGGTCAGGAATCCGGACGCAGTCGAGGGGTACCGGTTGCGTGTGCTCCGGGAATAGTGTTCAAAGCAGAAAGCCGGTGGCGGGAGTGTGAACCACGGTCGGAGCGAAGCTCCTCCCTGATTCAAATCCCTCCACGCCTCGCTTTCGTTCTCACGTCCGTTCGAACAGAAAGAGCCGGTGGAGGGATTTGAACCCTCGGCCTAATCCTTACGAAGGATTCGCTCTGCCAGTCTGAGCTACACCGGCACACAGGCCGTCTGTGTACACTCTGTGTTGTGCCGATAACCGCAATAAGGATTGCGAATCGGTGCCGGCCCGCGGGAGGTTCTCACGCCTCGCGGGCACCGACGACCGTCACCGGCACGTCGCCTTCCAGCAGTACCTGCTGGGCGACGCTGCCGAAGACGACCTTCCCGGTCGGGGAGCGCTTGCGCGACCCCATGACGATCTGGTCGACGCCGAACTCGGCAGCCAGATCGAGGATGCCGTCAGCCGGCGGTGTCCGCGCCTCGGCGAGTTGGTGGTCGATGTCGTGCTCGTCGAGGTAGTCCTGGACCAGCCGAACCGTCTCCACGCGGTCGACCGACTTGAGGTCGTCGGGCGCCTCGGCCTGCTCGGGCGTCAGCGCGTGCGTGACGATCGCTTCGACCGTGTCGGTGCCGTCGGGCAGTTCCGCGACGAAGGCGGCCTGGCCGCGGGCGCGGTCCGGGTCGTCGTCGACGGGAACGAGTACACGGTACATGTTAGCCCCCGAGGTAGAGCCGGCCGACCTCCTCGTTGTTGAGGAGTTCGGTGCCGGAGCCGGTGAACTTGATCTCGCCGCTGGCAAGGACGAACCCGCGGTCGGCGACGGACAGTCCCTTCTCGGCGTTCTGTTCGACCAGCAGGATCGTCGTCCCGAGGTCGTTGAGCTGTTCGATGCGCTCGAACACGTCGTCGATGAAGCGCGGTTCGAGGCCGATCGAAGGCTCGTCGAGCATCATCAGGTCGGGATCGACCATCAGCGCGCGGGCCAGTTCGAGCAGGCGGCGCTGACCGCCCGAGAGCGTGCCGGCCTTCTGGCCACGGATGTCGCCCAGGATCGGGAACTCGTCGTACAGTTCTTCGGCGCGCTCGGCGGCCTCGTCGTCGTCGTCGAAGACGTACCCGCCCATCAGCATGTTCTCGTGGACGCTCATCCGGGGGAAGACGCTGGCGTCCTGGAGGACGTAGCTCATCCCGCCGGCGAGGTTCTCCTGGGGCGAGCGCCCGGTGATCTCCTGGTCGCGGAAGCTGACCGTCCCCGCCTGGACATCGGCGAAGCCGTAGATGCTCTTCATCAGCGTCGACTTCCCCGACCCGTTCGGGCCGATGAGACAGCCGATCTCTCCCTGTTCGACGCCGATGCTCACGTCGTGCAGGACGGTCGTGTTGCCGTAGCCCGAGGTGACGTTGCGCATCGACAACAGCGTGTCGTCGGTCGTGGTGGATGTGTCTGTGGTCGCCATCTCATTCCCTCCCCAGATACGCGTCGAGGACGCGCTGGTCGTTCTGGATCTGTTCGGGCGTGCCCTCGGCGATGCGCTCGCCGTGGGCCAGCACGTAGATCCGGTCGGCGATCTCCATGACGAAGTCCATGTTGTGTTCGATCAGGAAGATCGTCGCCTCCTCGTCGGTGTTCGCGGTGCGGATGTACTCGATGAGCTTCTCGACCATCGAGGGGTTGATCCCCCCGGCGGGTTCGTCCATCAGCATGATCTCCGGGTCGGACATCAGCGCCATCGCGAACTCGATGAGCTTCTGCTGGCCGAAGCTCAGTCGGCCGGCCCGTACGTCCGCCAGCCCGCCCAGGTCGACGTACTCCAGTAGTTCGTCGGCACGGCCCAGCAGCGAGTCGTCGGGCCGGCGCAGGAGGTTCCCCGCGCCGGCACCGGCCTCTTGAGCCGCGATCAGGAGGTTCTTCCGGACGGTCATGTCCCCGAAGATCCGGGTCTCCTGGAACATCCGTCCGAGTCCCGCCCGGGCGATCTTGTACTCGGGCCAGTCGGTCACGTCTTCTCCCTGGAGGTAGACGCTGCCCTCGTCGGCGTCGAGCGTGCCGGTGATGCAGTTGAACAGCGTCGACTTTCCGGCACCGTTGGGCCCGATGAGTCCGACGATCTCGCCTTCGTCGACCTGGATGTCGACATCGTCGACGGCGGTCAACCCACCGAAACGTTTGGTAACGCCGTCGGTCCGGAGGACGGCACGGTCACCCTGTGGGTCGGTCACCGGCGCGTCGGTGGCCTGGCTCACGGGGAGTCACCTCCCGCGGCCGAGTCGTCCGTGTCGGCGCTGTCGTCGGCGGCAGCCATCCCGCCGTGTTTGTAGTACTCCATCTGGCTGGCGTACTCCCGTAGCGAGCCCACCAGCCCCTTCGGGATGACGATCACGGTCACGATGACCGCAAGGCCCAACAGGACGAGTTGCCAGCCCACGGCGTAGGTCTCGACGACCTCGATGACCGTATGCAGGCCGAAGGCACCGATGATCGGACCGGCGACGGTCCCGGATCCGCCCAGCAACGCCATCGCGATCAGTTCCACGTTCCAGGCGCCGTTGTAGGCGGTCTGTGGGTCGATGAACGTGTTGAACAGACTGTAGGCGCCGCCGGCGAAGCCGGTGAACATCGCCGCCAGCATCCACGCGGCGGTCTTGTAGTAGGTCGTGTTGAATCCCATGGCGGTGGCCTTGCCCTCGTCGTCCCGGATGGCGTTGAGCACGAACCCGAACCGGGTGCCCGAGAGGTAGTAGATCACCGCCGCTTCGGCGACCAGGACGCCCAGGAACAGGTAGTAGAACTCCGTCCCCGAAGGCGTCTCCAGCAGGATCTTTCCGCTTGCGCCGCCGGTGATGTCGAGATTCCGGGAGACCTGCTGGGCCGCGAGCAACACTCCGAGCGTCGCGATCGCGAAGTAGTGGCCCCGTAGCCGCAGGACGATGATCCCGATGACCAGGGCGAAGGCGGTCGCGACCAGGCCGGCGACGACGAACGCCGCCGGGAACGCGACCGCGAAGTCCTTGACCAGGATCGCCGTCGTGTACGCGCCGATCCCGAAGAAGGCCATGTTCCCGAAACTCGGGTAGCCGGTCTGCCCGCCGACGATGTCCCACGACAGCGCCAGGATCGCAAAGAGGTACATCTCCGAGAGGACGGTCATGTAGTACCCCGACTGGAGGCCAAGGACAGGCGGGAGCGCACCGAAGACCGCACCGGCAAGGATGAGCTTCCAGCCGTGGGCGTCACAGATCCGGAACAGCCGGTCGATCTGGTCGGGCGGGAAGACCGACCTGAGGAGTCCGGAGTCGTCGGTCTCGGTGCTCATTCGTTCACCCCCTCACCGAACAGGCCCTTGGGTTTGACCACGAGCAGGACGATCAGCAGCGAGAAACTGACCGCGAGCGTCCACTGTGAGGAGACGAACCCGGCGACCAGTTCCTCGACCGACCCGAGCAGGAGGCCGCCGACGAGCGCGCCGGGGATCGAACCCACGCCGCCGAAGACGACGATGACGAAGCTCTTGAGCGTGTAGATCAGTCCCATCTGTGGCTGGATGTTGAGGATGACCGCGATGAACGAACCCACGCCGCCGGCGATCGCCGACGAGAGCCCGAAGGTCATCGCCCGGGTGTGTTCCACGTCGATACCCACGAGGGCAGCTGCCTCGGGGTTCTGTGCGACCGCGCGGATCGCCCGTCCGGTCCGGGTCTGTTTCAGGAAGACGAACAACAGTGCGGTCAGGACCAGTGCCCCGACGAACGCGACGAGTTTCATCTTCGGAACGACGACGCCCGCGACCGTCAGCGACGGGTCGGCGAAGGCGACCCGGATCGACCGTGGATTGGCCGACCAGGCCTGCAGGGCCAGTTGCTGGATGGCGATACTCGCCCCGAAGGTCACGAGCAGCGTCAGGAAGATGTCCGTCCCGATGACCCGTGAGACGAGCGTCCGCTGGAGCGCGTAGCCGACGACGAACAGCACGCCGATAGCGACCGGGACGGTCGCCAGGAACAGCAGCGGCGACCCCTCCGCGTTGCCCGTCACTAACGACAGCACCCAGTAGGACGTGTAGCCGCCCAGCATCACCATCTCGCCGTGTGCGAGGTTGATGATGTCGACGACGCCCCAGATGAGTGCGAAGCCGACAGCGACCGCCGCGAACAGCGCTCCGACGAGCAGGCCGTTGACGACGAACTGTGTCGCCGCCATCGTCTTAGCGTTCACTCCAGTCCGGCATCGGGTAGATGGGTTCGGACTGAGCGACGTTGTCGGGGTAGGTGATCTGGAGGCCGGGGTCAGGTTGCCACTGGTAGACCAGCATGTTCTTGTTGATGACACCGGAGTCGTCGAAGGCGACGGTGCCGTACACCGACGAGAAGTCCGAGTTCCGGATCTCGTTGCGCACGGGCGTCGGCGCGACCTCGTCGACGTTCTGGAACGCGTTCATGAACGTCAAGATGACGGCCTCGCCGGCCGCGCTGTGGTAGTCCGGCGTGTACCCGTAGTTCTCCTCGATCGCCGAGACGAAGTCGCCGGTCTGGCCGTACACCGGGTCGTCGAAGTTCGCGTTGACCGCCCACGAGGAGGGACCGTACATGTAGTCGCCGTTAGCGCCGACCTCGTTTTTGAACGAGTCGTTGAGGCTGCCGACGGTCCCCATCGCCGCGTCGACGTTGACGTTCTGGCTCTCCATCTGGTTGGCCAGGATGATGTTGTGCTTCTGGTGGGCACACAACAGCAGGATGTCGGCGTCGTTGTCTCGGACTCGGCCGAGGTTCGTCGAGAGGTCGGAGGTGCTCGACGGGAACGTCTGGTCGACGACCAGTTCGAGGTCGGTCTGCT
Organism: Haloarcula pelagica; assembly: GCF_030127105.1. Classification (NCBI taxonomy): domain Archaea; kingdom Methanobacteriati; phylum Methanobacteriota; class Halobacteria; order Halobacteriales; family Haloarculaceae; genus Haloarcula; species Haloarcula pelagica. Next base: position 2,902,032 of record NZ_CP126161.1, on the reverse strand, counting down.
CGATCTTCTGTCTGGCACCCTCTGCGGTGGACTGGCTGAACGTGCCGTCCTCCGCGAGAATCGCGATGGATTCGGGCGTCTCCTCCTGTGCGAGACACATGTCGATGAACGACCCGGCGTACTTGTTGGCCGTCGGCAGGAGGCCGAAGATCCACTCGTTGCCCTGCGCGAAGATCTCGGGGCTCGCGCCACCGCCCTCGACCATCGGCTTCTGGTTCTGTGCGGCGACCGCACTGGCCGGCAGCGTCACCGTACTGGAGTACGGTCCCAAGAGATAGTCGACATTTTCGCGGTCGATCAGCTCCTGGTAGATCGACTTCGAGGTCGAGGCGTCGGTCCCGTCGTCCCGGAGGATCATCTCCAGTTCGTAGGTGTTGCCGTCACCCGCCTCGACACCGCCGCTCTCGTTGATTCGCTGGATCGTGAGTTCGTAGGCGTCCCGATACAGCTGCCCGAGGTCGGCGTTGTCGCCCGACAGGCTCATCGAACCGCCGAGTGTGAGCACGTTCGACCCGCCGCCGCTCTCGCCTGTCGAACCGCCGTCACCGCTGCCGCCGTCGCCGCTTCCGCCGTCACCACTGCCGCCGTCGCCACTTCCGCCGTCGCCACCACCGCCGCTGCCGCCGTCTCCGGAGCAACCGGAGAGGCCCGTCAGCCCAATCACGCCTGTACTCCCTGCAATCTTGAGGAACTGTCTTCGGTCGTGTTTTCGGGTCATAGCTTCGGTACGTGCGTGTATCAGTGATACACGCCCTATACAGGCCGTTGTGATCCGCATTAATAAACATTGAGGATTATTCCGCAACAAGCAGGTAAAAACAAGAATACTGACAGGAGTTAACTCGGTCACCAAAGAATCGTTGGCCAGATCGTCGCGAAGAAGACGACGACCAGCGCGGTGAGCACGAGCGTCATCAACACGTTCAACACGACACCTGCGCGGATCATGTCCCGCTGCCGGAGGTGTCCGCTGCCGAAGACGATGGCGTTTGGCGGCGTCGCCACGGGCAAAGCGAAGGCGAAACTCGCCGCGATGGCGCCGGTGACGGTGAGGAAGATCGCCGCAGGAACAGGATCGACACCCAGCGTACCCGACAACACACTCCCGACTCCGATGAGTACCGGCGCGACGATCGTCGTCGTCGCCGTGTTCGAGGAGAGTTCGGTCACCAGAACGGTGAAGACCACGACCGCCAGTACCACGAGCACGAGCGGCGCGCCGACGACCGCGTCGAACACCGAGCGGGCGAGCCACTCCGTCGCGTTCGTCTCCGCGAGCGCGTCGGCCAGCGAGATCCCTCCGCCAAAGAGGATGATCGTCCCCCAGTCGATCTCGACGAGGTTCTCCCACTCGTCGGCCCCCGAGAGGACCAGCGCAGGGATGGCGAACAGCCCGACGACGACGAAATAGAGGATCCCGCGGTGGCCGGACAGCCCGAATATCGTCTCGCCCGAGCCGCCAAACAGCGTCACGAACCACGGCTCGGGGACCAGCCCCTGGAACAGCACACCGAGCCCTCCGAGAATCCACAGGCCGGCCGTCGCAGCGAAGATGTACGCCGCGCGGCGGCCGGCCGGCGACAGCGGGCCTTCCTCCTGGAGGTACTGGCCCGCCTGGGCCTGTGCGTCGGTCACGTCGTCGATCTCCGGTGGGTACAGCCAGAACGTCAGCACGTACCAGGTCAGCGGGAGCGTGATCACGACGATCGGGAGTCCGACCGCGAGCCACTGGGCGAACGAGATCTCCACCCCGACCAACTGGTCGAGGAAGGCCACGGCGACGACGTTCGGCGGGGTCCCGATCAGCGTCCCGACACCGCCGACGCTCGCCGCGTAGGCCGTTCCCAGAAGCGTCGCCACACGCATGTTCGAGACGCCGTCCTCGGTCGCTTCCCGGCCGACGACCTCCGCCAGGACACCCAGTGCGACCGGCGTCATCATCGCCGTCGTCGCCGTGTTCGAGACCCACATCGACAGCCCCGCCGTCGCGATCATGATCGCCAGAATGAGCATCCGGGGCGACCGGCCGAGTCGGTTGATGAGATACAGCGCGATCCGGCGGTCGATGTTGTGGGTCTGGAGCGTCTCGGCCAGCATGAACCCCGCGATAAAGAGGAAGATCAGCGGATCGGCAAAGCCCGAGAGTGCGGCCTCCATCTCCCCGTAGACGCCAAAGACCGTCAGCGCGACCGGTATCAACAGCGCCGTCACCGGGAGCGGGAGCGCCGTCGTGACCCACAGCGTCGCCGCCAGCACCATCGTCGCCAGCGCGTACTGTGCGGCCAGGCCGAGCCCCGGCGGCGTCGGCGCACCGGCGACACCTGCCGTCAGCGCGAGCGCGACGGCGAGGGCACCGGCAGTCCGACGCGGTGTCTGGAGGCCACGCCAGGTCATCGCCGTGTCTCCCGGTGGTAGTTCGGTGCCATCGTTAGAAGTGTTCGACCAGGACACAGACCTGTTCGTCGTCCAGTTCGCCTCGATAGAGGGCAAACAGTTCCGCCAGTCGCGCCTCCGAGAGACTCCGTGTGTCGCTTTCCAGCATCGAGATGTGCGCTTGCATGATGTCGTCGACCTCCGACTCGACCTCCCGCTGTCCGAACCCGGCCGCGACACGCAACAACCGCCACGCGGTCGGCGTGATGTCACGTACGTCTACGTCGTCGGCCACGCTCACACCCATCCGTCGGTGTTTGGCACCATCACGCGGGTCATCATAATTGTTCGCCTCACCTCGTCAGGTGAACGTCTAAGACGACGTTGTGCTCGTGTGGCGCGTACGAGCGGACGGTGTGACGCGTCTCGACGCACACGTCGTAGGCCGGTTCCGCTGCCGCCCTGATCGCTCGCTCGCCCGGTCCGTAGGGGTCGTCCTCGTGTTGGATGTCGTAATAGTGCAGCCAGCAGTCGTCGCCGGCCAGCGCGACCGCGGTCTCCAGGAACTCGTCGGCACTGTGGGGGAGGTTCATCACGACCCGGTCCGCCCACCCCTCGTAGTCGCCGGCGACCTCGCGGACATCCCCACAGATAGCGGTCACCCTGTCGGCGACGCCGTTCCGGCGCGCGTTCTCCCGGAGATAGTCGATGGCCGTCTCGTTGATGTCCGTCCCCACACAGACCGCCCCCCGGCGGGCGAACGGGATCACGAACGGGCCGACCCCGGCGAACATGTCGAACGCGTGTTCGCCCGGTCGAACCTTCTCGACGACTCGGTGGCGCTCGGTCGCCAGCCGCGGCGAGAAGTACACCTCGGCCAGATCCAGCAGGAACTCCGACCCGTACTCCCGGTGGAGCACTTCCGTATCGTCGCCGGCCAGGAGGTCCCAGTCTCTGACCCGCTCGGTCCCCTTGATCTTCGACGCGCGGTCGAGGACGGTCGTCACGGGCAGGTCCGATTCGAGAATCGCGTCCGCGAGTTCCCGCGCTCGGTCCGGGTCGTCTTCGTCGACGATGACGGTCTCCCCGATCCGCTCGTAGCTGGGATCGAACGACAACAGGTCCGCCGGCATCGTCTGCCCCTCGCGGACCGGTGCGTCGAACTCGACGACGACGAACTCTTCGGGGACCGCTGCCGGGTCGGTGACCGGGATGTACAGCGACCCGTCGGCGACCGTGATATCGTGGCCGTCGTCGACGAGACCGGCCTCGGCCAGCCGACCGCGAGTGGCCTCGCCGTCCTCGCGTGCGACACGAACGCAGGGAACGCCCATATCTCCTCTCCCCTGCGGTCGGCGGTAAGCCTGACGCTTCGGGCCCTTTATCCACGCCGGTGACCGACTGTGGGTATGCTCACCTTCGTCGGCCTCGGACTCTACGACGAACGATCGGTCACGCTCGCCGGTCGGGATGCGATCGCCGCCGCCGACCGCGTGTTCGCGGAGTTCTACACCAGCCGCCTGGTCGGGACCGACATCGAATCGCTCGAAGCGTTCCACGACACCGACATCGAGGTCCGTGACCGCGCTGGCGTCGAGCAGGACCCCGACCCCGTGCTCGACGCCGCCGAAACCGCGGACGTGGTCTTCCTGACCGCGGGCGATACGATGGTCTCGACGACACACACAGACCTCCGGCTGCGCGCCCACGAGCGCGGGATCGAGACGCGCGTGATCCACGGGACGACCGCCCAGACCGCCGCCGGATCACTGACCGGCCTCCAGAACTACCGTTTCGGAAAGGCCACGACCCTCCCGTTCGAGGGCGCTCACGGCGCCGACGGCGTCCCCGACAGCGTCGTCTCGACCATCGAGGCCAACCTGGCCCGTGACCTGCACACACTCGTGTACTTAGATATCAAGGTCGACGATCCTCACTGGGACGACAGCGACGAGACGTACATGACGGCAGACCACGCCGCCGGCCTCCTGGCCGATCCATTCCCCGAGCAACTCGGTGTCGTCGTCGCGCGTGCCGGGAGTTCGGACCCGACAGTCGTGGCCGACACACTCACGACGCTCTCGGAACGGGACTTCGGCGGTCCGCTGCATCTGCTCGTGCTCCCCGCCGACCTCCACCCGATGGAAGCGGACGCGCTGACGGAACTCGCCGGGCTTCCCGCGGACCGCTAGTCGTCACCGGGGGTCGCGTTCGCGTCCCCGTCGGTCGCGTGAAACGCCGCTTCTAGATCGTACTCGGTCCCGGTCAGCATGAACAGCAGATCCTCGACGAGAACGGTCATCTCCGGGAGTTCACGCACGAGGATCCAGGTGATCCCCACGAGGACGACGACGGACCCGACCTGTGCGAGGATCCGATCCGCGAGGTAGTACGACACCAGCCGCGGGTCCGAGACGCCAAAGAGTGACATGATGGCGCCCTCGAAGACCTGCATCCGCTGGAGGCCAAAGGAGAGGCCGATGAACACGTTCCGGAACAGGTTCAGGACGTAGATGACCGCCGCCGTCGCCGCCAGCGCCCGGAGTTTTCGCCGCCAGGGTGCCGACACCGCCAGGATGGCGCCGGCGAAGATCGAGATGCTCCCGATCCCGGTACAGGCGAGGAGGATGTTGTACGTGATCGGTCCCTCCTCGTGGTCGAACCAGAACGTGCTCTCGTAGGGGTACTGCTTGGTGACGATCTCGATCCCGTTGTGCGAGAAGCCGTCGACGACGACGGGATCGACACCCAGCAGTGACATCAGAAAGGCGGTCTGGTCGGTCACTACCTCGACGAGGAACTGCCGTAGCGGCTCGATCGTGAGGAACGGAACGTAGACGATCCCCATCGCCCCGATCGCCCGTGTCAGTACGAACAGCGAATCACGTCCGTTCCACAGCAGATACCCCGTGTACAGCGAGAGCGGGACCGCGGCGACGCTGCCGATCCCCTCGACGAAGCTCTTCTGTGTCAGGACGAAATGCGGGATCAACACGAACCAGAACGCGCCGAACAGTCCCCAGCCGGTGACCGCCGTGATCCGTGCCCATCGTTCGTCGGTTCGGTGGAGGACGGCACTCCCGAGAAACGCCGCGAGGACGAGCCACATCAGCGGCTCCGAGAGCACGAGCGGATCGAACGACAGTCCACCGAGCGTGACGCGTGACTGCAGGACTGTCGGTATCATTGCGCGTATGTTGGCAAATCCGGCCTATATGCTTTGTCGTTACGCCCGCGTGTGGCTCCAAGACGATACCGAACGGAGCTGTCGCTACCGGATCAGCGCGCGAAAGAAAAGGCGATGTTCAGAGACGGGAGGTGATCCCGTTAGTTGTTACGGCGGACTGCGAGCAGTGCCGCGGCGACCAGCGCGACCAGAGCGATCACAGCGGTGAAGCCGGGACCGTCCTGGGACGTGGTGGTCGGTTCGTCGGTCGGCGTGCTCATGTCCGTGGTCGGCTCCTCGGTCGGCGTCGGCGTCGGCGTTGCCGTCGGCTCGTCCGTCGGCGTCGGCGTCGGCGTCGGCGTCGAGGTGACGACCGTCACGTTCGCTGCGTCGGTCACTGCCGAGCCGTTCTCGGTGTAGGGACCGTCAGCACTCGGGAAGTCGTACTCCTCGTTGCCGTTCGTGTCGAGGTGCGGCATCGCGATCGCCGTGAAGTCCTCTTCCTGGGCGTCCACGGTGATCTCGATGTCCTCGTGGCTACCGGACTCGAGGTAGTCGGAGTTCCCGATGACGCTATCCTCGACTTCGCCGTCGAGGAGCGTGCCATCGTGGATGACGACAAAGCCACCGTCGGACAGCGACGCGCTGTCAACGGTGACGGTCTCGCCGTCGGATTCCTGGTCGCTGATACTGACGGAGGCCACCGGTGCGGCGGAGACCTGTCCGTCAATCTCTTCGCCCAGGTTCTGACCGCTCAGGCGGACCTGTGCGGTGAAGTTCGCGCCGGGCTGCTCCTCGCTGAAGTCAGCCGTGGCCGTGAAGGAACCGTCCGGCTGGACGACAGCGGTCGGCTGCTTCAGGAACGGCGCGCTGGAGTCGTCGCTCCGGATCCGAACGGTGAGTTCGGTGCCGGGGGCGGCGACGGTGGTACCGCTGATGTTCTGGCCCTCAGCGGCGCGGACAACGACATCGTTGTCGTTGTTCAGGCTGGTTTCGTCGTCGCGGTCCTGGACGTTGAACGTCATGTTAACGTCCTGAACCTCGTCGTCGTCGTTGAGCTCAGTGTAGTCCTCGTTGGCAACACTGAAGTTGGCGGTGTACTCGTCGTCGTCCTCGACATCCATGGCGACGAGGCCCTGGCTGTCGATTGCGACGAAGTGCGAGTTGTTCTCCTCGTCGACGAGAACGTGCAGGTCGCCGCTGTTGAGGTCGTCGACGCCGATGTCGTCGTCCTCAACGTTCGCGCCTGGGTTCTCGTCTTCGAGCACGGCCGAGATGTGGCCGGTGTCGGTGTTCTGGAAGTTACCCGTGTGGGCCTGCAGCGCAGCGGCCTCCGAGAGGCCGTCAACTTCCGAGTGGTACTTGAACAGGCCTTCGAGACCGGAGGCCTGAACCTGCAGGACCAGCGTGTCCTGCGTGGCGAGGGTGTCCGACTGGGTCAGCGAGCCGTCCTCGATCAGCTGGTAGACATCGCCGACCTCGTCGTTGTCGAGATCCTCGATGTCACTGAACTCCTCTTCCGGAGCGACCCACGTCTGCAGATCCTCGGTCGAGCGCTCCTGGAGGGAGATCGTCCCGACATCCTGCTCGTTGTCGGCCGTGACATCGTTGTCGTTCTCACCGGTAACGTTCATCTCGTAGTCCGTGGCGTCGAGGAGGTTCTCCCCGACCTCACGGTTGGTGTCGACGAAGTTACCGTTGCGTTCGATCACTTCGAGTTCGTCGTCATCGTCAGCGACGGTGACGACGGCGGGTTCGATCTGGTCCATCGGGACCGCGCCCGCGGAGTAGCTGTTGAACTGGACAGTGACCTGACCGTTGTCGCTGTCGTCCGTCAGGTTCAGCAGCAGGTTGTAGTTGTCGTCGGACTCGTCACCGATGTTCAGCAGCGCGGTGTCGGTGTTCTCGAGGTTGATCGTGACGTTCGCCACGTCACCACTCTCCTCGACGAAGACACCGTCGTCCGCGAAGCTGGCTTCCATGTCACCGGCTTCGACGACTTCGAACTCGTCGCTCTCTGCGGTGACCTGCGTGTTAACGTCCGTTGCTTCGATCGTGTAGTTACCGGTGTCGACTTCACCGAAGTCGACCTCGGCCTCACCATCGGAGTCAACGGTCACGGTCGTCTCTTCCTCCTCGTCTCCAGAGGAGTCGAGCAGGTCGACATCGACCTCGCGGTTGATGTCGTTGGATTCGATCGTCGCGGTCACGTTCTCGTCGTCCTCGAACGTGTCCTCGTCAGCCTCGACCGTGAGGCCGAGGTCTTCGAGCGCCAGCGAGCTGTTGGTACCCGCTGCGTCGTTCTCGATGCGGTAGTCGCCCACATCGCGGTTGTCGGTGTTCCAGACGTAGACCTGGCTGTTCGCTCCCGTACCACGCGTGGTCGAGAAGTCCAGGTCGTCGTCGGTTCGCGTGTTAACGTCGAACTCGTCGCCGACGTTACCCTCGAACGTGACGTTGGAGCCCTGGAAGGCCTCAACGTTGTCGTTCGTGAGCGTGTTGACGGTTTCCGGTGCGAACTTCGCGTCGATCGTGACTTCACCGAGGCTGTTACCGTCACTGTCCTCGTAGCCGGAGACAGTGACTTCCTCGATGCGGTTGTAGACGTTGCCCTGCGTGTCCACGACCACGCGCCCGCCGTCGGGTGCCTGGATCCACGAGTCAGGGACGGAAACGTCCGTGTCGTTGCTGAGGTGGACGGTGACTTCCGGGTTGTCCTCGGTGACGTCCTCGGTGAACGCCAGCTCGAGGATGACGCCTTCCTGCGCGTCCTCGTAGTGAGTCGCCTTACGCAGGTCGGGTGCGCCGGGCTGGGAGTCGCTCGGCGGCGGGCTGGTGCTCGACGAGACGGTGACCGTCGAGGTCGTCGAGTCGGTCGAGGAAGTCGACGAGTCCTGCAGCGTACCGTCGGCGGTGACATCGTAGTCACCGTCGGCGGCACCACTGTCAACTTCGAAGGTGACGGTCGTCTGGACCGAGTCACCGGACGCGATCGTGTTGCCCGTGACTCCGTACAGGACCGTCCCCGAGTTCAGCTGTCCGTCACCGCTCGCGGAAACCACGCTGACTTCCGACGGGGTGTCGAACTCGAGACTGCCTGCAAGGCCGGGGTCAGCCCCGGTGTTTTCGAGTGTGTACGTCACTTCGAACGTATCGCCAGGCTGGAGGGAACCAGCGTTGGTAGAGGCGGAGAGATCTGCCGCGGGAGCCGCAGCTGCGGGCGCGGAGATCGCAACGACTGACAGCACCATCAGGGCTGTCATCGCGACCGCCTGTACCGTCTTCATTGTGTTTGTCATGTGTTGATTTACCTCGTTAGCTGTTGAACGCGACGATGATGTCCAGGATGTCGCCCTGGGTGATCTGTCCGTTGTTGAAGTCGACGATAGCGTCGAGGACTTCGCCGGTCTGGATGCCGGGCGTCCCGTTCGTATCGTACTGGTCAACGATCGAGGACGGCGGGCTGCTGCCGGCCTGGACAGTCAGGTTCGTCGATGCGCTACTGTTGTCGGTGCTCGCAGTGACCGTGTAGTCGCCGGGCGCGAGCGTACCGGTGGTGGAGCTGTCGAAGTCGAACGTGACCGTGCCGCTCTCGCTGGTGTTCAGCGTGATCGACTGGCCGCCGCTCGCGTTCGCAACGTCACCGGCGATCTCGTTGGCGAACTGGTCGCTGAGGTTCTGCGAGTTGATGTTGAAGTACTGTGCGTCAGCCGTCTCGTTGACAAGCACGCGCTTGTCGTCGGCGGCCGGGTACTGGAACCCGCCTTTGACATCGGGTTCAGTGACTGCGATGTACTTCGCGTTCTCGTCTTCCAGCAGCGTGGAAATCTCACTCTGGGTCGGCGTGGTGATGTCGCCATCGCTGTTGGTCTGGTTGTTGTTCCCTTCGTCGGTGAGGTCGATGATGACCGGACGTGCGTTCGCACGCAGGCCCAGCTGACCACCGGTCAGGGACTCGTTGATCGCGTCGTAGTTGACCTCAGTGCCACCGGAACAGAAGCCACCGGGACAGACGTTCCCGAGGGTGTTCTGCGTCTGGGTGACGTTGTCGCTGAGGGTCTGCTGGATCTGGACCGAGCCGTCGCCGTACGTGACGACAGCGTACTGGGCGTCTGCGGACTGGTCAACGCGGGCAGCGAAGTCCTGCGTTGCGTCCGTCAGATCCTGGATGAACGGATCCATGCTCGAGGAGTCGTCCAGCAGGAAGATGATGTCGAGCTGGCCCGTGCCAGTCGACACGTTCGTCCCGTTGATCTCAACCGAGACCGAGCCCGCGCCGGGGCCGCCGACGTTCGTCACGTTGGTGTCCACGGTGAGGTTCTCGGACTGGTTGATGGTCGACGGCGTCGCGGTGACGCTGTTGACCGTGTAGTTCGGCGGGTTCGAAGGCGTTCCTGCCTCGATCTCGAGGTTGGCCGTCGCGGGTGCAGCCGAGGTCGGCGTGTCCACGAAGACCGTGTAGTTGCCGTCGGAGAGACCGGTCGTGTCAACCGTGAAGTTGACCGATTCGGTCTGACCGGCAGCGATCGTCTGGGTGGTGCTGGAGCCGCTGACCTGCGTGCCCGAGGTGTCTTCGACACTCAGGGTCACGTCGGTCGAGTCGGTGACAGCACCACTGTTGGTAACGTCAGCCGAAACGTCGACGGCCGTCCCCGCGCTCGTGGAGTTCGGGGTGACGACGACGTTGTTGACCTGGAACGGTCCGCCGGCCGCGCCGGTGATCTCGACGTTGGCCGTCGAGGTCCGCTGCGGCTCGGTGAGCGTGCTCACGGACGTACCGTTCTGGAGCGAGCTGAAGCCGGTGCCGTCACTGACGGCGTCCGCGATGGACGTGTCAGAGGAGCCACGGACGACGACTCGCGAGTCGACGTTCGGGTCCTGGTCGACGGACGGGATGCGCGGGAGCGTGTAGGACGACGACTCCTGCACACCGTCGGTCGACAGGGTGGCGAGCGTCAGGTTGCCGACGTTCGCGCCGAGCGAGACGCCAGTGAACCCGGAGAAGTCGTAGTCACCGGGCGTGGAGTCGTACGAGGCGTTGAAGGTGTCGGAGGCGATGACGCCGCCGGAGTTGTTGAGACGGTCGATACGGAAGGTCCGGATAACGTCCTCACCGGAGGCCGTCTGTCCGAACTCGACCGGCGTCAGCGTGAAGATCTCCCCTTCCAGGTTGATCTCGTTGAGGTAGACGTTGGCCGGGACCGGATCGTTGTTCTCGTTGGTAACGATACCGGAGACCTCTGCCTCTTGGACGGTCAGCTGACCGACGAACTCCACGGTGGAGTTGTCAGTCGCGGACTCGTCGTTCGAGAGGACAGCCGTCTTGTTCGTGACGACGGACTGCGTGTTCGAGTCGGCCTGGTACAGCACGGTCGCCGCGCCGTCCGGACCGGTCGTGATCGTGATGTTGTTGTTCGCCTCGTCGACCGAGACGTTGGTGCCGCTTTCGACACCGGTGAAGTTGCCCTTCACCGAGGTATCGTCGATCGAGACCTCGACCGTGGCGTTCGCGGGCGTGCCCTCGGCGGAGGTTTCGATCAGGAACGCGTCGACAGTGCGTCCGTTACGCGGGACCTGCTGGACGAACTCGTCAGACTTGTTGCTGAACTCGTCCGTTGCAGTCGCGGACGCGTTGTCGCGCAGACCGATCTGCGTGATGTTGACTGCGTCGGGCTGGACCAGCACCGGCTCGAGGAAGAAGTCGTTCGACCCCTGGGTCTCGGTGAAGGTCAGCTGCCCGTCTTCCTGCAGGTAGACATCCTGGAAGTCCGTCGAGTAGCCGCTCGCCTGAGCGATCGCGACGTACTGGACGCCTGCCTGGTAGTTGGTCGGGATCTCGCTGAGCACGTAGTCACCGTCCTGGTTGGTCCCTTCCGTCGGGACGCCGAAGGAGTTGGTGAAGCCAGGTGCGTCGGCGAGGTTGGCACCGGATGCGCGCGAGTCCGCGACCGCCTGCTCAACCGTCAGGTTGGCGGACGGCTCGAACACGGCAGCATCGCCGGTACCGAGGTCGTCGCTGCTGACGACGCCGCTCGTGGTGCCAGTGACGTTGACGAACGCCTCGGGGTTCTCGTCCGGCTGGAGAACGCGCGAGACATCGTTGTCGTAGTCGCTGGCGTTGTTCGCGTCGAACGAGACCTGTGCGTAGTAGTCACGGGCTTCGAGACGCGTGTGGCTGAAGACGATTTCGCCGTCACCGTCGGTGTCGACGAGCGCGTAGCCGCCACCGACTGCAGCATCAGTGGAGTTCAGCTCGTCGATGAGAGTGACGCCCGTACCGGGGTTGACGCCCGGCGGGAGCTCGGCACCTGGTTCGACAGGCCCTTCTGCGACACGGATGTCGTACTCGTCCGGCGAGATGACGCTGCCTTCGGAGTCGTTCAGACGCAGGAAGACCGTGTTGTCGTCAGCGTCGCCCTGATCGATGCTGTCGAGGTCGATCGTGGTGGTGACCTCGTTGGTGGTGTAGTCAGTCTCCGAGACAACGTGGACCGAGCCGTTCTCGATTCCGTTGGTGGAGGCCTGGCTGACGACCGAACCGTACAGGTTACCCTCACCCGACTGCGGGGTGAAGAGACCGGTTGCGGTGGTCGTGAGGCTCTCCGAGGTCTCCTCGAAGGTGAAGGTGACTTCCTGTTCGTCGGTCGACGAGACGTTGAACCGGACGGTACCGTTCTCGTCCGTGATCTCAGTCTGGTCGCCGTCCTCGTAGGTCAGCGCCGCGGTGTTCGGACCGGTGGCGCTGATCGTCACTTCTGCACCCTGGAACGGATCATTGTTGACATCACCGCGGACGGTGACCTCGTACTGAACCTGATCCTGGCCGTTGGCGGTCGCTTCACCTTTGATGGTGTCGACCGTGATGCTGGCCGGGTCGATGACCCGTTCGAGACGCAGCGTCGCGGAGTCGGTCCGCTGCGTGTTTTCGAAGAGGTCAAGCTGCGTACTCTTCGAGTCGAAGTCATCGTCCTGGTAGCCAGCCACAGCGACGTAGGAGACGCTGTCAGACTGGGTCGGACCAGCCCCGACAGCAAGGTTTTCGAAGTTAACGAAGCCGTTGTTGTCGGTCTGGAGCACTCGGATCGGGTCTGCGGCGGTGTTGTCGACGCTTCCGCCCCAGTCGCCTGCGCGGTACAGTGAGACGTTGGTCCCGGTAACGGTGTTACTCTGCTGGTCGATCACGTCGATGTTGATCGTACCAGAAGAGTCCGTACCGACCGAGAGGCTGGCGGTCTGACTGTCAGAGTCGCCAGTGTTCTGACCGGTCGCCGTGATGCCGTGGGTGTAGTCCACGACCGCGCTGGCGTCGGAGTCAGGCAGGTCGGTCGTGTTGACCGTGAAGCTGACTTCCGTGGTCTCGCCCGCGCCGAGGTTCACCGTCTGGGTGGATGTCCCAGCGGCGCCACTCGTGGACGGGCCGGTTGCCGAGTACGAGACATCGAAGTCTTCCGTGGAGCCACCAGTGTTGGTGACGTTCGCGGTCACGATGATGTCCTGATCGTGCGCCGCGACTGCGGGCGCGCTCAGGTCCGTGACTTCGACGCCGGTGCCGTCACCGACCTGCAGCGAGATGCCGGTGGTCGGTCCGTTGGAGTCAGGGTTCAGCTGGTACTCGCCCGAGTAGGAGCCGTCAGTCGACGGGTTCGTGTATCCGTCAACGACTACCTCGACCTCGTAGTCAGTCTGAACGTCCTGAGTGCTGAACGTCAGGATGGCAGAGCCTTCACTGTAGGAAATGCCGTTTCCATCGTTCAGACTACCCTGGTTGGTAAGGTCGCCATTCTCGTCGTAGATGTTGACGGAATAGGCGCTACTCGTGGTCGGAAGACCATCATCGGCGCTCGCCTGGTCGAAGGCCAGACGGAGGCCGTCTATACTGGTCGGATCGCTCGAATCTATCGTTGCTGACGTTGTCAGCGTCGTGTCGGCACCTGCCGCTGTATTACCAGCAGCAGCGTTGCCCGCTGACAGCGCAGCAGCGTTCCCTGAGAGCGCGACGGTCCCTCCGAATACGGAGAATACCATCAGCGCCGCAAGGAATAGACTGCGGAGCTTTTCGTTTGTTGTTGTCATGTTTGGTTATTTGCTATCTGGGTCGGCGACGGTAGCTTTCCTCGATCGCAGACGCGACCCGCGTACCGGTCTGAACGATCGTACTCACTCCCATCACCATGGGTAGGGGTACGGTCTAAACCAACGTTGGATGTTATAAATGCTTTGTGGTCAGTAAACCGGGATGAGAAGGTTTCACACGCGCGAAAACGGGCGGTAGAGGCGATACGGGGGGTTTCAGCGTCGGGCTGTCCTCGTATCAGGAGCGTGTCATCGGTACGTCAGACATATCTAGTTCAGACATAAAGAACACGGTTGGAACCGACGCGGAACGGCCCAGTCGGCGATTCAGTTGGTGACGATCTCGATCTCGTGCCCGTCCGCGTCTTTGGTGAACGCGTACCGGTCGTCACAGCTCTCCGGATCGCGGTAGTCCTGTGCGTGGCGCCCCATGAGGTCGTCCCACGTCTCGTGGAGGTCGTCGGTCCGAACCGCGAGATGGCCCCAGGCGTCGCCCATCTCGTAGGACCGGCCGTCGTAGTTGTAGGTCAACTCGACCGACATGGCCTCGGGCGGTGCGTCGTCGGGTTCGACGAAGTACAGCGCGAAGTCGTCGAACTCCGCGCGCCGAGTGAGATCGTAGTCCAGTTTCCGGACGTACCAGCCGATCGCCTCGTCGGCGTCCGCGACGCGCAGCATCGTATGATCCAGCGACCACTTCGCACCGTGGTCGCGCTCGACGATCTCGATCTCGTGACCGTCCGGGTCTGTCACGAACGCGTAGGAACCGCCACAGGAGTCAGGGTCGCGGTAGTCCTCGACGCCGGCGTCCATCAGTTCCTCGTAGGCCTCGTAGACATCCTCACAGCGGACCGCGATGTGCCCCCAGGCGTCACCCATCGTGTACGTGCGCCCGTCGTGGTTGTACGTGAGTTCGAGCAACGCGCCCTGGTCGTGGGCGTCCTCGGGGCCGAGGAAGACGTTCGTGAACGTCTCCGCCTCCCAGCGGCCCTTCTCCTCGTAGTCGAGGTACGTCTGGTACCAGTCGAGCGCGGCGTCCAGGTCCTCGACACGCATCATCGTGTGGTCCAGTGTCAGCATGTGCGGACCGAGGGTCGGCGGGGCGAAAAGGCTACCGGGACGTGTGAGACTCGTCCGCTGGGGCGACGAGCGGCCAGTAGTACCACCAGACGACGGTCAACAGCAGGACGGTCCCCACCGGGAGTGCGACGTAGCCGATCCGGCGGTTGAACCCGAGGAAGACGCTGATCTGTGTGAGCGCGGCGCCGGCCAGTGCGAGCGCAGTGATCCGCTCGTCCTCCCGCCAGACGACCCCGGACACCGCGCTCGCCAGTCCGAGCAGATACAGGACCACACCGCTGCGCCAGGCCTCGATGAACCCGGGCAGTCCGTCCGTGAACCGATAGAAGTAGTCGTAGATCGAGACGACGGCCGGAGGATCGGTGTTGAACAGCCCGAAGCTGAACAGCATCGTCAGTTCGCCGCCGATGACGAGGACCGTCCACGGGAGCAGTCCCACTGCGAGCACGGCGGCCAGGCGTCGGCGCGGATCCCGTCTCATACCGGTAGCCAGTGGTGGAGCGGTATACAACTCACGACCGCGCGCGTTCGCGGGCACGCGGGTCGATTCGAAAGGAAGCCACGAGAACGGCGGTCGTGGACACAAGATCGACCGACGGCGCCGGACATCGGGCCGAATTACTTCCGCGCGACGATCCGGAGCACGTCTTCGTCGGCGAGTTCGTGATCCCGCCCGACCTGCTGTTCGTCGTGTTTCGCGCTTGGCCCGGTGACGCGGGCGAACCGGAACCGCTCGTCGAAGCTCCCGCCGAGTTTCTCACAGGCCGCACCGACGGTGTCGCCCTCCCGGAGGATGAGCGGCTCGTCGTAGTCGACGCCCCGGCCGGGTTTGTCCATGTAGATCCGGATCAGTCCGAGCTCGTTCCAGATTCGTTCGGTGAGACCGTCGAGGCCGCGTTCCTCCTCGGCGCTGATGAAGATCGCGTCGTCGGGATCGATGTCACGTTCTTCCAGCTCGCCCTCGACGGTCGGTAGGTAGTCGGGCTCGATGAGATCGGCCTTGTTCACGACGACGATCGAGGGGAGGTAGACGCGGTTGTCCATCACGCCGTCGATCAGTCGGTCGAGGTCGACCTGCTCGCCGATCGTCACGTCGGCGTTGACGTAGCCGTGTTCGCGCAGGACGGACTTGATCGTCTCCTCGTCGAGACCCAGGTCCGCCGAGCTGTTGACGCTGAGCCCGTCTTTGGCCTTCTTGCGGATGTTGACCCGCGGTGGGTCCTGGTCGAGGCGGATCTTGTTCTTGTAGAGCTCCTCGGAGAGTCGGTCGTACTGGTCGATCTCGAAGACAGAGACCATGAAGACGATGAGATCAGCGGTCCGGACCACGGAGAGGACTTCCTGCCCGCCACCGCGGCCGCCCGCGGCGCCCTCGATCAACCCCGGCACGTCGAGGATCTGGATGTTTGCACCCTTGTGCTTGAGCATCCCCGGATACACGTCGAGGGTGGTAAACTCGTAGGCGCCCGTCTCGGAGTCGGCGTTCGTCAGCGCGTTCAACAGCGTGGACTTTCCGACGCTGGGAAAGCCCACGAGCGCGACGGTCGCGTCGCCGTGTTTCTCGACGCCGTAGCCGCCACCGCCGCCGGACGAGGACTGCTGTTGTTCGAGCTTCTCTTTCTTCTCGGCGAGTTTCGACTTCAAACGGCCGATATGAGCCTCTGTGGACTTGTTGTAGGGCGTACTGACGATTTCGTCTTCCAGTTCCTGGATCTCCTCTTCGAGCCCCATCGTGTGTACGTCGGCCCCTCACACCGAATAAGGCTTTCTTCCCTGGCCGGGCATCCGGCCCCAGCCCGGAAACTATCCCGAACGTTTCCACATGTAATTCGTTACACCTATACGGCGCCCACCGTCAGAAACGATAATGGCAGACGCGAACCGGTTCCGCGACAGCACGCAGATCCTGTTACCGGCGGGTGCGCTGAACGGGGTCCGCGAGGAACTCGAAACACAGTTCACCCTCACTGTCCGCGAAGAGGGGAATCAGGTCCGGATTATCGGTTCGCCAGTCGAGATCAAAGACGCCGGGGACTTCCTCGCGATGAACGGCGTGAGCTTCGCCTGATCGTCGTCGCCGTGTCGCGCCGAGAATCAACAGTTGTACTGGGAGCCAGGGTCGGTGCGGACAGCCATGTGGAGCGGTCACGCGGCGGTCGGTGAAACGCAATCCTTTAAGCCGCCGGGAAAAATGCCCCATACATGGCTGGAACTATCGAAGTGCTCGTTCCCGGTGGGCAGGCCAACCCCGGCCCGCCGCTCGGTCCGGAACTCGGCCCGACACCCGTGGACGTGCAGGCAGTCGTCCAGGAGATCAACGACCAGACGGAAGCGTTCGACGGGACCGAAGTGCCGGTCACGATCGAATACGAGGACGACGGCTCGTTCAGTATCGAGGTCGGTGTCCCGCCGACCGCCGAACTCGTCAAGGACGAGGCCGGGTTCGACACCGGCAGCGGCGAACCCCACGAGGAGTTCGTCGCCGACCTCTCGGTCGAACAGATCAAACAGATCGCCGAGCAGAAACACCCGGACCTGCTGGCGTACGACCTGAAGAACGCGGCCAAGGAGGTCGTCGGGACCTGTACCTCCCTGGGCGTCACGATCGAGGGCGAGAACCCGCGGGCGTTCAAAGAGAAGATCGACGCTGGCGAGTACGACGACGTGTTCGCGGCCGAAGCGTCGGCGTAATTTTCTGCAGCCAGTTTTCGCCCGGTGCCTACTCCCCGTCAGCGTCGGCGCTGGGTAACGTGACGGTGATCGATGTCCCGCGCTCGGTTCCAGTCGCGACGGCGATGTCGCCCCCGAGTGAGTCGACGGCCCACTTGACGAGCCAGAGCCCCAGCCCGTTCCCGTGTGAGGTGGGTGTCTCGTCGCGGGTTCCGGTGAGCAGTTCCGCTTCGAGGTCCGGCATTCCCGGGCCGTTGTCCGCGACAGTGATCGTCGCGGTATCGGGTCCGTGGGAGGCGCGGAACGCGACGCTCCGGTCCGGTTCGGGGAGGTCGTTGTGTGCGAGCGCATTCCGCCCGAGTTCCGTCACCAGCGGTGAGAGGACCCTGGCGGCGTAGACCGGCACCGCTTCGGAGAGATCGGTCTCGACCGCTGCGTCGGGGTACTCCTCCCGGAGCGTGTCGGCGGCTTCGGTGACGACCGTCGTCGCGTCGACCTGGCCGACGCCGGCAGTGTTCCCGCTCAGGAGTTCGTTCTGGATCGTCCGCGCGTGCTCGCTCATCTCCATGAACGACTCGGCTCTGGTCTGGATGCGCTCGGCCGAGCGCTCGACCGGGGCGGGTGTGTCGTCGGTGTCGAGGATCCGCTCGACCGACAGCAGGATGACCGACATGTCGTTCCGGAGGTTGTGGCGGAACACGCGGTTGAACACGAGCATCTGGGAGGTCCGGCGCTCCAGCGTCGCGGCCAGTTCGGCGAACCGACGCGAGATCCGCTGCCACTCCGTCGTCCCCCCCAACTCGACGGTCGTCCCGTAGTTCCCCGACTCGAGAGCGTCGAAGCCGGCGACGAGTTCGTCGATCTGTCGGATCGTGAGCCGCGAGGCCCAGATACCCAGGACAGCAACGGCGAGCAGCGTCAGGCCGAGCGCACCGAACTGGTAGGTGGTCGCCTGTCTGACCGGCTGTGCGACCGCCGCCCTGTCGACGGCGACAGTGACCGTCCAGCCCGTCTCTCCGACAGTGTCCGTCGCAGTGAGTCGATCACCGTCCGGGAGCGGGTCGGCGTACAGCTGTGTCCCGTCCGTCGACCGAACGATCAACGACTGTTCCGGGTGGAGCAGCGTCGTCGACGACTCGAAGAAGTTCGTCGCAGTGAGGTGAAACGCACTGTTGAGCGTGCCGACGACGGTCCCGTCGCGCCTGATCGGGGCCGAGATGGTGACGATGAAGTTCCCGCTTTCGGCCTCGAAGGGAGCGCTGACGTAGCGCTCACCGTCGAGTGCTGCCTGGACGTACGGCCGGGTGCTGAAGTCCGCTCCGGTCAGCGCCTCGCGCCGATCGGCGGGGAGTCCGGACGCGTTGATCGCGACCATAGTCCCGTTGGCGGCGACGACAGACACCCCCTCGAAGGCCGTCTCGGCGCGGAACGTGGCGAGCGCGTCCCGCTGGGCCCGCGTCCCGTGGGCCGCGGTCGCGTCGTTGCTGGCCCACAGTGCGACGGTCGACTGCTTTTCGGCAAGTCTGGTGTCGAGGTCGTGAGCGACCGTCGTCGTAGACGCGTCGAGTGTGGCACGCTCCTGGCTCGTGATCTCCTGTTTGTGCAGCGAAAAGCCCGCGAAGACGATCCCGGACAGAACGAGCGCGACTGCGGCGAGCGTCACGAGGAACGTCGTCCGCAGGTGCATTGCCGGGTAGTCACACTATCGCGGCATAAATTGACCGGGAGGGGCGGTTCGACGCTTTTAAGTGTCGCATTGGCATCTACTCGGACGAGACAGGCATCCGCCTGTTTCACTGACCCGTAGAAGCCACTTGGCGTACTACGGAGGTGAACAATGGCAGATCAAGAAATAGAGCAAGCAGTCTCTCGCGCACTCGAGGACGCACCGCAGCGGAATTTCCGCGAGACGGTCGACCTCGCGATCAACCTGCGCGACCTAGATCTTAACGACCCGTCGAACCGCGTCGACGAGTCCGTCGTTCTGCCTTCCGGCACCGGTCAGGAGACCACGATCGTGGTCTTCGCCGAGGGTGAGACAGCCCTTCGTGCCGAGGAGGCAGCCGACGACGTACTCGACCACGACGACCTCGAGGAGCTTGGCGACGACGACGACGCCGCCAAGGACCTCGCCGATGACACCGACTTCTTCATCGCGGAGAAGGGACTCATGCAGGACATCGGCCGCTACCTCGGGACCGTCCTGGGCCCGCGCGGGAAGATGCCGGAACCGCTCGACCCCGACGACGATGTCGTCGAGGTCATCAACCGCATGAAAAACACTGTCCAACTGCGCAGCGGGGAGCGACGAACCTTCCACACGCGCGTCGGTGCACAGGACATGTCCGCCGAGGAGATCGCCGACAACATCGACGTGATCCTGCGCCGCCTGCACGCGGACTTAGAGAAGGGGCCGATGAACATCGATACGGTGTTCGTCAAGACCACGATGGGCCCCGCCGTGGAGGTGGCCTGAGATGAGCGCCGAAGGCGAGCGCAAGACCGAGACGATCCCGCAGTGGAAACAGGACGAGGTCGACGACATCGTCGGGATGATCGAGTCCTACGAGAGCGTCGGCGTCGTCAACATCGCCGGGATCCCGTCCCGTCAGCTCCAGGACATGCGCCGTGACCTGCACGGTACCGCGGAGCTTCGAGTCGCCCGGAACACGCTCCTCTCGCGTGCGCTCGAGGAGGTCGACGACGGCCTCGAAGCGCTCACCGACTACGTGGCCGGACAGGTCGGCCTCATCGGGACCAACGACAACCCGTTCTCGCTGTTCAAGTCCCTGGAAGCGTCGAAGACGCCCGCACCGATCGGTGCCGGCGAGATCGCGCCCAACGAGATCGTGATCCCCGAGGGCGACACCGGTGTCGACCCGGGTCCGTTCGTCGGTGAACTCCAGAGTATCGGTGCCGACGCACGCATCCAGGACGGTTCGATCCAGGTCCTCTCGGACTCGGCCGTCCTCGACGCCGGCGAGGAGGTCTCCCAGGATCTGGCGAACGTGCTGAACGAACTCGGTATCGAGCCCAAGGAAGTCGGGCTCGACCTCCGAGCGGTGTTCGCCGACGGCGTCCTGTTCGAACCCGAGGAACTCGAACTGGACGTGGAGGCCTACGAGAGCGATATCAAGGCGGCCGCCGGGCAGGCGTTCAACCTCTCGGTCAACGCCGAGTACCCGACCGCGACGACGGCCCCGACGCTGCTGCAGTCGGCCCGCGCCGACGCCAAGAGCCTCGCGCTCCAGGCAGCCATCGAGGACCCCGAGGTCGTCCCCGACCTCGTGAGCAAGGCCGACGCACAGGTCCGGTCGCTCGCCGCACAGATCGAGGATCCCGAAGCGCTGCCCGAGGAACTCCAGAACGTGGAGGCCGCGGCAGCCACAGAGGAATCGGCTGACGACCAAGACGACACCGCATCCGACGAGTCCGCCGACGAGGACGCCGCGGCCGAGGAGGCCGAAGATGACGATGACGACGACGAAGACGCCGGCGACGCGCTCGGAGCGATGTTCTAACTCACACCAACAACAATGGAATACGTTTACGCTGCACTCATCCTGAACGAATCGGGCGAAGAGATCAACCAGAGCAACCTCACCGACGTGCTCGAAGCCGCCGGTGTCGATGTCGAGGAGTCCCGCGTCAAGGCGCTCATCGCGGCGCTGGAAGATGTCGACATCGAGGAGGCCGTCGAGCAGGCCTCGGCCGCACCGGTCCCGGCAAGCGGGGGCGCCGCGGCACCTGCCAGCGACGACGACGAGTCCGACGACGACGGTGACGACGAGGCCGAGGAAGCCGCCGACGAGGGCGGCGACGACGAGGACGACGAGGACGACGAGGCCAGCGGCGAGGGTCTCGGCGAACTCTTCGGCTAACTCGGCGAGCACACACCTTTCTTTGCGCGCTGTGACCGGTCAGCGACAGCGCCGTATCTGGCCCCGGCCCCGAGGTTCAAATACGAACAGGGGGCCACCCCCGGGCGTGTTCTGGCTCTCGACCGGGCTGTCGATCCCGACGCTGTCACTGCTGGCCGCTATCGGAGCGGGCGTCGGCCTCGGGACCGTCAGCGGCCTCGTCCCGGGGTTACACGCCAACACGTTCGCCCTGTTGCTGGCGGCCGTCGCGGGAGAGATACCGGGTTCGGCAGTCGCCGTCGGCGCCGCGATGCTGGCCGCCGGGGTGACACACACCTTTCTCGATATCGTCCCGGCCCTCGCGCTTGGCGTCCCGGACCCGGCGATGGCGGCCAACGCACTCCCCGGTCATCGGCTGGTGATCCAGGGGCGCGGGCGGGAGGCGCTTCGCCTCTCCGCGCTCGGCAGCGGACTGGCCGTGGTGTTTGCGGTGCCGCTGGCCGTCCCCGTGACGGCCGTGATGGAGCGCGCCTATCCGACGGTCGCGGCCCACCTCCCGCTGTTTCTCGGCGCGATCGCAGCACTGCTCGTCGTCACCGAACGGGACCACCGGGCGGCCGTCGGAGCCTGCTGTTCGCTCGCCGCGAGCGGTGCGCTGGGTGTCTGGCTGCTCGATGCGTCCGTCTCCGCGATGCTCCCGGTCGCCGACGTGCTCGTCCCGCTGTTTGCCGGGCTGTTCGGCGCGCCGGTGTTGCTCGCCGCTGCCGACGGCGACGGCGTTCCGCCACAGTCCGGGACGACGGTGACCGTCCCGCGGACGGCAGTGGCTCGGTTGGCGGTCGTCGGGACGCTCTGTGGCGCCGCCGTCGGCTACCTGCCCGGCGTCTCCAGTGCCGTCGCGGCGACGCTCGCGCTCGGAGTGACGAGCGGTCGGGGTCCGCGGGCGTTCACCGTGACGACCAGCGGCGTCAACACGGCGACCGCGGTGTTCGCGCTGTTCGCGCTCGTCGCACTCGGGACGCCACGGACCGGCGTCCTGGTCGCGCTCGATCGGGTCGGGCCACCGCTGGCGTTACCCTGGTTGCTCGCGGCCGTCGCCGTCGCCGCGCTCGCCGGCGCCGTCCTCGTGCCGCTGGTCGGTGACCGCTATCTGCGGACCGTCGGCCGGCTCGACCCGACGGTGCTCTCGCTGTCGGTGCTGGCCGGCCTGCTGGGTCTGTCGTACGTCTTCGCCGGGGGGATCGGCGTCGGTGCGTTCGGGCTGGCGACGGCTGTCGGCCACCTGCCGCCGTACTTCGGGAATCGTCGGGCGGCGCTCATGGGGGTGTTGCTCGTCCCGCTGGCGCTATAGGTACCCCCGCTGGCGGAAGTGAGCGAGCAGGACGACGACGATGAGCACCATCCCGAGCATCGTCGCCGGATAGCCGAACGTCCAGCCCAGTTCCGGCATGTTGTACGGCCCCCCGGAGAAGTTCATCCCGTAGACGCCGACGACGAACGTCAGCGGAATGAAGATCGTGGCGACCACCGTCAGGACCTTCATCACCTCGTTGGTCGACTGCGAGAGCGTGTTGAGGTAGATGTCACGGGCGCCGGCGACCAGGTCGCGGTACGTCTCGGTGAGATCGACGATCTGGACGAGGTGATCGTAGACATCCCGGAAGTACTTCTCCGTCTCGGGCTGGATCTGATCCGGATCGCCGCGGGCGAGGAGCCCGACGGCCTCCCGGGTCGGCCAGGCCACCTTCCGGAAGGAGAGCAGGTCCCGGCGGACATCGTTGATCTTCTCTAACGTCTCGATGTCGGTCGAGACGGTCACCTCCTCCTCGATCTCCTCGATGTCGGTCTCGATGCCGTCGAGCAGGTCGAAGTAGCCGTCGACGATTACATCGACGACCCGGTAGGCGGTGAAGTCCGGTCCCCGCTGCAGGAGGCGCTCGTCACCCCGTGCCACGGCGTCGAGGACCCGCTGGACGGGGTGGGCCGGCCCCGTCGCGACGGTGACGACCCAATCCGTCCCGACGAACACCCCGACGGGGCTGGTCGCGACCTCCTTCTCGAAGGTCGTCTCGCCGGGCGTGAGCGTCGCGGTCTTCAGTAACACGAAGGTGTAGGTCGGGAACTCCTCGGTCTTCGCCCGGACCTGGCTCTGGACATCGTCGATGGTGAGCGGGTGGAGGTCGAACGCGGCCCGGACGCTGTCGAGTTCCGCCGTCGTCGCCTCGGCGGCGTGGACCCAGGTGGTGCCACTGGCCCGCCGCGCCGCCGTGAGGTCGTCGTATTCGACGGGCTGGCCCTCCGCGTAGACGAGCGCGGAGATCACGCTGCCTCCTGGTCGGCGACCCGTCCGACCGAGAGGACGCTCAGCCCGACCATGACCGCTGTCAGGGAGAACGCGCGACCGGGATAGGGGACAGCCACGCCGACGACGTAGCCGGCGACGCCGACGAGTGTCAGGATCGCGCCGGCGATAGCGGCGGGATGCATGCCCGACAGATTGCGCCGGCCGTAAAAAAGCGTACTCCCGTCTCGGTCAGCGGAGGAGGTCGGCGACGACGTTGATGAGGAACCACTTCACGGCGTTGACCGGGCCGACCCCGTCGATGCTGATGTCACCGTCGGCGACGGCCGTCTGGAACGCCGTCGCCGGCGTCTCCGAATCGAGGATGTCGGTCATCGTCTCCCGGTCGGTCGACAGTTTCAGCGTCGCGTCGCTCCTGTGTTCGGGGCGCTGGTCCTGGATCCGTAACTCGTCGTCGAGCCGGAAGGAGGCGGTCGCCTGTGACCCGTCACCGTCGGTCACCACCATGTTCACGCGCTCGCCACGCAGTTGCCCGGCCAGCGGGCCGTAGTCCTCCGGATCGACCGCGTCGTTGTAGGCGGGCACCATCGCGTCGAACTCGTCGTAGAGGTCACCGGCCCACTCGGCCTGGCCGGACTGTGCGACCGTCGTCCCAGTGCCGCCGGCGACGACGAGTAGTCCAGCGAAGACGAGCGCCGCGATCCGGGTGGTCGTCGGTAATCCGATCATACCGCTGTATTCGACGGATGAGGATATAAAGCGCTACTGTCACAGGGGGGCGCCACGACAAGAGGTGACACGCCACACCCGGCTCACAGCCGGTAGGTCGGTCCGTCGTCGGTGTCCTGAACCTCCACGCCCAGCGCTTCGAGTTCGTCCCGCAGGTCGTCGGCGCGCTCGTAGTTGCCGGCGTCCCGTTCCTGCTCGCGGACATCCAGGACGAGTTCCACGAGGTCCTCGGCGAGCGTGACATCGCTGTCCTGCGCGGCTCCGAAGCCGAGTCCAAGCACGTCACCACCGAAGGTCTCGAAGGCGGCGACGGCTTGCCGGAGCCCCCGGTAGTCGTAGGCGTCGTGTTCGTCGACGTGGGTGTGGACCGCGGCAGTCAGCTCCAGCAGGGCCGTGATCGCCTCCCGGGTGTTGAAGTCGTCGTTCATCGCCGCCGCGAACTCGTCGGTGGCCGCCTCGACGGCCGACCGGAGCGTCTCGTCGGTCGTTTTCGCGTAGGCGTCGACGCTGTCACAGGCCTCGACCGCCCGCTCGTACCCCCGTTCGAGTCGGTCCCAGCGTTCCCGGGCCTCCGCGATGGTGTCGTCGCTGTAGGTGGCTCGGGAGGTGTAGGCCGTCGACAGCAGGAACGTCCGGAGCACGTCGGGCCCGAACTCCGCAACGGCGTCGCTGACGGTGAAGTAGTTCCCCAGCGAGGACGACATCTTCTCGTCGTCGGTCTCCAGCAGGCGGACGTGGAGCCAGTAGTTGGCGAACCGCTCGCCGGTCGCGGCCTCGCTCTGTGCGACCTCGTTCTCGTGGTGGGGGAAGACGAGGTCCTGGCCCCCGACGTGGATGTCGATGGTCTCGTCGAGGTGGGTCATCGACATCGCCGAACACTCGATGTGCCAGCCGGGACGGCCCTCTCCCCAGGGAGAGTCCCAGGTCTGTGCGGTCTGACAGGCCTCCTCTGCCGGCGCCGCGTCGGGATGTTGGTGGTCGGCGATGTCGTCGGGGTCGACGCCGTCGGCCTTCCAGAGCGCGAAGTCGGCCGGATGGCGCTTCTCGGACGCCGCGTCGGTCCCCTGTGACTCGATGTCCTCGACGGTCTGGTTCGAGAGGGCGCCGTACGCCTCGAAACTGGTCACGTCGAAGTACACCGACCCGTCGGCTTCGTAGGCGTAGCCGCCCTCGACGAGGCGTTCGACCAGGTCGACGATCTCCGGGATGTGCTCGGAGACGCGGGGGTAGACATCCGCGCGGTCGAGGTTCAGCGACCGCATGTCCCGGATCACCTGCTGGACGTAGTGGCGTGCGACGGCGGCCTCGCTGTCGCCGTCCTCGCCGACCCGGGCGACGATCTTCTCGTTGACATCGGTGAAGTTCTCGACGTGGCGGACATCGTAGCCCAGGTGGGCCAGCCAGCGACACATCACGTCGACGTGGACCCACCCGCGGGCGTGGCCCAGGTGGGGCGGGTCCGAAGTCGTCAGACCACAGTAGTAGAGCAAGACAGAGTCCGGGTCGGACGGCTCGAAGCGTTCTTTCTCGCCGGTCAGCGTGTTCGTCACGCGGAGCGTCATTACCCGTGTCCACTCTGTCCGCTCGTTTCAACCCGTCGGAACGACTCGGTAGCCACAACCGATATGTAGGCTATCGCCGAACGTCCGGCCGTGAATCGTGGGGGAACCGGGCGAGCGTCCTCGGCCGTGCTTGGGAGCCTTTTGCTCGTCACGGTCGTGGTCGTCTTCGCGGCCGGGCTCTCGGTGTTCGTCTTCGACATCGGCGAGACCGTCGGCGGCAGCGAGCCGGCGGCGTCGGTGACTATCACGGCGGCGGCCGACGCCAGCGCGGGCGCGGACTGTCACCCGACGATGGAGACGACGCTGCTCCGGATCCATCACGAAGCCGGTACCGCGATCCCGACCGACGAACTCCGGGTGGTCGGTGCGACACCGACCGGGGGGACGCTCCCGCTGGCCGACCGGTGTACGAGCCTCGGGAGCCGACTGGGGGCGGGAGAGTCGTTCACCGTCGCGGCGCTGGACGGTGACTCGGTCAGGCTCCAGTGGCGGCGGGCCGAGACGAACGTCACGCTAGCAGCGTGGCCCTAGCCGACGACCGCTTCGACGATCCTGAGTGCGTCCGGGCCGTCCCGTCGCTCGACCGCCACGAGCAACGACGTGTCGTCGGCGGCCGCCACCTCGACGGCGATATCGGCGGCCCTGAGTCGGCCGAGCGCGTCGCCCAGCACCCACGGGGACACCGCGCCGGTCGCGACGATGCCGGTGAGCGATCCCTCGCCCGGAGCGAGCGAGCGGTCCCCGACCGTGACCAGCGGGTCCGCCCCGTCGGCCGGCCCCAGTCCGCTCCGCATCGAGACGCGGGCGTCGCCGGCCGGCGGGTCGTAGTCGTCCAGTTCCTCGGCGAACCGACGGAGCGCCGTCGCGACGGCCTCCGTGTCGCCGTCGACATCGAGCGTGCGCGCGGCGGCCGTGTAGTTGACCACGCCAGCCCGGAGCGCGTCGTAGAGGAACGGGCGCGTCCGGACCGCCTCGCGGGTCTGGGCTGCGAGTGACATACCTGTCCCGCTGTCCCGAGCCACCAAAAGCGTGTCTCGCCGCCGTGGCGAAGCCCCTAAGACCGGTTCGTCCCAACGCCGTGGTATGAAGCCAGCGCTCGTCATCGCGGCTCACGGGTCGCATCTCAACGCCGAGTCGAGCACCCCGACGTTCACCCACGCCGACACCATCCGCGCGACCGGCGCGTTCAGCGAGGTCCGGGAGTCGTTCTGGAAGGAGGAACCGGCCTTCCGCGAGGGACTGCGGACCGTCGACGCCGACGAGGTGTATCTGGTCCCGCTGTTCGTCTCGGAGGGCTACTTCACCGAGCAGGTGATCCCCCGGGAGTTCCGCCTGGACGGGTGGGACCCCGAACTGTGGGACTCAGACGGGACCAGTGCGACCCACGCGACGCTGACGGCCACCGACACTGACCAGACGGTCCACTACTGTGGCCCGGTCGGGACGCACGACTCGATGAGCGACGTGATCGTCCAGCGCGCCAAGTCCGTCACCGGCGACGCCGACGTGGGCGAGGACTTTGGCCTCGCGGTCGTGGGCCACGGCACCGAGCGCAACGAGAACTCCGCGAAGGCCATCGAGTACCACGCCGACCGCATCCGCGAGATGGGTCGCTTCGACGAGGTCCAGGCGCTGTTCATGGACGAGGACCCCGAGGTCGACGACGTGACCGACTTCTTCGAGGTCGAGGACATCGTCGTGGTCCCGCTGTTTATCGCCGACGGCTACCACACCCAGGAGGACATCCCCGAGGACATGGGCCTCTGTGAGGACTACCGCGACGGCTACGACGTACCGACCGCCGTGGACGGCCACGACATCTGGTACGCCGGCGCCGTCGGCACCGAACCGCTGATGGCCGACGTGGTGCTGGAGCGGGCCGCCGACGCCGGCGCGGACGTGTCGGGCGCGATCGATCAGGTCCGCGACCGGACCCGCGGCGTGGACCCCGCCACCGGGGACTGAACCCGTCGACCGCCGGCGGGCGGGAACGGGCGGCTTTTTGCGGTCGACTCCCTACCCGCTGGCATGGACGACACCCGCGTCGCGGCGTTCGCCGACGCCGCCGCCGACGGCGTCGACTTCGACGGCATCGAGGCGCAGGTCGAGGGAGACAGCTACACGCTCTCGACGGCCGACGGGACCACCGCCGAGGGGGCGGTCGCGGACCTCGCGGACGTGGACGCCGCCGTCGAACGCTACGTGACGAACTGGTACTTCTGGCACGCGACGGCGCCGCAGGCCGAACCGCGGTGGGCCTTCCTCCGGTGGCTCGAAGGCGCCGACGAACTGTCGGTCCCCGAGCGGTACGACCGCCTGGACGACGGGGTGACGACCACTTGGGGGGAACTCGCGATCACCGCCGAACTGAGCGCGGACGGCGAGCGAGTGTACGACCTCCGCCACGAGTCCGACACCGGTGTCGACCCCGCCGACCTGGACCGCTCCGACGATCCGGTCGCCGCCCGCGACCTGGCGAAACACGACGACCGCGACCGGTATCGGCCGCTCAAGACGGCGCCGACGCTCCGGTCTGGGTGGGTGTTCCCGGCACTGGACGCCGGCGAACTCGTCGAGGCTGTCCACAGTTTCTACCCGGCGACCGTCCAGAACTGGCACCGCGAGCGGACGGGGGAACTGGACGTGACCCACTGGCACGAGACGACCCAGCGCCAGACCGGGATCTACGGTGTCGTCAAGACCTGGGACCGCGGCGAGGGGTACGAACACGTCAACTGGGTGGCCGAGGCCTGCTGTGACGACTCGCAGTGTCTCAAGCGCCGCGAGTGGGAGTACGACGAGGAGACCGACCTCGATGTCGACGGCGGCGACGGCGAGTTCCCCTGCCGAGAACCCTGTTCGGTCGTCATCACGGCCGCGCGCCAGTGGACGAAGATGGAGTCCGAGCAGTCCCGGACCTACGAGTTCGAGTTGACGCCGAGCGAGAAAGAACAGGTCGAGGAGATCGTCGACGCCGTCGCCGAGGGGCGGGTCGACGACATCCGCGAGGCCGACATCTACGACGGCGCGAACCGCTACCGCGCCCGGTTCCTCCGTGCGAAACTGTTCGACGACGACGGCGACCTCGACGGAGTCCCGACCGAGAGCGAGGAGTGATCAGGCAGCCAGCAGGCTGTACAGCGCGACCGACACGCCGACGACGACGACCGCGGCACCGAGGAGGACAGCGGTGGTCTGGAACAGCGCGACGGCGCCGAGAGCGGTGAGCAACGCGAGTGTCGCCAGGACCATCACCGGAAGCGTGCCCACCGCGTCCGGAAGCCCTCTCGACTGGGGTTCCGGCCTCGGCGAGGGCGTCGAGAGGTCCTCACCGACCTGGACCGTCTCCTCCGTCTCGCGGGGTTCGACCAGGGAGATATCGACGAGCCGGGTCTGGGCGCCGTAGCCGCTGACGACTTTGAGGTTGCCACGCACCGTCCCGTCGCCGGTCACCTCGACGCGAACGAGGCGGTCGGCCTCGCGCTCGACGTAGTGGTTCGTCGCGGCCAGGGAGGCCACCGACGAGAGGTCGCTATCGAGGTGGAGGTGGACGTGGGTGGGTTCGCCGTGGTTGATCAGTCGGATGTCGAACCCCCCTGTCGATTCGTACGCCGTCGGGACCTCCAGCCCGTGGATCTCCTCGCGGTTGATGTGGATCGGCAGCGGGTCGGGCACAGTTACGACTGCGCGCGGACGGAAGAAAAAGGTTCAGGCCGGTGCTTCGTCGCGCATATCCGGCGGCAGCAGGTTCGGGATACCATCCTCGATCGGGAAGCGTTCGCCACACTCGGTACAGACCAGCGTCCCGCTCAGGATCTCCTCGCCGTCGCGCTCGTCGACATCGAGTTCGAGGTCGTGCTTGTCGAGGGGACAGCAGATGATCTCCATCAGGTCCTCTTTCATGACTCCGAGTCGGTCCGGCGGCCCCAAAAGCGTGCCGCTACCCCGACGACCCCGGGCTTTTTGTCGCCGGCGCGGTCCCACAGGGTATGAGCGAGACGTGCTACGAGCGGCTGGGTGGTGCCGAGGGGGTCGACGCCGTCGTCGAGGACTTCTACGACCGGGTGCTCGACGACGAGTCGCTCGTCGGGTACTTCGAGGACACGGACATGGCCGACCTCCGCGAGCACCAGCGGGAGTTCATCACGATGGTGACCGGTGGGCCGACCGAGTACGACGGCGCGGACATGCGGACCGCACACGCCCACCTCGACCTCGACGGGGCGGATTTCGCGGCCGTGGCCGGCCACCTCGACGACGCGCTGGCGGCGGCGGGCGTCGCCGACGACGACAGGGAAGCGGTGCTGTCGGCGGTCGCTGATCTCGAAGACGACGTGTTGAACCGCTAACGACGTACCGAACCGCCAGCGGCCGTCAGAAGGGACGTTCGCGGACGATCGTCTCGCCGCGGCCCGGACCGACGCCGATGGCGTACACCGGCGTGTCGAGTTCGCTCTCGACGTACTCGACGTAGGTCTTGGCGTTCTCGGGCAGTGCGTCGTAGCCGTCCTCGGCGACGCTCGCCCAGTCGACCTCGGGCCAGCCCTCGAAGGTTCGGACGTTCGCCTCACACTCGCCCCACTGTTCGGTGGTCGCAGGCATGGAGAGGGTCTCCTCGCCGTCGAGCGTGTAAGAGTGCCCGACCTTCACCTCGTCCAGGCCGGCCAGCACGTCCAGGTGGTTGATCGCGAGTCCGGTGAAGCCAGACACCTGCTCGGCGTGGCGGAGCATCGGCATGTCGAGCCAGCCGACACGACGCGGCCGCCCGGTGACAGTCCCGTACTCGCCGCCCTCCTCGCGGATGTACTCCGCCAGATCGGCGTCCGGCCCGGGATCGTCCGGGTCGTATCCGGGGGGTGTGTCCCTCGACGCCGCCGAGTTCGGTCGGCAGCGGGCCGGTACCGACGCGCGAGAGGTAGGCTTTGACGATGCCGACGACCTCACCGTCGCCGACGACCGTCGGGCCGAGCCCCGGTGCCGGTACAGGCACCGCCCGCGGTCGGGTTCGAAGAGGTGACGTAGGGGTAGATCCCGTGGTCGATGTCGATAGAGGTCCCCTGTGCACCTTCAAGCATGACGTTCTGTCCGTCGGCCATCGCTCCCGAGAGGAACTGGCCGGCGTTGACCGTCATGTCGCCCGCGTCGAGGCGGTGGCCGAACTCGCGGAACTCCTCGTAGAGCGCGTCCACGTCGAACGCTTCGGGGTCGTCGAGGTCCTCGACGGCGATCCCGTAGACATCCTCCAAGAGCGCGCGCTTCTGGGGGACGACGTATTCGAGTCGCTCGCGCAGGACCGCTCCGTCGAGCAGGTCACCGACGCGAACGCCCCGGCGGCCGGCTTTGTCCTCGTAGGTCGGGCCGATCCCGCGGCCGGTCGTGGCGGCTTCGAGGTCCGTCTCGCTTTTGACATCCTCCTCGATCCCGTCGAGGACGCGGTGGTAGGGGAGGATGACGTGCGCCCGTTCTGCCACGCGGACATCGGGGTCGAGGCCGCGTTCCTGTAGCGTGTCGATCTCGTCGAACAGCGTTCGCGGATTGACGACACACCCGTTGCCGAGCACGCCGACCTTGCCGCGGATGGCTCCACTCGGCACGAGCGAGAGCTTGTACTCCTCGCCCTCGTGGACGACGGTGTGGCCGGCGTTGTCGCCGCCCTGATAGCGCGCGACGACATCCGCGTCGTCGCCGTACAGGTCGACGATGCCGCCCTTTCCCTCGTCGCCGAGTTGCGAGCCGACGATGGTTACGGTCATCGCTCGGACGTTTTAGCCTCCGTGATAAACCGATTACGGTCCCTACCGGTCCGAGCGGACGGGCACTGGAATGGTGTCGTCTGCCATGTGAACCGTTACGACGCTTTTAAGAACGTCCCGCGTGAACCACAAAACCCGGCAAAGCGGGCCGTCCGAGGGTAACTTTTAAATCCTGCTACCACAAGTTAACAATTGCCATGATAGACAGGCTTGAGAAGGAAGTCGACATGCTGGAACGCCACCTGCAGGTGCTCCGCATGGTCATCGAGAACGAGCCTATCGGGATCGTGAAGATGTCCAACGAGACCGGTTACCCCCACCACAAGGTCCGGTACTCGCTGCGGGTCCTCGAAGAGGAGAACCTCATCGAACCCTCCAGTCAGGGCGCGATCACGACCGAACAGACCGGTGAGTTCGTCGACGACCTGGACGAGAAGATCGACGAGATCATCGAGAAGCTCGAAGGAATGAAAATCGAAGACGCGGCCGAGATCGAAGGGTAGTCGCGGTCCGACTCGTTCTACACGGCTCTCAGAGTTCCGGGACGGCCATGTTGAACTCGCCTTCCCGCGCTTCGAGCAGACAGAGGTGGTAGCCGTCCGACCGGGAGAGGTTGACGAAACTCGCGCGCTTGTTCCGGCTGAACAGCCCGCTCGCCGTCGCTTCTTCGGCCGTTTCGAGCGCCGCGGGATCGAAGAAGCTCTCGGTCACGAGAAACGCCGCCGCCAGCGAGGAACTGGTGGTGCCGAGGCGCTCGGTCGTCGTGAGCAACTCGGTCATCTGCTCTTGGGTCGCGGGCTCCTTGCGGTCGTTGATGTTCGCGACGATGAGCGGGTTGCCCATCCGGTCGCGCACGACCACGTCGTATCGCTCCTGTTCGCGGTGTTCGTCGCCGTCCTCGACGTACGTGAGCGACACCTGGCCGTTGAGTTCGACGCGATCGATCTCCGGGAGCGCGTCGTACAGCACCTCCATCTCTGTGCTGTGGCCGGTGTCCCGGATCTCGTAGAGCAGTTTCGTGACGAGCCAGCTGACGAACCGGTACGGGAGACAGCCGGTGAGAAAGTCGTGGAACGGCTGGCCGTCGACGGTCGCCGACTCCGCCTCGAACTGGGTGTGGTACTGGATCCGGAGGTTGGCGTCGACCTCCGTCGGCTCTGCGCTACCGTCACGGGCGTCGGCGAGGGTCGGGTCGCTCTTCGAGTTGTACCGCACGAAGAGGTTCGTCCCGGCGAGTGCCTCCTCCGGGCGGAGCTGTTGGCTCGGGTCGGCCCCGGTCACCTGCTCGGGAAGCTGGTCCCGGAGCGACGACACCCGGTCTTCGAGCCTGGCGATCTCCTCGTTCGCCTCGCGGAGCTGTGTCTCCAGCCGATCCCGTTCGTCCCTGAGTTCCTCGCGTTCCGCCCTGAGATCGTCGTTTTCTCCCCGCAGCTCTCGGTTTGTCGCTTCCAGATCGGCGAGTTCCGTCGATAGCCGCTCGACTTCTGTCGTTCGGTCCTCGAGTTCCTCGCGCAGTTCCGCGACCCGCTCGTCGGTTCGCTCCGCCGGTTCCGAGGCGCGGTTCGGGGCCGACTCCGTGGCCGATTCTGCAGTCTCGGTCCGGTCCGGCGAGTCCACAGCACGGGTTCGGTCGCTGTCGTCTTCCCCTGTCCGCGTCGGCGCCGACCGTTGCTGTGAGGACTGTTCGTGCCGCTCCGGTCGTGTCGACTCCGTACTGGCCGGTTCCGTCTCGGTCTGGGTCCCCGAGTGTCCGGTCGTCTCGGCGCGGCCGTCGCTGGCTCCGGAGTCGGAACCGCCGGAGGCCGCCCCTGACAGCTGCGTGGATCGCTCCGGGTCGAGCGACGGGATCGAACGGGTCTCGAAGTCGGGCATCGCCGCGCTGGCGTCGGACTCCGTCTCGGTCGACTCCGCTGCTGTCTGGTCCGCTCCGAGCGAGACGGGGTCGGGTTCGTCGGCCTGTGACGACTCCGACGCCGGGGAGTGTGTCTCGTCGGCCCGGTGCTGTCGGTCGGGGACGGGGTCGTCGGGTTCGTCTCCGGTATCGGCGGGTTCGCCGTCGGTCGGGTCAGGCGACGAGTTCGACGACGCTACGTCCTCTGTCCGGGCGGTCTCCTCGTCGCTACCAGCCTGCTCGTCGGCCGTCTCCCGGGTGTCCTGTTCCGTGTCCGCCCGTTCCGGCCCAGAACCGCTCGACGCCGTGTCTCGGCCGCCGACGCTTTTCGATCCCGGTGGACCGCCCACGGCAGTGGTGTCACGCTGCTCCGTGGTGGACGACTCCTCGCCGGAACGGGACGGGTCGTCCGTCCCCGGTGTTCGCTCCTCGCTGCTGGACCGAGCCCACTCCTCTGGGGATTGGTCCGACGTGGCCTGTGAGCGCTCCGGCGACTCCGTGTCGGCGGTCGGGGACGACGTTCGACTCGTCGTCGGTTCCTGTCTAGCCTGCTCGGTCGGCGCGTCAGTCGCAGTATCGGTCGGCGCATCAGTCGCAGTATCGGTCGGCGCGTCAGTCGCTGTACCGCCCGGCGCGTCAGTCGCTGTACCGCCCGGCGCGTCAGTCGCTGTACCGCCCGGCGCGTCAGTCGCTGTACCGCCCGGCGCGTCAGTCGCTGTACCGCCCGGCGCGTCGTCTGCCTCGTCACCGCCAGTGTCGCTCGGCGTCCGCCGGTCCTCTGCGTCCCGCGTGGTGTCGCCACCCGGTGTGGGTCCCCCGGCCGGACTGGACTCGCTCGCCGCCGAACCGGGAATCTCGATCGGCTCGATGTCGGCGGGATACACCTCGTAGATCCCGACCTCGTCGTCGGCCTGTTCGAACGCCTCGTCGTCGGTGACCAGCCGCTCGGCCGCTCCGACCCGGGCGACGCTCATCGACCGGCCCTGGTGATAGACGACGTAGTAGTCCCCCGAGAGGACGTTCTCCGAGAGTTCGACGTAGCCGGTGAAGTTCCCGTCCGACAGCGTCGCGTCGACATCGGAGATGGAGGTGTCCTCCGTGTAGTACTGACCCTGTGGCTCTTGATCCTGTGCCTGCATCACGACGAGCAGCGGGAGCGCCTCGTGCGGGGCAGTGCGAGCCGTCCCGTCGGCGTCCTCGAACTGCTCGATGTCGCCCCCGAGAATCCCGACGACCGTCCCGTTCAGCATGAACAGGCGGGCCGGCCCGGCGACGACGGCGCCGGAGAACTCCCGGTCGGCGAGTGTCCGGAGCCCCGCGTATCCCCCGCCGAACGAAACCGGCTCCCACTCGTCGACCTGGTCGACCGTACGGCTACTCATTACCCCTACCAAGCCACATTACCGACAAATAGTTTGTGCCCCGTCGGGCCCTCCCGGTGTGGCGACCGACCCGCCGTCTGTGTGTCGTCCACACGCGCGGTCCGATGCACATATGTCCGGTGAACCGTAACTCGGGGTATGGACGAGGAACCAGGGTTGAGTGACCAGTATCCGACCGCGAGCCCGTGGCCGCTGTTCGTCGCGCTCGGGCTGGCGCTCTCGGAGGTCGGTGTGTTCGTCGGCCTGTTCCCGGTCGCCGTCTTCGGCCTCATCCTCTTTGGCGGGAGCGTCGCGGGCATCCTCACCGAATCGGGCTACGTCGAGCGACCGTGGCCGACGCTCGTGGGCGTCGGAGTCGGGCTGGCGGCTATCGCAGCCGCCATCGCCGTGTTCCAGTTGCCGGCGGCGGAACTCGTCGTCTCGAACATCGGCAAGGGCCCGCTTTTCACGCGACTCGTCGCCGTCGTCATCGCCGGGATCGTGATGGCCGCGATGGGCGGGGTCGGCTCGGTCGTGGAACAGAGCGCCGTCTGAACGAAACCAACAGTCTATTTACCGGGCTTTGCTAACTCTCATCCAGATATGGCACTGTTCGGCTTCGAAAAGGACACGTTACTCGACCTCACGGTCAACGTCATCCCGCTTGGGATCCTCGCGTTTTTCATCGTCGCCTTCGCGGTGGTACCGGCGTTCGGGACCGACCCGGTGTTCTCCGGGCTCCAGTTCGCGCTGATGATCTC
This sequence comes from Haloarcula pelagica, assembly GCF_030127105.1. Taxonomy (NCBI): domain Archaea; kingdom Methanobacteriati; phylum Methanobacteriota; class Halobacteria; order Halobacteriales; family Haloarculaceae; genus Haloarcula; species Haloarcula pelagica. The sequence continues at coordinate 2,866,451 of NZ_CP126161.1, read as the reverse complement.
GATGTTCTTCCTGCTGGCGGTGCTTACCTACTACGCCGGGAAGGCGGTCGAGGGCGCGGAGCAAGCCGAGGAAGAAGCGGACGCGTAAGCCACCCTTATCCGCTCGCGTTCGGGACGAAAATTCGGAGAGCGATCGGTGTCCCGGCGCCGTCCTGTCCCCGACATATTCGGGTGTCGTTTGAAACGAATCGTCCCTTTCATTAGCACCCAGTCCTGAGGGGTCACCATGGCAGCAGGAGATCTAGTGCTGACGGGGTTGATGGCCGTCCTCCTCGTCGGCATCGCCGCGCTCTTGACGCGCATCGAAAACTGGCGGTCGTACACTCCTCTGGCCGGTGGGACAGCCACCGGGGAGGACATCAGTGTCGTTCGCCGAGAGAAACCGACTGGCGTCATCCGCTGGCTGACGACAGTCGACCACAAGGACATCGGACTGCTGTACGGGCTGTACGCGATCATCGCCTTCGCCGTCGGTGGCATCATGGCGATGCTCATTCGGCTCCAGCTCGTGACGCCGACGGGAGCGTTGCTCGGACCGAGCGCCTACAACTCCATCCTGACGAGTCACGGGATCACGATGCTGTTCCTGTTCGGGACGCCGATCATCGCGGCGTTCGCGAACTACTTCATCCCGCTGTTGATCGGCGCCGACGACATGGCGTTCCCGCGGATCAACGCCATCGCGTTCTGGCTGCTCCCGCCGGCCGCCCTGCTCATCTGGGCCGGCTTCTTCCTCGCACCGGTCACCGAGAACATGATCGAGCCGGCACAGACGGCCTGGACGATGTACACGCCGCTGTCGGTCGAACAGACCAACCCCGGCGTGGACCTGATGCTGCTCGGTCTGCACCTCTCGGGGGTCGCCGCGACGATGGGCGCGATCAACTTCATCGCGACCGTCTTCACCGAACGCGCCGAGGACGTGTCCTGGGCGAACCTGGACATCTTCTCCTGGACGATCCTCACCCAGTCGGCGCTCATCCTGTTCGCGTTCCCGCTGCTGGGCAGCGCGCTGGTGATGCTCCTGCTCGATCGGAACCTCGCGACGACGTTCTTCGCCGTCGAGGGCGGCGGCCCGCTGCTGTGGCAACACCTCTTCTGGTTCTTCGGCCACCCCGAAGTGTACATCCTCGTGCTCCCGCCGATGGGACTGGTGAGCCTGATCCTGCCGAAGTTCGCCGGCCGCAAGCTGTTCGGCTTCAAGTTCGTCGTCTACTCGACGCTGGCGATCGGTGTGCTCTCCTTTGGCGTCTGGGCCCACCACATGTTCTCGACCGGGATGGACCCCCGGCTCCGGGCCTCGTTCATGGCCGTCTCGCTGGCCATCGCGATCCCAAGCGCGGTCAAGACCTTCAACTGGATCACGACGATGTGGAACGGCCGTCTGCGGCTGACCTCGCCGATGCTGTTCTGTATCGGTTTCGTCTCGAACTTCATCATCGGCGGCGTCACCGGCGTCTTCCTCGCCGCGGTGCCGGTCGACCTGATCCTCCACGACACCTACTACGTCGTCGGTCACTTCCACTACGTCGTGATGGGGGCGATCGGTTTCGCCGCCTTCGCCGGCATCTACTACTGGTTCCCGATCTTCACCGGTCGGATGTACCAGCGCACGCTCGGGAAAGCCCACTTCTGGCTCTCGATGGTCGGGACGAACCTGACCTTCTTCGCGATGCTCGCGCTGGGCTACCTCGGGATGCCCCGCCGGTACGCGACGTACGAATTCAACGGTGCCATCGCGCCGCTGGCACAGGTCGAGACGTTCCACCTGCTGGCGACGGTCGGCGCCGTGATCTTGCTCGTCGGCCAGCTCATCTTCGTCTGGAACATCGTCCAATCCTGGCTCGAAGGGCCGCGCGTCACCGACGGCGACCCGTGGAACCTCGAACGTGACGGGATGCTCGACCGCGAGTTCCAGTGGTTCGACGACCAGCTCGAAACCGCGATCATGGACGGCGGGCAGGAACAGGACGAAGTGCGGACCGACGGCGGCGAACCGGCCGACGAGTCCGAGAACTGAGTCCGGCTGCGGTTTGGTTGTCGATTCTTCGCGTGTCGTGTCACCGCTCGATAGCGGCGGGCTATCCGGCGCCGGCGACGAGGACGATCGCAGTCAGGAACATCATCGCCGCGATGCCCGAGAGCACGACGAACAACAGCTCTTTCTGGGACATACCACAGCTACGGGGCCGAAGTGAAAAAGGCTAATCGTCCTGGTTCCTTAGCGACGCCCATGACAGAGGAGCCGGTCGGCCGGTCCGGAGAACGGGTCGTCGTGTGGTTGTACGTCGTCATCGTCGCCCTGGCCGGCGTCATGGGCTTCGTCCTGGGGTCGATCCGCCCGGAGAACCTCGAACCGGAGCTGTTCGGGGTCGTCGCGCTCCCGCCGACGCCGCTTGGAGTCGCCATCTACGGCGTCGTGACGATCGGGATCGGACTCGGTGTCCTGCTGGGACTGGTCGTGTTCGTCTCCCGGCGGACGGGGTCCGAGGCCAGAGATCCGGGCCCGCGTCAGTAGCTTTAATTCGACGGACAGGATAGTTGGACGTACTCCCCCGTCGGTATGACCCTCCTACAGCTACACAATCTGACCAAGCAGTTCGGTGACGTGACTGCCGTCGACGACCTCACCCTGTCGGTCGGCGACGGCGAAGTGTACGGCTTCCTCGGCCCCAACGGTGCGGGGAAGTCCACGACGATCAACATGCTCCTGGGCTTCATGCAGCCGACCAGCGGGAGCGCCTCGGTGTTCGATCTGGACGTACAGGACCGCAGCGTCGCGATCCGCCAGGAGACCGGAACCCTCCTGGAAGGGTACGGCGTCTACGAGCAGCTCACCCCGCTCGAACACCTCGGACAGGCGATCGACACGAAGGAAGCGACGGACGACCCGGAACGCCTGCTCGACCGGGTCGAACTGGAAGCGGACGCTCGCGACCGCCCGGCGGGCGACCTCTCGAAAGGGCTGCGACAGCGCCTCGCGCTGGCGATGGCGCTGGTCGGCGACCCCCGCTTGCTCGTCCTGGACGAACCGACGACTGGCCTCGATCCAAACGGCGCCCGAATGCTCCGCCGAGTCGTCCGCGAGGAGGCCGACCGCGGCGCGACAGTGCTGTTCTCCAGTCACATCATGGCACAGGTCGAAGCCGTCGCCGACCGCGTCGGCATCCTCCAGCAGGGTCGACTCGTCCAGGAAGGGCCGGTCTCACAGCTCCGGCAGGAGCTCGACGCGGACACCACGCTGAGTATCTACGTCGAGGCCACGCCCGAGGAGTTGATCGGTGACCTCCGGGGAATCGACGGCGTCTCGGCGGTGGCCGCCGGCGAGGGCGAACTCACGGTCACCTGTAGCGGGGGCCAGACGAAAGTCTCCGTGCTGGATCGGGTCGCCCGTGGCGGCGTCGGCTTCGACGACTTCGCAATCAGGGAGCCCTCGCTCGGTGACGTGTTCTCCGCGGCCACGGAGGGGTCGGCGTGACCTGGCGCGACGTGGCTCGCGGGGACCTGTTGCACCTGCGGCGTTCGAAGATGGGCTGGACCGTCGCTGGCCTCATGCTGCTGTCGACCGTCGGCGTCGCCGTGACGGCGTTCCTGATGACCCTGGGTGGCGGCTCGGTCCCCGAGGTCAGGCTCGTGTTGCTGTTCGTCGCGGCGATCCAGGTGGTCCTGCTGCCGCTCGTCGCGCTGGTCGGGAGCTACGGCGCCATCGTCACCGAGCGCAAGACCGGGAGCGTCCGGTTCCTGCTGGGGTTGCCCAACTCCCGGTTCGACGCCTACCTCGGGAAACTGCTCAGCCGGACGCTGCTCGTCGCGGCTCCCTTCACTATCTGTCTGACAGTCGCGTGGCTGTTCTCCGTCGCCGTCTTCGACGGCCTGGCCCTCGTCGGGTTCCTCGCGGTGTTGGGCTGGTCGCTGGTCTACACGGTCATCGCGGTCGGCATCGGGCTGACGATCTCCGCGAGCGTCAAGACCGAGACGCGCGCGGTCGCCGGTATCGCCGCGAGCATGCTACTCTTTGGCGTCCTCTGGCCGCTGCTGCAACACTTCGCGCTGATCGTCCACCCGACGGAGTACCTGGAGTACCCCCAGCCCCCGAAGCCGTCGTGGTACTACGCGTTCGGACAGTTGAACCCCGGTGTCGCCTACACGCGGTTGGTGGTCGGGACCTTCGACGGGACCGCGGTCATTCCGCTCGCGGCCCCCAGCGAACCGCTGGGCTACGCGACGGCGACGGCGCCGTTCGCGGTGCTTGCGCTGGTCGGCTGGCTCGTCGTCGCGCCGTGGCTGGGGTACTCGCTGTTCCGGTCGGTCGACCTACCCTGACACACCCGTCGGCTCACTCGTTCTGGAGGCGGCGAGTCGTCTCGACCAGCGGGTGATGGGCGTAGTCGACCACGTCGATGTCGTCGATCTGCTCCAGCCCTGACTCGGCGGCCGTCTCCGCCATCCCCAGCGAGACGGGCTCGTCCAGGACGATGACGTAGGCGTCCATCTCCTCGACCCCGGCCCGCTGGGCGGCTTTGACGCGGTGATGTCCGTCCGCCAGGAGAAGCTGGCCGTCGTTGTCGATGACGACGAGCGGTTCCGCGAGTCCCCGCTCCAGTTCGTACTTCCGGCCCTCGAGTTCGTCGGCGTACACCGTCGTCTGGGTCGGAGTCAGGTCCGCGAGCAGGACCTCGCGGCGCTCCTCGTGGGCGTCGACACCGTGGATGCGTTCGAGCGTCTGCGTGAGGTTGTCGACCTTGTCCGGCGTGGCCCGTTCGATCTGTGACCGGACCACGTCGGCGTTGGAGATGATGCCGACCAGGTGGCCGGCGTCGTCGACGACGGGGAGCTTCTGGAGCCCCGACCGGAGGATCACCCGAGCGGCGTCCTGGATCGCCATGTCGGGGTGTGCGACCACGATGTCCTCGCTCATCACGCGAAACATCGGCTCGTACTCCTCGGCGAGCAGGAGGTCGCGGGCGCTGACAAAGCCCTCGACGCGGCGGCCGTCCGTGACCGGGAACCCGCTGAACCCGTCGCTCTCGGCGATCCGACGGGCGACGGTGGCGACAGTGTCGTCCAGATCGACGGTCGAAACGTCGCGGGTCATGTACTCCCGGACGGTTGGCTGGCCGGAGTCTCCCATTGTTCGAAGAGTCGCCACGCGGAGACTAAAACTCTCGCCTACGCCGAGTCGGCGTCGGAACCGGACCCGCCTTCGTCGGTCGGCTCCTCGTCGGGGGACGGGTCGACTGGGGGGCCGACGACCGCCTCCGGACCGTACGCCGAGTCGCCGTAGACCGTCCCGAGCAGCCGGTGTGAACGGGACTCGACGGCGTCGAGGAACCGATCCGTGACGACCGAGGTGACGATCTCGTGGAGCGACTCCTCGCGGTCGTCGATCGAGTCCAGCACGCCCAGCGTGATCTGTGCGCCGGCCATGTCGGCGTGTCCGCCGGCCGACCCGATCTGGCCGAACGCGTCCCGGAGGACCTCGCCGAGGTCGATGTCGGTGCCCCGAGCGCGCGCCGAGGCGTAGATCGTCCCGTCGAGGACCCCGTAGACCAGCGTCGCCTGCACGTCCTCCATGTCGAGCAGCCGGTCGGCGGCCTGGGCCAGCGCGTCACGGTCGGAGAGTTCCCCGACACAGCTCAACAGGACCGACCCCTCCATCTGGCGGTTGGTGATCGCCCGCGCGATCACCGACAGCGTCTCGCCGCTGACGCTTGGGTCCTCGATCCGCTGGAGGACGGCCATGTCGGCCCGCGGGACGAGGTGGGCGGCCGCCTCGAAGTCCGCGGCCGAGACCTCCCGCTCGAAGTCCTTGGTGTCGACGCGGATGCCAAAGAGCAGTCCGGTGGCGACTGCTTCCGGGATGTCGACTCCGAACTGCCGGAGGTAGTCCACCAGCAGCGTACTGGTCGCGCCGACCCCGCTCCGGAGGTCGACGAAACGACCCTCGACGGGCGCCCGTGGCGGGTGGTGGTCGATCACGATGTCGATGTCGAGTTCGTCCGGAAGCTGATCGTTGACGCCGGGTCGGGAGTGGTCGACGAGTGCGAACCCGTCGAAGCCGTCGAGGTCGCTGGGATCGTCCGGATCGAGTTCGACCAGATCGTACTCCAGCAGGTTCACGAACGCGCGGTTCTCCTGGTGAGAGATCGCGCCGTAGTAACACAGCGTCGCCTCACACCCCGCCCGTTCCGCGAGCAGCCCGAGGGCGACGGCGCTGGCGATCGCGTCCGGATCGGGGTTGTCGTGGGTGACCACCGCCATCGTGTCCAGGTCACGCAGGACCCGCTGGAGCTGGCGAACACGCGTGCTCTCGCCGCCGACGACCTGGCCGAGTCGGTCGGTGATCGCGGTGGCCGGGTCGACGATCCGATCCGCGAGCGCCGACAGCTCCCGAAGCTGTGTTCGCGTCGGATCGGCGCCGGCGTACGCCAGCGTGAACGCGGCCGGGAACGCCTCGACCGCGACGGTCGTCACCGCGAGGTTACGGTCCGGATCGTCACTGGCGACCGCGACGGTGTCGGGATCGATCTCTAGCTCGGCGAGGGCCGTCGGGTCGGTCGGGTCTTTCATCTCGACGGCGACGCCGTCCTCCCGGAGTGCCGATGCCTGGTGCTCGTCGTCGGTGACCACGACAAGCTCGTCGCCGTCCGATCGCATCTCCGCGAGCAGAGTGAGGGCGACCGACCCCGACCCGAGCACCAACCGAGAACGCATACCAGCCAGTCGACGCCGGAGCGTCTAAAAACCCGCTATGTCAGTCACTTCAGTCGTTCCTGAAGGAACGAGGGGTGTGCGGCGGTTACCCCGTCGATACTGAGGATCTCGTCCTCGATGGCGGCAGCCAGCGAGTCCCCGTCGCTCGCCCGGAGTTCCGCCATCAGCATGTGGTCCCCACTCGACGTGTACAGCTCTTCCAGTCCGGGGATCTGTTTGAGTTGCCGTGTCGCCTCGACGTAACAGTCGCTGGCGACATCGATCCCGACCATCGCGATCGACTGGCCGGCGAGTTTCTTCGGGTCGATATCGGCGGAGTAGCCGACGATGACGCCCTCCTCTTCGAGTTTCTTGATGTACTTTCGGACGGTGGGCTTCGAGACTTCTGCTCGTTCGGCGATCTCGGCGTAGGAGGCCTGTGCATCGTCCTCCAGAACCGAGAGGATCCGACGCTCCGTGGACTCGGCGCTCATAGCTGTTTCTTTTGGGTGCGTAAAAAAATATCTTCCGAACCACAAACCCGAGTTCGCCCTGGCGGACAGGGGTTACTTGTGGTGCTGGAGCAGCTTGTCGTAGGTCCGTTCCCACTCGGCGTCCTCGTCGAAGTACCGCTCTGCGAGCGGTTCCTCGGGCATCTCGCCGATCTGGCGCTTCTCCTCGCCGTAGGAGGGACGGGCGTCCTCGACGTACATGCGACCGGTGAGCACCTCGCCCTCGTAGAGCTTCTCCTCGGTCTGGCGCATCATCTCGGCGGCTTCGGCCCGGTCCGAGAGGTCGAAGTCGTAGTCGTCGGACTGCTGAACGTCCGTGTAGGGGACGTAGTGTTTCGCGTCCTTGTTCCAGGTCGGACACTGGGTCAGGAAGTCGATGTGCGCGAAGCCGTCGTGTTCGATGGCTTCGGCGATGATCTCCTTTGCCTGGTTGGGGTTGACCGCCGCGGTCCGGGCGATGTAGGTCGCGCCGGCGTTGAGCGACTGGGAGAGCGGTCGGATCGGCGACTTCGCCGAGCCGTGGGGCTGGGTCTTTGACTTGTGGCCCTTCGGCGAGGTCGGCGAGGTCTGGCCCTTCGTCAGCCCGAAGATCTCGTTGTTGAACACGATGTACGTCATGTCGTGGTTCTCACGAGCGGTGTGGATCAGGTGGTTCCCACCGATCCCGTAGCCGTCACCGTCACCGCCAGCGGCGATGACCTCCAGTTCGGGGTTGGCCAGTTTCGCGGCCCGCGCGACGGGCAGCGACCGGCCGTGGATGGTGTGGAAGCCGTAGCTGTTGAAGTAGCTGTTCAGCTTGCCGGAACAACCGATCCCGGTGAACAGCGCGACTTCGTCGGGGTTGCGCCCGACCTCGGGCATGGCCTGTTTCAGCGCCTTGAGGACGCCGAAGTCGCCACAGCCGGGACACCAGGTCGCCTGGGGTTCGATCCCGGGTGTGAACTCGTCTCGGTCGATCTCGCGGTCGTCACCGATTGCACTGAATGCACTCATGGTTAGTCACCTGCTGCGGGGAGGAACTTCATGTTCGACGCGGCGAGGTCCTCGCCGCTGATGCTCGATTCGAACCCGTCGACGATCTCGGCGGGTTCGAAGGGGTTGCCGTTGTACTTCAGGAGGCTCGACAGTTTGTCCCCGTACTTGCCGATCTCCTTCTGTGTCAGCCCGCGGAACTGTGCCGTGGCGTTCATCTCGACGACGAGCGCCTCGTCGACGGAGTCGAGCCACTCGCTGACTTCCTCGACGGGGTAGGGCATCATATCGGAGACGCCCAGGGCCTTCACCGAGTGCCCGTTCTCGTTGAGCCGATCGACGGCCTCGAAGGCCGTGTCCTGCTGGCTCCCCCAGACGAGGATGCCGTAGTCGGCCTCGTCCGGTCCGTAGTAGGTCTGGTGGCCGGCGTTCTCGTCGAGGTCGGCGCGGATGTCGTCGAGCTTGTTCAGCCGACGCTCCATCTGTGCGATCCGGTTGTCGGGGTCCTCGCTGATGTGACCCGAGGGGTTGTGCTCGTTCCCGGTCGCGAGGTAGCGACCGTCCTTCTGGCCGGGCACCGACCGCGGGCTGACGTTCGAGCCGTCCTCCGGTTCGTGGAGGAACCGCTGGAACTTGCCCGAGGAGTGGTGCGCCGCGTCCTGGATCTCGTCTTCGGTCAGCACGGAACCGGGATCGGCGTTCGGTTCCTCGTCGAAGTGGCTGGCCGGCAGGTTCCGCAGTTCGCCCTGGATCTTCTGGTCGTAGACGACGATCGCCGGGATCTGGTACTCGTAGGCGATCCGGAACGCTGCGCGGGTCTGCGTGTAACACTCGCGGATGTTCGCGGGTGCGAACACGACCCGTGCCGAGTCACCCTGTGAGGTGTACAGGACGTGTTCGAGGTCGGCCTGTTCGGGCTTGGTCGGCATCCCGGTCGAGGGGCCGGCCCGCATCGCTTCGACCAGCACGATCGGCGTCTCGGTCATCTCGGCCAGGCCCAGCGGCTCGGACATCAGCGCGAAGCCACCGCCGGAGGACCCGGACATGGACTTCACGCCGGCGTGGGACGCACCGAGCGCCAGCGCCGCCGCGGCGATCTCGTCCTCGACCTGCTCGGAGATCCCGCCAAACTCCGGGAGGTGCTGGGACATGATCGTGAACACGTCGGTCCAGGGTGTCATCGGGTACCCGGAGATGAACCGACAGCCCTCGTCGAGCGCACCGTATGAGATCGCGTTCGAGCCCGAGAGGATGACCTGCTCCTCCTCGTGGGAGTTCTCGGGGACCTCGATGTCGTGGTCGATGTCCAGTTCCGAGGCCGCATCGTAGGCGTCCTGCAGGACGTTGAGGTTGGCCTCTTGCATGTCCCCGGCCATGTTCTGTTCGATCAGCTGTTCGAACTCCTCGGTCCCGATGTCGAGGATGGCGGCCGTCGCGCCGATCCCCGCGGTGTTGCGCATGATCTCGCGGCCGTGTTCCTTGGCGATGCCGCGCAGGTCCATCGGGACGACGTGCCAGCCGTTCTCCTCGGCGGCTTCTTCGAGTTCGATCTCTTCGACATCCTCCTCGTCGAGCAGTCCCTCGTCGTACAGCAGGACGCCGCCTTCCCGGAGGTCGTCGAAGTTCTCGTACAGCGGTTTCAGCTCTTCTTTGCCGTAGTAGGCCTCTTCCTGTGGGTTCCGCGCGAACGAGTCCCCCAGCGCGAGCAGGAAGTTGTAGCCGTCACCGCGTGACTGTACCGGTTCGTCTTTTGCCCGTACCTCTACGTAGGTGTGGCCGCCCCGGATGCGCGACGGGTAGTGCCGATGTGTGAACACGTGAAGTCCCGATCGCATCAGGGCCTTCGCGAAGTTCTGGCTCGTCGAGTCGATCCCGTCGCCGGAACCCCCCGCGATCCGCCAGATTAGTTCGTTATCTGTCATAGTGAAATCCTCGGCCCCAGCAGTGGTGCCGTACTCTGGCAATTGGGGGGCCGTGACTAAAGATTTTCCACTGTATTAATCCATATAAATCGTTATCGTTGGGCTCGGACCGTTCAGGACCCCGATTTCAGATTTCGGACCAGTCAGGTGAGGAATGATACCACAGCCCTCGGCGTTCGTCGGCGGTTCGGTCACCGCTCGGGGTCGCCATGACCGCCGCCCCCAGGGGTCTCGATACGGACGGTCGTCCCCGCCGCGACCTCGCGTGTGACCTTCGCCGGGACGGACTCACCGTCGATGTAGTTGCGGCCCGGCGCGCCGTCGGCACCGCCGTCGAGTCCCCACGGCGCGTGTCGGCGCCGCTCGGTCAACAGCGAGACGGTCGCGGCAGTCTCGACGGTGAACGCACGGATCAGGCCGTCACCGCCGCGATGTCGGCCGGCGCCGCCGCTGCCGGTACGCAGTCCGTACTCGTCGACGGTGATCGGGTAGGCCGCCTCTAGGGCTTCGACGGGCGTGTTCAGCGTGTTCGTCATCCCGACCTGGACGCCCGACGGCCCGTCGCCCTCGCTGCTTGCACCCATCCCGCCACCGATGGTTTCGTAGTAGCTGAAGTCGGTCGCGCCGACGACGACGTTGTTCATCGTCCCCTGGCCGGCCGCGGGGACGCGGTCGGGGACCGCCTCTGCGAGCGCCCGGAAGACCACGTCCGCGACCCGCTGGCTCGTCTCGACGTTCCCGCCGACGACCGCCGCGGGTGGCTCGGGGTTGACGAGCGACCCCGGCGGCGCGTGGACGCTCACGGGGTCGTAACAGCCCTCGTTCGGCGGCACGTCGGGGTCGGTGACCGACCGGACGACGAAGTAGACGGCGCTCTTTGCGACCGACAGCGGCGCGTTGACGTTGCCGTCGACCTGTGGGGCCGTGCCCGCGAAGTCCACGTCGAGGCGGCTCCCGTCGACAGTGACGGTGACCTCGATCGGGATGTCGGTGTCGGCGACGCCATCGCCTTCCATGACATCGCGGGCGCTGTAGGTACCGTCGGGTATCGCCGCCAGTTCCGCCTCGACGCGCTGGCGGGAGTAGTCCTGCACCGCGTCGAACGCCGCGAGCAGGCGGTCCCCGTGGTCGGCTAGTAGCTCCCCGACCCGCTCTCCGCCCCGCTCGTTGGCACCCCGCTGGGCGCGCAGGTCGGCCCGCCGCTGTTCCGGGTTCCGGACGTTCGCCAGCAACAGGTCGAGCACGCCCGCCCGTTCCGTCCCGCCGTCGACCAACCGGAGCGGCGGGATGCGGACGCCCTCCTGATGGATCTCACGGGCACCGGCCGGCATGCTCCCGGGTGCCATCCCCCCGACATCGGCGTGGTGTGCGCGCGAGACGGTGTAGCCGACGATGTCGCCCTCAGCGGGGATCGGCGAGACCAGTGTCACGTCCGGGAGGTGGGTCCCGCCCTCGAAGGGGTCGTTCAGGACGAACACGTCGCCCGGCCGCGGGTCGTGGGCCAGCACGGCATCGACCGCTTCCGGCATCGCCCCCAGGTGGACCGGGATGTGTTCGGCCTGTGCGACGAGGTCGCCGTCGGCGTCGAACAGCGCCGTCGAGCAGTCCCGCCGCTCGGTGATGTTCGGCGAGAAGGCCCCGCGGATCAACACCTGCCCCATCTCCTCGGCGACGCTCTCCAGTTGGTTCCGGAGGATCTCCAGTTCCACGGCGTCGAGGTCGGTCATCGCTTCGCCTCCAGGGAGAGCGTCCCGCGGTCGTCGACGGTCAGTGTCCAGGCGGGCGGGACGACGACGGTACTCTCGCCGCCCTCGACGATCGCCGGTCCCGCCCTGCGGTAACCGGACCCGAGCGCGTCCCAGTCGAGCACCGGCGTCGTCCGCCGGGACTCGAAGTGGACCGGTCGACGGCCGCTGACGGGGTCGCCCGCCGCGTCGTGTCCCGTGGCCGGGAGCGCGTGGGAGACAGTCGCGGTCGCTCTGAGCGTGACCAGTTCGACCGGTTCCTCGGGCAGTTTGTACCCGCGGGCCTGGTTGTGCGCGGCGTGGAACCGTGCGGCCACGCTCGCCCGGTCGAACTCGCCGACATCGACGCCGAGTTCGTAGCTCTGGCCGGCGTAGCGGCAGTCGGCCTGGAACGTGACCGTCGCGGCGTCCGGGTCGCTCGTGTCCGCGAGCACCGCCCCTTCGAGGTCGTCGAGCACGTCGCGGACCGCGTCCCGCTCGACCGTCGACAGTTCGGCCCGGTACGTTCGAGCGGCGTCGTGGCGCTCGTCGGCGGCCAGCAGGCCCCGGGCGGAGAGGACGCCGCTGGCTCGCGGGACGACCACCGTCGAGAGGTCGAGACCGTCGGCGAGCGCCGCGGCGTGCATCGGTCCCGCGCCGCCGAAGGCGGCCAGCGCGAACTCGCGTGGGTCGTGGCCCCGCTCGACGGTCACGCTCCTGACGGCGCGCGTCATCGCCGCGTTGGCGACATCGTAGACCCCGCTCGCGGCCGCGACGGGGCCGTCGAGTCCGGCCGCGTCGGCCAGGTCGGCGAGGGCGTCGGTCGCCGCCTCGACATCCAGGGTCAGGTCCTCGCCCAAGGTCGTGTCCGCCCCGAGATACCCGAGCACGAGCGCGGCGTCGGTCACGGTCGGGTCGGTCCCGCCGTTCCCGTAGCAGGCCGGGCCGGGATCGGCGCCGGCCGAGCGCGGGCCGACCCTGAGCGCGCCGCCGGCGTCGACCCAGGCGATCGACCCGCCGCCGGCCCCGACGGTCTCGACATCGACCATCGGCACGCGGACCGGTCGGCCGCCAACGTCGGCCTCGGTCGTCCGCTCGACCGCGCCGTCACGGACCAGCGAGACATCGCTCGAAGTCCCGCCCATGTCGAAGGTGATCAGTCCGTCGGCGTCGTCGGGTTCGAAGGCGCTGGCGCCGACGACGCCCGCCGCCGGCCCCGACAGCGCGGTCGTCACGGCGTTGTGCCGGACGGTCTCGGCGTCCGTGATGCCGCCGTTGGACTGCATGATCCGCGGAGCGGGAGGCCGCGTTCGGCCGCGCCCGCGGCCAGCCGCCCCACGTAGTCGTCGATCACCGGCGTCAGGACGGCGTCGGCGACGGTCGTCGCCGTCCGCTCGTACTCGCGGAACTCGCCCAGGACCTCGTGGCTCGCCGAGACGGGACCGTCCAGTTCCGCCCGCAGCGTCTCCGCGGCCGCTCGCTCGTTCTCCGGGTGCGCGTAGGCGTGCAGGAACGCGACCGCGACCGCATCGGCCTCGATGGACTCGGCCAGCGCCCGGACTTCGTCGGTGTCGACCGCCCGCTCGATTCCCTCGACGGTCGCGCGCTCGTCGACCTCGTAGCGCCGCTCTGCCGGGACCAGCGGGTCGGGTCGCCCGACAGACTGCTCGTACAGCGACGGCCGATCCTGACGACCGATCGCCAGCACGTCGGCAAAGCCCTCTGTCGTGACCAGCGCCGTCTCGGCGCCGGTCCCTTCGAGCAACGCGTTCGTCGCGACCGTCGTCGCGTGGCGGAACTGGTCGACCGCAGTCGGGTCGATGTCGGCGGCCGACAGCGCCACGCCGATGCCGTCGAGCACCCCTTCGTGTTGCGGGACGGTCGAGGGGACCTTCGCGGTCGTGAGATCGCGCCCCGTGGCGAGGACGACATCGGTGAAGGTCCCGCCGACATCGACGCCCAGCCGGACCGTCTCGTGCATACCGGCGATCCGGGGCGCTGGCGTATAAAAGGGTCGTGCTCAGCCCCAGGTCCACCGCGCGTCCAAGACGTAGCGGTAGATCCCCGTCAGCGCGATCGCCCCGCCGTTCGCGACGAGCGGGACCGCGCCGCCCCAGTTGACGAAGGCGTACAGGAGCCCGAGCTGGATCGGAATTGCCGAGCCGCGGACGAGGTTCGTCTTCCCCATCCCGACGAGATACTCCCAGCGGGAGGTGTGTCTGGTCTGGCTGAACGTCCAGGCGTTGTTGAGCGCGTACTGGAGGAGGATCGTCGCCTCGATCGCGATGACCGCGCCGACGAGGTAGTTCAGGTCGGCGAACTCCAGGAACAGCCACAGCAACACCGTCTGGATCGACGCGGCGGTCACGCCGACGACGAAGAACCGAACCAGCCGCGGGTTCCAGACGTACGACCGTTCGGCAAACGCCATCGGCGACTATTTATAACCCAACGCTTGTAAGCGTGCCGCTATCTCGTCGCTCTCCTCGGCCTCGTCGGCGGCGACATCGTCGCCGAGCGCCCCGACGTGGTCCGCGACGATCTCGGAGAACCGGTCGGCGACCGCTGTGGTGTCGACCCCGTCGTGGTCGGCCTCGGAGAGGTCGGTCTGTTCGCCCGGGTCCACACGGCGGTCGTACAGTTCGTGATGGCCCGACTCGGTGTGTTCGATGTACGTGAATCGGTCGTCACGGACGCTGACGAGTAGCTCCCCGTCGTCACGCCGGCGCGGGATCGGTTGGCTCGTGATCGACTCGCCGCGCACCGCGACCGAGACGATCGGGCCGTCGTCGATCGATTCGCCTTCGAAGGCAGGGAGCGTCGACTGCCCGGCCCACGCCGGTGCCGGATCGACGCCGAGCAGTTCACACACTGTCGGTGCCACGGTGTCCAGTCCGACCGGTTCGGTCACCTGCCGGCTCGGTCCGTCGGGGACGAACGCGAAGTACGGCACTTCGGCGAGTTCGCGGTACAGTTTCGGGTAGTGCGCGAGGTGGCCGTGTTCGAGGAACTCCTCGCCGTGGTCGCCCGCGACGACGATGGCCGTCTCGTCCGCGACCCCCTCGGCCGCGAGGGCGTCCAGAATCCGGCTGACGCTCTCGTCGACCTGACGGACGGTGCCGTCGTACAGCGTCCGCAGCGTCGCGAGTCGGCTCTCGTCGACATCCCAGCCCAGCCCGGTCCGCAGATGCGACCCCAGCATCCGCGCGACGCCCAGTCGCCTGTCCGAGACCTCGCGGAGGTGTCGCGGCGCCGGGACGTAGGGGGTGTGGGTGTCCATGTAGTGGATCCACAGGAAGAATCGGTCCTCGGTCCGCGCGACGAAGCCCGTCGCGTGGTCCTCGATGTCGGTGAGCCGGGAGACATCGGCGAACGGCCGGTCGTCGTCACCGCCCCGGAGTTTCGTCGCCAGACGGCGGAACGGCGAGAGCCCGAGTTGGACCCACGCCTGGACCGTCGGGTGGGCGGCCAGATACTTGCTGTAGCCGCTACTGTCGACGAACGGCTCGAACTCGTCGAACCCGCGGTCGTACCCCCAGTGGTCGGTGAGAAAGCCGTTAGCGGCGTTGAACCCGGCCGTGGCGATGCCGGCCTCGGAGAGCCGTTCCGCGAGCGTCGGCGTCGACGCGACGCCGATGGCCGGCCCCTCGTCGAACACCGGTCGTGACCCGAGGATGCTCGGGAACGAAAACGGCGTCCAGTTGCCGTGTGCGACGGCGTTCTCGAAGGCGACACCCTCGTCGGCCAGTCGGTCCAGCGTCGGGGAGGCTCCGTCACCCAGCGCGTCCGCTCGCAGCGAGTCGACCGTGATCAGGACGACGTTCGACGCCGACCGGTCGGTCATCTGCCACCGCCCCGGAGCGGCTGCGAGCCGGGCCGGGCCGTCGCCGGACCTCCCGCGACCGCCCCACAGCACCGATCGTTCATACCGGAGCATAGGCGGACACAGTACTGAACGTTCTGGTCGCCTCGTTATCCGAGCCGTTTAACCGCCGGCGCCCCAAGCGTCGGCGATGCCCTCCACATCACGCCGCGCGTTCATCGCAGCGGCGGCCACCGGCGCGCTGGCAGGCTGCAGCGCCTTCCGGGGCGGAACCGACCGCACGACGGAGTTCACCCTGACGCTGCGGTCCATCGACGGCGAACTGAGCGAACACGTCCTCTGGGAACCCCCCGAACGTGACAGTCCGTTCGCAGCCGTCAGGCGCGACGCCTGGCAGGCGGCGGTCGCCGGCGAGCGATACACGAACTACGGCTACCCGGCGGTTCCCGACGGCGAGTACACTGCCCACGACGGCGAGTACTACCAGCTCCACGATGTCGTCACCGGCAGCGAGCGCATCGAGCGGTCCGTCCTCCGACTCACCTGGGTCGGCGACGCCGAGGCGGACGGCACCCCCGAGGCGACCCCGCGCGAGGCGCTCCCGCCGATCGATCGAAACGCCGTCATGCCCGCCTACTTCGCCGCCAGGGCACGCGAACACGACGGGGGCGCACCGTGGGACGCCGTCGAGCGCGGCGGGTTCGTCTATCGCCACCTCGACCGGATCGAGAGCGAACTCGCGCCGACGCCAGCGCACGATCACGTCTCCGTCCACGACACCGTCCTGGCCGTCGACGTGAGCCAGGAGACGCTCGTCGAGCCCGCACACACGGCCGTCGCGACGCGCGTCGCGACGAGCGAGCGCGGGTTCGAGCAGGTCGCCGACGCCGCGCTCGTCGAGGCGCGGGTCTCGCTGTCGACACTCGAGACGGAAGCCCGGGAGCTGTTCGGTCGGGTCCTGACCCGGGAGCGCCACACCGAATCGGTCCCGCTGTCGGACGCCTACGGGACGCTACTGACCGAACTTGGGTTCCGGGACTCGCTGGACTGTGCCCCCGATAGCTGTCGGGACGAACTCGTCGGCCGTCGGTACGTCGCCGTCGACGGGGATCACTACCAGGCCTCGCTGTCGATCGACGCCGACGCCTGAGCTCAGAGGACCGGCCCCGGCCGGAGGAACAGGAAGATGACGACGTTCGTCACGAGACCGGCCAGCATGAGCGTCCCGGCGACGGCCAGCAACAGCGACCCCTGCCGCCGGTGGTACGTCGACCGGACCCGGTAGCCACAGCCCAGCGCGAGCGGCCCCGTCAAGAAGGGGGCCACGACCAGTGAGAGGCCCGCGAAAGCGATCCCCAGGCCGTAACAGCCACCGTGGCCCAGGAGTCCAGTCTCCGAGGCTCTGACCGCTCGGTGACGACCGATCGCGTAGCCCAGCCCCGCGAGGACGTTCACGACCGGGAGTTCCAGCGCGACAATCAGCGGCCAGGACAGCGCGCCCGTCCCCTCTCCGTCCGCGACGACCAGCGGGACGAGCAGGAGAGAGAGCGCCCAGCACGCGACGAGCAGTTGGACGGGCGTCGCGAGGTCGAGCAGGTAGCCGACGGCGAGTCCGTCGAGCCACAGCGTCGACAGCGCGGTCACGGCGACGAGCGGCGTATCTGATCGATCGGCCATGGTGGCGACTGTGGAAGCGTTTGCTGTCGTCCCACTAAAAAGCGTACCACGGTGCCGCGACACAAACGGCTAAATACGTCTTCGAGAACAATCACGTATGGTCGTGAGGGGTGTCGTGCCGGTCGTCCGGTCGGCCTTCGACGCAGTCGTCCGGCCGCGGCGCTTCGTCACGTTCCAGCGGAGCGCCTACGGCGACTCGCTGTCGGCGACCGCCCGGCAACTGCTCTCGCTCGTGATCGTCTACCTCGTCAACCTCGCGCTGTACGCGCTTCCCCTGACCGTCGCCGGTGTCGGCCTCCAGCAGGCCGGCCAACCACCCGCGGGGTTCAGTTCGGTGGCGGCGCCGCTGGTCGGCGACCCGGCGGCCGCCTGGGCAGTGACGGTCGCGTTCGTCCGGAACTGCACGTTCATCACCGTCGCCACGGGGATCACGCTGGTGACATTCCACGTCGGCGTCGTCGCGACCGGGGGTGCACGGGGAGTCGTCCAGAGCGTCCACACGGTCGTCTACACCACCAGCGCGTACCTGGTCGCGCTGTTTTCCGGGGTCTGGTATCTCACGAACACCGACGGGCTGGCCGCGGCGCGGACGCTGGTCCGGAACGCCCAGGCGGCGTTCGTCTACTGGGTCATCGACCTGCTGGGGTCGAGCCTGGAACTGCCCGGCGGTCGGCCCGACTCGCTGGTCGCCGGCCCGCTGACGACACAGGGCCGGTGGGTCCTGGCGCTGCTGTGTGTCACGACGCTGTACTACCTCCTCTCGCTGTATCTCGGCGCGCGGATCAACCACCGGACCGGGCGGACCGACGCGGCGACGACGGTCGTCGCGGTGGCGCTGTCGCCGGTGTTGTACGTCGCTGGGTCGGTCGTCGCGACGACGATAGGGCTGATCTGACATGTCACGGAGCGATCTCAGAACCGACGGCGGGGAACAGAGCGGTGACGGCGAACTACTGCGGACGAACCCGACCACGAAACCGACGCTGCTCAGACTGGCGGTGTTCCTGCTCGTCGGTCTCGCGGTCGTCGTGGTCCTCAGGATGCGACCGGAGCTGCTCGGGGACCCGGAGCTGACCAACACCGTCGGACTCGTCGTCCTGTTGGTGACCGTCCTGGTCGCGCTCAGGCTGTTGGTCCGGACGGTCGTCCTCGTCAAGACGACCTACGTCGTCACGCGGGACCGCGTCGAACGGGAGTACCAGTTCCTCTTTCGCACCCGCACGAAGGGCGTCCGGTTCGACCAGATCCGGAGCCACCGGCTGAACCAGAACCGCTTCCAGAAGGCGCTGGGCTTTGGGACCATCACGATGAACCTCGGCCTGGGGAGTATCCGCCTGGAGAACGTCGAAGAGCCCGAGCGCGTCTACAACATCGTCCGGGAGTGTGTGAGACGGTCGTAAGCGACTGGCGTCCTGGCGGGCCGTGTCGCCGTCGCCGGGTCGACACGCTGAAACGACAGTCGCCCCGACAACAACGTCATGGGAGCCGTTCAGTTCCGCCAGTACGGGAGCGCCGACGCCCAGGCAGTATGGGACCTCCACGAGTGGGCGATGCGGGCCGCCGGGACCGAACCCGCTGACATCCCCGGCACCGACGACCTCAGGGACATCGACGGTCGGTATCTCGACACCGGCGGCGAGTTTCTGGTCGGACTACTCACTGAAGACGGTCCCGCGGACGCAGACGCCGTCGGTTCCGATCTCCCGCGGACGACCGACGGCGCGGTCGCCGCCATCGGCGGCTACCTCCCCAACGAGGTCGGCCACGCCGACGAGCGGACGGTCCCCGGCGCCGCCGAACTCCACCGGATGCGGGTCGCCCCGCCCTGCCAGCGCCGCGGGATCGGGCGGGACCTCCTCCATCGGCTCGAAGCACGGGCCGCCGAGGACGGGTTCGAGTTGCTCTTAGCGACCACGGCACGCCGGCAGGCCGCCGCCGTCGAGTTCTATCGCGACGAGGGCTACGACTGTGTCGGCGAGTCGATGGAAGGCGAGTACGAACTCGTCCACTTCGAGAAGCGGCTCTGATCAGGCCAGATCGAACTGCTCGGCGGCGGTCTGCATGTCCTTGTCGCCCCGGCCACAGAGGTTGACGAGGATCGTGTCGTGGCGGTCTTCCTCGGCGAGTTTGATCGCCAGCGCGATAGCGTGGCTGGGCTCCAGCGCGGGGATGATCCCCTCGGACTCGCTGAGTTCCCGGAACGCGGCCAGGGCCTCCTCGTCGGTGATCCCGTGGTACTCGGCCCGACCGAGTTCCTGCAGGGCGGCGTGTTCGGGGCCGACCGCGGGGTAGTCCAGGCCGGCGCTGACCGAGTGGTTCTCCGTGTCCTCGTCGATGACACGGGTCTTCATCCCCTGGAAGATCTGTGGCTCCTCCTGTTCGGTCGCCGACAGCGGCGCCGAGTGCTGCCCGGAGTTCAGTCCCTTGCCGGCCGGCTCGGCGCCGTAGAAGGCCACGTCGTCGTCTTTGAACGCGTGGAACAGACCGATCGCGTTCGAGCCGCCGCCGACACAGGCCACACAGGCGTCGGGCAGGTCGCCGTGGAGCTCCTGGATCTGCTCGCGGGCCTCGCGGCCGATGACCGACTGGAACTCCCGGACCATCCGGGGGAACGGGTCCGGACCGACGGCGCTACCGACCAGGTAGTGCGTGTCGGCCGTGTTCTCGACGAGGTCCTCCAGCGCGGCGTCGACGGCCTCGGCCAGCCCCTCGTTGCCGCGGGTGACTTCTTCGACCTCGGCGCCCATCAGGCGCATCCTGAAGACGTTCATCTCCTGGCGCCCGATGTCCTTCCGGCCCATGTACACCGTCGTGTCCAGATCCAGCAGCGCGCCGACCATCGCGGTCGCGGTGCCGTGCTGGCCGGCGCCCGTCTCGGCGATGAGCCGGTCCTTGCCGGCCCGTTTCGCCAGCAGCGCCTGGCCCAGCGTGTTGTTGAGTTTGTGCGCGCCCCCGTGGAGCAGGTCCTCGTGCTTGAAGTAGATGTTCGCGTCGTAGCGCTCGCTGAGCGTCTCGGCGTGGAAGACGGGTGTCGGCCGCCCGCCGAAGTGTTCCAGGAGCGAGTCGAGTTCCTCGCGGAACGACTCCTCGTCTTTCAGCTCGTCGAAGGCCGCCGCCAGTTGGCCGAGGGGCTCTTCGAGCGGTTCCGGGACGTGTCGCCCACCGAACTCACCGAACTCGCCAGGTGAAGACATACCACTCACAATCGGCCGCGAGGACAAAAATCCCCCGTCACACCGACAGCGACGGCTCCCACCGGACGGTCGTGTACCCCTGGGCGTCGAGTGCCGCCTCCCGATACCGGGCCGCGAGTAGCGTCTGTGGGAGCCGTCGCAGCCCGAACCGCCGGTCGGCGGCCCACTCGACATCGACGGTCGTCCGGCCGTCGCGCTCGCGGATCGAGACGGTGTAGCTGGCCCAGTCGCGATCGCCCGCCCTGATCGTCAGTTCGAGCGACCCGTCGGCTGTCTCCCGTGCCGCGACGGTCATCGTCACCGATCGGAGTCCGAACAGATAGGAGATCGCGTATTCGGCCCGCCCGTCGGTCGTGCGGACGCTGTCTGCGATCCCCCACTGGAACGGGAGCACCGGCGGCGTGGGCCCGGTGAACGCGTCACGCACCGCTTCCGGAGCCGCGTCGGTCGTGAGCGTGGCCGTCCCCGCGGTCCGGAACACCGGCAACCGGAAGGCCACGAGCAGGACGACGACGGCGACAAGCGCCGGCAACAGCGGCAACACCAGCACTGCGGCGCCGCCGAGAACTCCGACTGACAGCGCCATCGCGCCGCTGAGCAGCCGTTCCACGCTGTGGTACCGGTCGGCGACCGAAGCCGCGTCGCTGGGGACTGTCTCGCTGTCCATGGGAGGGCTCATGGGTCGATGTGTCCGTCCCTGCTACCTATCGGTTCCGCTCCGCTGGCAGGCGACGGCGCAACCGTGCGACCGGCTGGAGGTCGTCCGAGAGCAACAGCCGTGCGTACTGCCCCCAGAGCCAGCCGGCTCCGTCGACGAGGATCAGCGTCACCCAGAGCAGGGCCACCCCGATCAGCGACATGGCTAGCGCGTCCGGCAGCGAGTCGACGGCCCACTCGCTCACCGTGAAACCGAACTCCGCCCCCACGAACAGGTCGCCCCAGGGGACGGACAGCGACTGGGTGAGCCTGACCGGATCGCCGGGGAAGAAGCCGACTCGACCCGGCGCACGGTCGTAGTACAGCGGCGTGGCGACGACGGTCACCGACATCGCGAACGCGGTAAACAGGAAGACGAACGCGCCCGTGCCGAGCGCGAACATGCTGAACAGGTAGCCCAGTTCGGACCAGGTCGTCCAGTCGGCCACCAGTCCGACCACGCGCTCCCGAGCCGACCCCGTCAGAAACCCGTAGTCGGGGTCGGGAACGTCGACGCCCAGCAGTGCCGTGACGAGCCGGCGTTCGACCCATCCGAACCCGCGGGCGAGCAACAGGACGGCCAGGAGCAACGGGACGCCGACGACGAGGATGCTCGTCACCGCCCCGACCGTCACGCCCGCCACGAGCACCACGAAGTACGTGATCCCGAGCGGGAAGGCCAGGAAAAGATACAGCGCGCGGAGGTACGGCCGGGGCCGGAGGGGGACGAGCAGTATCGATCGGAGGGGCGGGCGGGCCTCGTAGAGTGAGTGGGCGATAGACATACCGTCGTGGAAACCGTCGGTCCGGAACCGTCAAAAAAGGTACCGAGAACGGCGGTTCTGAGACGCTGGGCGGGGGTTAATATGCTCCACCCTGCAAACACGGACGATGCCCTCGGTCGCCGGCGATGTCCGCGAGGTCGACGAGGAGCTGCTGGCTCTCCTCGACGACGAGTACGCCCGGACGATACTCGTCGCGACGCGCGAGGAGAGCCGGTCGGCACAGGCGCTGAGCGAGCTCTGTGACGCCGACGACTCGACGATCTATCGCCGGATCGAGCGGTTAGAGGACCGGGATCTGCTCGACGCGCAGCAACAACTCGACCCGAACGGGAACCACTACAAGACCTACTCGGCGCGGCTCGAACGGGTCGAGATCGAGTTCCACGACGACGGCGTCCGGATCGAGGTCGACAGACGCGAACCGCCCGCAGACCGCTTCACCAGACTGTACGAGGAGTTCACGGGATGACCGCACACACGATCACGCTGGGCGGGACCGCCCTCCAGGGACAGATCACCGTCGAGGGCGGTGGGGCCGTCGTCGGCCTGCTCGCGCTCGTGACCTTCCTCGCCGCGACCGGCCTGTCGGTGCTCGTGACCTACCGGTTCGTCCAGGGGTACCGTCGGTCCCGGGCGACGCCGATCCTGCTGTTGGCGGTCGGGATGTTCCTGCTCGCCCCCGCACCGATGTTCGTCCGCTTTATCGCCGGGAACCTCGTCGTGGTGCCCGGTGCGGTGCGGATCCTGACGACCTCACTGCTCGAATCGGCCGGGCTGCTCACCATTCTCGTGGTCGTCTACGGAGGGAGCCGATGAGCTGGCTCGACCTGCTCGCGACGGGGAGTTCGCTCGTGACGGCGGGCCTGGGACTCGTCGTCGCCGGCCTGGCGTTCCGCGGGTACCGGCGCAACGACAGCCCGACGATGCGTGCACTCGCAATCGGCGTCTTCGCTATCGCCGTCGTCCCGTCCCTGCTCGCGTCGGTTATCGGACCGTTCGTGGCCCTCAGCGACGCACAGGCGTTGCTCGGCGTCACACTGTCTCACACGCTCGGGCTGCTCGCGATCTACCGGACGTTCGATACTGGGTGATAAAACTACCGGCCGGCTGGCCGCTCGACAGCCGGTCGACCCCTTATACCGTTCGTCGGGTCCTCGGTGGAACTGTGACAATGATCGCTCGACCGCTCTCCGCGACGCTCGGACAGTTCGTTCGCGTCCCGTTCGAAGGGGCGACGTACAGACGCCTCGTCTACCTCCTGCTGGCCGGCCCGCTCGGGCTGGCGTATTTCGTCGGAACCACGACCGGCGTCTCGACCGGACTGGGACTGTCGGTGACCCTGATCGGCCTCCCGATCCTCGGCCTGACCTTGCTGGCCGTGACCGGCGCGGCCTGGCTGGAGGCACAGCTCTCCCGGGTGCTGTTGGATCAGGAAACCGCGACGCCGACGGCGCTGTCGACGCTTCACGATGCCATAGACGATCCCGACACTGGGGTAGTCGGAGCGTGTACGGCGTTCCTCGTCGACGCGACGGCCTGGACCAGCCTCGCTGTGGTGTTGCTGAAGTCCGTGTTCGGTCTGGTCGCGTTCGTCGCCGTCGTGACCGCCGGGTCGGTCGTCGGCTCGCTGCTCGTCGCGCCGCTGGTGTACGACGCTCCGGGGATGGCCTACCAGACCGGGAGCTACACCGTCACGACACTCTCCGGCGCGCTCGGCCTGGCCGGTCTCGGCGTCGTGCTCGGACTCGTCTCGCTGCACGTCCTGAACGCACTGGCCGATCTGGGCGGGTATCTGACCGACGCACTCCTCTCGATCGAGCGGGGCGAGCCCGCGGAGTGATCTCGATGGCACAGACACACCCACCACAGCGGCCCGACAAGACCAGAGCCGGCCCCGAGGAGACGATCCAGGCGACCGAACTCGTCGCGCTGCTCGACGACGAGCACGCACGCGAGATCATCACCGCGATCAGCGAGGAGGCGAAAGCCGCCCGCGAGATCGTCACGGAGTGTAACAGCTCCCGACCGACGGTCTACCGCCGGCTCAACCGACTCCAGGAGGCCGGCCTGGTGACCACGGCGATGCGCTACGACAGCGACGGTCACCACTGCAAGACGTTCCGACTCCGCTACGACTCCGCGTCGATCCGCCTCGGTGCCGACGGTCTGTGCTGTACCGTCGAAGCCAGTGACAGCTGAGTCAGTCCGCCGTCGGACCGACTCGGTGTCTCGTCCCGACGGTCGTTACAGGTCCTCGCTCTCCTCGAAGAACTCCGAATCCGCCGAGACGGCACCGACGCCGCTCTCCTCGGCGTCCCTGATCTGGAGGAACGCGTCCGTCGCGACCGCGATCCCGAACACCAGCACGGCCGCGTTGACGACGACGCCGACCAGGCTCCCGGCCAGTGGGCTCACGAGAGTGACGACGGTCGACGGGATCGACGCCAGCAGCGAGACGAACCAGACGAGGACCAGAAGCAAGAACAGATCGACGCGGTTCCCCGACGCGAGCTCCCAGGCCCGGGACAGCGCGTCCACCACGCCCACGCCTTCGAGCGCGATGGCCGGCCGGACGAAGTAAAACGAGACTGCCAGAAAGAGCCCGGGGAGTAGCAGCGCGACGGTCCCGATCCCGACGGCGACGTTGACGACGATCGCGGCGAGCACCGCCGTCAGCGTCGTCCTGCCGAGTCGCTCCGTGGCCGCTGCGGGGATCGTCTCCCGTTCGTCGCTCGCGACCACGCGGATCCCGACGATCCGGAGCGCCTCCGAAAGGACGGCGAGGACGAACACGAGCAGCGCACTCACCGAGAGCGGGAGCGGCAACGCGAGCGGTGTCGGCTGGCTTCCGGGCGCGAACGGGAACGGACTCCCGCCCATTCCGGTCCCGGGAGGCATCGACTCGAACGACCCCCGAAGGAACTCGAAATACGCCGTGAGGAGCGACTGGCCGACGACAGTGTTGACGAGTCCGAAGGCGGCGAACACCCCGAACAGGACCAGCCCGTTGCGGTCGGTCACACTGTCGACGCCGTTCGAGATCGCGTCACCGATGTCGAGACTCACCGACACCCACCCCCGGTTCCGCCGGCCGGGGCGGGCCGTGTGTACTCGACTCCCGATACAGTCCGTGTCGGGCCGCGAGAGGGGACCATACACGACGACTGTCACCCGTCGGGCTAATAAATTACCAAGTAGCGGTTCCGGAAGCCAGCGACTGGACGAAGCGACGAACGACAGTGAAGAAGGCTGTCGGAGAGTTACCCGAACATCTGGCGCATCATACATCAAATGGGGCCACATTGGGAACCCAAGGCGGAATACGCTACTACGGAACAACCTTCCCGGACTCAAGAATATGCTCAACCAAGCTGATTCATTTTCATCAAAAGTGGTCTGTTAATAGACCGGTACACGCATCATCTATCTATTTCCCCGCTAATTCCATTGAGTCGTATCCGCTGATTTTCTCCCCCGTCAGTTTCCAGTTCAGCTATTGAAACAGTACGTAACAAGTCAAAGATGGCCTCTCTGTCGAAAGACTGCCCGCTATTATCTCTGTCACACCCGTACTGGTATAGACAGAGTGGGCAGCCGTCTTCGCACTCGCAATGGAAGTGGTCATTCAGTAGTTTGAGAGCCTTCCGTAGACTATGTGTCTCCGAATCTCCCTCGAAGAGGAGTCGAGTCACTCCCCCACCTCCCTCCTGTGCATCGAATAGATAGACGACACCGTCATTTTGTACGACCTCGGATAGATCACGGATACTGACGCCGCCGATGTATTGCAGGGCAACCCGAAGTCCATGAGCAAATGTGTGTGCCTGCTTCGTGTCCGAGAACTCGATCTTGATACCGTCGGTTGAATACGCATACCCCAACCGGACAAGTTCACTACCGTCCTCACCTGCAGGTCGATGGTCTGCGTCGGCACTGCAACGGACTCGGTCTGAGTCATCTTCGTATACGACACCCTGGCAACTCTCAGCACCACAGAGTTCGAACTGGGTGTCTTTGTGATCGACCTCACCGGATTTGTACTTAGCACTGAACCTATCGGTATGGTATAGTACCTCGAGCGAACCGTACCTGAGTTCTCCACGAGCAGTTCCCGCCTCGTCTGTTAGTATACACTGCTGTGAGGCGGTAAAGTCCAGAACCTCAGTCTCCCGCTCGGCGTAGGTACTTTGAATTGTGTTGGACGACTCACGATAGATCGTCCGGCCAGGGTCACCACCAGTATTCATCGGAAGGTCGTGACGATATGCCCGCACAGACTCTGGAGCGACGAGACGGCGTTCCTCTGTATCGGCATCCGCACCACATTCGCATGTTTCTGCAGTATCTGCTCGCCGTCGGCCACAGGCAGTACAGACCGTCTCGTTAGCTAACTCGCTTTTTTCCGTACCTCGGACCCTCTCTCGGAGTTCTGAAGAAGCGAATTCGTCGATTCTAACCTCCGAAACGACGTATACGTCGCCATTGTCGAGATACGCGGCACCCGGATGTAGTTCGCTTATCGCCATCCGCATCGAACGGCCATCGTCATCGCCAGCGTCTCGGGTATATTGGCCGTCTTCTCCGGAGTCGACGAGACTAAGTCCGACATCGTTTGCGATAGTCCGCATGTCGAAAGCATAGCGACTCTGTTTAGACTCCTTGATGAAATCCCGGTAAGACATCGTCTGGATACGTTCGAGTCGCTCCTCAAGAACTTCTTTCCGATCTGCTAGAACCGACTCATCGTCGATAGCACGGCTGGACTCTTCATCTGATGATACCCGACGATTCTCTCTCGAGCGCTGCTTGATTTCGTTTAACTCACCTTGCAACTGGTCGCGGTACTCCCGGTAGTGTTCAAGGAATCGATCAGAAAAGTTATCGAGCGCGTCACTAATTAGGTGTCCAAACTCCGCCTGAGCACTCCGTATTCGCCCAGTACAATCCTCACCTTCACAGTGTTCGCTGGGATACTCTTCAGGGTACTTTCTCCCACATTCGCTGCAGAACCCGTGATCAAGTAGCGATTCGAGATACAATCTGATTTCTTTCCGATGGTCGTGAACAACTGTACCTAACGCAGCGAGCTTCGATCCCCGTGAATCTAGGCCCAGTTCTTCAGTATGGGCACTCATCACATGGGTGAGTTTTGCCGTATCGTCGCTCCTTGTTGGTCGGCGGTTCTCAAATTGGCCTCCACCAGAAACTGCTGTGTAACGACCGTGTTTCTCGGTTTCCCAGGGTATTACGAAATTAGCTGCAATATAGTCAAGCACTCCCCAAGTGAGTGAGACTCGCAACACCTCTTCGTTGTACTCTTTCAGTGGTACGGGTTGGGGATCAGCCGCCATTAGGTCGCTGGGTTGCTCGTAATAATAGTAGTCGATCGGATTCCGCTGACTCACGGAGTGTACGAGTGACGAGTTCGAACTACGCCCTGCCCGACCGATTCGTTGAAGATACGCGTTCATGTTCGGGGGCGTACCGTAGAGCAGTAGTGCATCCAAATCTCCGATGTCGACACCGAGTTCCATGGTCGGCCCCGAAGAGAGAAAATGAGGGTGCTTCCCCTCTCTGAATAGGTACTCAAGCTCTCGTCGCTCCTTTTTTTCAGTCATCCCGTGGTAGACCCGGCTGACGAGTCCATTCGTATCGGAATACAGTGCACGATAGGCTCGAGCGGTAAATCGTGGGTGTGACGCTGAAGCGAGATCTTCGATCGATGCATTCGAATCGACGCTTCCGGATTTCTGCAGTCCAAACTGGTTGTCAAGTGTTTGTCCGACCCGCCCTCCGTCAGGGTTGTACGACAATCCGTCGTTGTCACCCGCAATTGTCACTTCAAGAGCTGATTCGTCGAAGCTAACGATCTCGTCGTCTACTGCCAATATTCCCTTCGTCACCAGCGAGTCGATAACAGATTTGGCCGTAGTTGAGCCACTAAGTGGATCAATCTCCGAGATCGGTGTCCTCGATCCGTATTTCACGAACTCACGGCAGACTGCACGCTCGTCTGCTTCCAGCTTCGAATGAGTTGACGGATCTAGACGAACGTCTACCAGACCGTCACCTGTGAGTGGGCCCTCGAACTCGCCGTATCGGTTGCTGTAGCGGTATGGATATAGCCGCCGAGCAAGTCTGTCTCTGACTGCATCTTCGACCGCCATGTGTCGACGATTCGTATCGACGAGTTCTTCGAAAATATCGAAGGAGATGCTCTGCACATCCCTTGGCGGAGATAGTTCCTCGCCAATCCCTTCGATGGTAGCCATCGCATCGTCGATGACTCTGTCTATGCAGACCCACGATTTTGGTCCACGAATCGCTGCTAGCAGAGCTTGATCGAGTAATGTGGCACTCTCAGGTTCGCTAAAGTCTCGGTCGACCTCCTTCATATCGCGGTGTGAATCCGCAAAGGAGAGGAGTTTCGCGGCATCGTATCCTTCTTGATCTGCGACGCTTCTCAGAAGATATTGGCTCGTCGTGACGGCAAGGTTGCCAGGTCCACGAATCAGTTCGTCGTAACGGCGGTTTGGATCATAGTGGAGACCTTGATGCGTACAGGGAGCAACAGCAGAAATACTGCTTGCAGCCCTAACCGTCCCATCAGGTTGGAGTGTCTGATAGGATTGGTATGGTTCAGATCGCGTACGAGTAGCTTCTGGATCACACTCACAGTCGGGTGCTCCAATCGAACTCGTCTCACACGATCCGCAGTACTGTTCGGAAAAGACCTCGAACAACCCCCTTCGAGCGAACGTATGTGAGCCACAGGGACAGGTGTCTGGAGGGTCACCGAAATGTACCCTCTCACAGGCATCTTTCCTGCAGACCCAGGGAACGAGTCGGGTCTGTGTCAATGAACGACCACACTCACAGTAGTCCGGTATAGTTCCGTCGTAGGATCGACCACAACCGGAACAGTCGACAGTGCCAGTACCGGACAGTGGTTCCTGTTCTCCCCCACACAAACTGCATCCGGCGTCATATGTTACGGTCGTTTCACACGCTGGGTTTGGACAGGTCAACTCGTCTGGGCTGGTATGAACGAGGTCAGCAGGACATGCCGGACAGGACCCTTTCGTCGTCCGAACTGATCGCTCACCGCATGATGTGCACTCCAAGATAGGCTGGAATGTTACCCGGAGTGACTGAACCTCTTTGCCACTGGTAGCGGAACACCGCTGGCAGATATGTTCGTTACTGCGCTCTCGTTCACCACCTTCGTTCGGAACATACTGGTCGAGTTGCTCGCAGGACGGACAATACCACGCGATTAGAGCTTCGTCGTCACACCGGTTGCAGTACGCGCTTCTCGTAACAAACCCGTATCCGCAGGATCGACACTCTTCTTGTGGCGACGTATAAACTGCATCACACCCGGCACAGGCGTAGAATCCATCGATTGGCCACGAGAACAAATGAGTCCGGTTCTCCAGGAGGCCGGAAAACGTACCGAGGAGAGTGAAATTCTCTAACAGACGGCTACTCTCAGCGTCGGTAAGGCCGAACGTCGTCTGGAGATTCTGTTTGAAGTCCGCCGGTGTCTGTGGCTCGGCGGATAATTCTGTGTGTAGATACCGTATTGTCTGTTCGACAGCACCAGGATTGTTCGTGAACGCATCGAACAAAGCATCTTGGAGCAGTTCAAGAAGTCGCTCGTTATCGTGTGCAGTCGGATCAATATCGAATCCGACGCTGTCGAGAGCCGGTGGGGTTCGTGTGCCACGAGCAAATGCCAGCAGGTCTG
This sequence comes from Haloarcula pelagica, assembly GCF_030127105.1. Classification (NCBI taxonomy): domain Archaea; kingdom Methanobacteriati; phylum Methanobacteriota; class Halobacteria; order Halobacteriales; family Haloarculaceae; genus Haloarcula; species Haloarcula pelagica. The sequence goes on along the minus strand of NZ_CP126161.1, from coordinate 2,836,703 downwards.
CTTCCGTGAGTTCTGTTTCGATGAGCGAGTCCGGGACCGATGCCGGTAATTCCTGGTCGATAGTCTGTGGGTTCTCGTCTACGTGGCAGATCTCCTCAGAGTTACTGATACGCCGAAACAGTTCCACGTCGTTTTCGACGGTTGCACTGCTTGCAATCACCTGCAAATCATCGCAATCGCGTTTTGCTCTGAGTGCGCGGAGTCGTTTGGTCAGTGTCGCAGTATAGCTCCCGAAGAGTCCATCATACGTATGGACTTCGTCGAATACCAGGAAATCCGGATCGTAAATGAAGGTTTCGTGCTCGTCAGGTGCGTTGACGTTGACGAGCTTCATATTGATCGTATCCGGATTCGTCAACAAGATGTCGACGCCATCCTGGAGGATCGCCTCTTTTGTAAGTCGGATGAAATCCAGTGGTACGTCGTCTACACACTGTCGCTTTTCTGGCCGTAATTCGTACTGTTGTCCCCCGTGATGGATATGTACGCCTTGACCACAGTGTCGACATTTCTCTAAGTCCTCGTTCGCACCCGGACAGTCAAAGTATTTGAACGACGACTCGAGATATCCGTGCGCACGCGAACCGGTATTAGTCGGTGTATCACCGTCGTAGATACCGATCGTGATCTGCTGTGTCGCCGGCCACTGTTTGTTGATCTGATAGAGATACTGTACTAACCGCTTGAACTGATCCTGTGCGAGCGCTTTCGTCGGATAAATCAGCGTAGCTGTTGTTCCTTCGTCAGTACCCTGGCGTTTCTTCTCGAGAATACGATCCAAAATTGGTAGCAGCCATGCTTCGGTCTTCCCACGACCAGTTGCTGCGGTCACCACGGTGTCGTTACCGTCCTTGATCGCCCTGATACTGCGTTCCTGGAAATCGTATAGTCTTCTAAACCCCAGATCAGAGAACGCTTTCTGGATTAGTGGATGGAGACCTACCTGAGACGAGAACTCCGCCCAGGAATCGTCGCTCCAGTTTGGGATATTAAGCGCCTGTAGGAATGGACCACGAGTGTTGAGAAGATGGTTGTCCCCACCCGGCACCTGCGCCTGTCTGTTTGCGACACTCCGCGCTGCTGGGCCAGCACGGCCGATGAAGTGGTTGCGGTAGGCGCTAACAGCTTCGTTCGCTCTTTGTGCGGGGTTGTCCATCTCAGAGTGTCACCTTGAGCGTCCCCTTCAGAACATTCGCATCAAGGATGTCCTCAGTGACTGAACTGTCGAGTTCGCTAAACGTGATTTTTTCTCCTTCAGCGAGTCGTTTCAATACGTCTATCGTATGTTTGCTTAACTCGTAACGATCCCGGAGCTCTGACCAATCGACAACAACCCCGCTCGTCCATTTTTTATGTAGCGCTCTCCATTCGGTTTTGAGACTACTGGGGCTTTGATCATCGTCCCACATTGTGTCTTGGACGAACGTTTCGACATCAGTGAGCAATGTCTCGGTGTCGCGGGATTCAGACATCAAGCGCTGGATGTGACGAGCGGACTGAACTCGGGTTTCCCATTTTTGTTGTTCGTCGTTCAGTTTGCTCCGCAGTTCCTGGCGGGCGGAATTTATACTCGACCGAGCAGTCTGAATCTCGGCCTCATGTTCGTCAGCCCTGTCTTCGTCGATAAGTTCCCAGTAGTCTTCTTCACTCTTATCCAGAACTCGGCGAGACTGACGCCGCGCTTCGTTGAGGGTCTCAGGTGTTCTATATGATGGTGAGTCGTAGCCGAAAGCCTCGGTATAGATGGTGTTGAATCGCTCGGCCTCCTGCAATCGTGTTTGTAGCCCGTGGAGCGAAGTCTGTAACGAAGACGCATCGTTCTTGTACTCCTGCAATTTTGCTTCGAAATTCACTGCAGTCTGGTAATCATCGGCTTTCGATTCGAGAGAGCTGATGGTATTTTCCAAGGAAGAACCTGGCATTGTTAGTCTCCTCCGATTGCGTCAGTGGCGTTCTTATCAGTTTTCATTAATTTCTGGAACTCATCCGAGTCTTTCACGGCCGATTTCAGTTCTTCGTCCGTCTCAGGAACTTGTGCCTCGCGTGCGGCATCAACCATGTCTTTGATTGCTTCATATATCTCCCACTCAGGGGATTCTTCAAGACTTTTCTCGAAGTCATGCATTACGGAAACGAGTTCAGGGCCTTCTGCAGCCTCAATGCTCTGGAACTGCTCGATATCATCGGCGAATCTTCCCATCTGGAGGCTTTCTTCTGATTGTAGTCGCTTTTGTTGCGTAAGCCACTCCTGTTGTGTATTGATATCTAGATCACCGACGATCTCGAGCAAGCTATCGTACATCTCCCGAAGTTTCGGGACAGAGTGGGTTCTGTCGAAGACCTCGTCAATTTCGTCAATTCTTTCTGAGATATACGTGACGTCTGACTCGCTCAACGCGTTCAATTCCTGCGCGTACTGTCTAACCCTTTCCAAGAGGGGCTTGAGCTTGATTGACGCTTGAGACCGACTCGTACCGATTTTGAACGCGTCTGGAAGATCACTGGTGTCGATTAGCATCGCGTCTTCCAGATAGCTCTCTAGGTCCGATTCGACAGTCTGGTAGGCCTTGTTCAGCCGCTCGGTATCGACGAGGTTCTCTTTGAGTTTGAAAAACCCCTCAGCTAGATCTCTTGGAACGCTACTGTTCTTCGTCAGCTCGCCATACGCCTCACGGTAGGCGTTGGTACTTTCAAGCCGACGGACTGGATGATCATATTTATTTGAGGAGTCATATTCTTCGAAGACGATTCCACGGCTCAACTCTGCCTCCCCCCGCGCGCTATTTATTAGGAGGTACTGAGCGACAACGATGAACTCCTCTATCGTCCAGCCCTCGAAACAATCCTCAATCTGCGAGCGCATTTCGGCTTTGAACCTACCAACCAAGTCGTCTGTCCAGTTTCGCAGATTGGCATAATTCATCTGGTAGCGATCTTCTCTCGGTAATTCACCGTCTTCGCTGATTCCGTACCAGAACAGTGGTTCGTACACTGAATTGTACTTGGATCCAAACGGCAGTTCGACATCGAGCCCATCCCGTTCGTCAACACCCTGAAGTGAGACAGGGAACTGTTGACCACGAGTATAGTATATTCCCTCCACACCCCTGCTCGTTGAGTTCGGATTAGCCAGTCGGCTTGGGTCGTACCACTCTTCGAGTAGTTCCGAGGTTCCATCTCGAAGAACTATCGAACTATCGTACTCTTCACCGTTTGACACCCACTGCTGGTACTGATACCGGTATTCGTCGACAACTTCCGAATCAAGATCAGTTTCGACTGGATAGATCCGATCAGACTTGACCGGAACAGTAAGCTGATCCTCAACGTCTTGATGATTCGCAGTGAGAGTGATTTCCGAGGAATCGTCTACGGTGATCTCTAATTTCCCCTCTTCGTCAGTCTGGCCGGCTATCTGACCATCACGCTGGATTGAAAGATCTGATAACGGCTTCCCATTAAATTTAGCAGTAATTGTAACTGTGTCGCCTTCTTCGGCCGGCGAGGGATCTGCTGCGAGATTGAGTGAATCAGTGCCTACGGAAAGCGTAATTGTGTCTCTATGACTACCTTTAGACGCCGCGATCTCAACCTTCTTTTCTTCACCTGGAAGGTCAACAGCTAACAGACCACCTTGACCTGTATAGCCGACCTGTTCGCCGTCGCACAGAATCTCGGCATCTGGTTCGCTTCGGCTATTCAGTAATGTTTCTACAGTAATGGTTGCTCCTGGTTCGATTTGTCCTCCCGTCTGCTTGACTCTGAAATCTGTCTTAATTGGGCCATCTCCGCTGAAAACCACGCCTGTATCAGAGTGTGTCGCAGCTTCTGGGATGGCAATGTCAAAGACTTCAAACACACCCGATGGTACTCGGAGATCTCCATCGACAGTCGGGATCCCGTACCATTTGACGAGTGACTGGACCTCGGAGGAGTAATCTAATGAGACGGGGGTCGGGAAGCTCTTGACGTATGGATTACCACCAATTGCTTCGAACGGCGGTTTTGTCGAGGTTAGACACTCTCTGATGATACGAATTAGCAGAAGACGTGGCGTCCGACGCTGGTTCCCATCTTGGATTAGATTCTCATAGGCCCGCTTGATGAACTCGGCGTTGAAAGGATACAGTCCGTCGAAGTCGGATTCGGGGATGTCAACTTCGGCTTCAACGTCTGAATCTTCGCGTATGACAGAGAGATATTTTCGGGTGAGTTCAGTGGTCACGTCGTCCGAGAGGAAATACGCCTGGCCGCTATCATCAGTCGTACTCAGGTATCCCTCCGCCCGGTCTTCCATGTATGTACTCGTATTTTCTGTCCCAAGTGCGGTATCGAGATTGTCCTTTTCCCACCCTGACGTCCAGCCGAGGACGACATCGTAGTGCCCGCTGTCCAATTGGAAGATGTGGTCCAGAAGTTGCTCTTTGAGGACGCTGAACGTAGTCAAGTCTTCACAGATCAGGACTGGCCGGAGCCCCTGGTCGATATACTCCTCCGAGATCTCTTTCAACCGCTGCTGGAAATCCCCCACTCCGAGCTTGCTTGACAGTTCTTGATCGATGAACTTCTGGAGAGCAGGGAAAATCGTGTCACGGCCTTTCGCTTTCCCGAACGCAGTAAAGGCGAGTTCCTTGTAGTCATCTTCTGGAAGCAGATCCGGGACTTCTTCCTCATCATCACTTTGGACAGCATCCTGATATTTCTGTACGTTCTTTTCGAGGATACTGCGCAAGTCCGTACTTTGTGGTCGGTCTTCGACGAGGGCCTCGATTTCATCGCTAGTGAAGGCCTCAACCATAGGGTTGTACGCCTCCAAGTTTGCGAGCATGGCGTTTGCGACCTTTTCAGGGTCGAGACCGCCGACGTCCCGGACATTGACATCGATGTCAAGTGGCTCGGTCAAAATATCGACAATATCCTTGATTCGTGTCTCACTCCGAGAAACGTGCAAGGCGACATGGGTATCATCGAACCCTGTTCCAGGTTCGTGTCCGACCTGGTATTCGAGCCACTGACATAATTGACTCTTGCCGCTACCGGTCTCTCCTCTGAGGATGAAAATTCGGTTATCGTCGTCAAGATTAGATCGCAATATTGCGTCTCTGAACTCTTCCTGACTGACGAACTCGTCGTTCGTCGGATGTGGGAACAGGAAATCGGCCTTGATCTTGTCGATGTCGATATGTGTCCGTTCGAACTCTGCTTTCGACTTCTGGTGTGCCTCTGCGGTCAGGTACCGTTTGATCGCTTCGTCGTTCCAGTCAACAGGATAGGCACTCATAGTGCTCCCTCCATGAATCGGTCAAACAGATGGCGCTTGCTCGCAGGTGGGTTGTTTGGCCAACCGTGTAACTCGAACTCGGTTACTGTGGGTTCTTCCTGCCGTGATTGGGTCGACGGTAATTCGATCTCGTGCCGTGCATCCGACATCCCACGGACTGAGAGAAGATCTTCATCTATCAAAACCTGCAGTGTATCCGTGATCCCTTGATGTAGTCGGGGAGTCCCAGGTCTGGTATTCAGCGCTGACATAAAATGGTCTTCAATCCAAGGAATAGCTGCACCGAAGTCAGTCGAGTTCTCTGTATCACGGAACGTTTCGAGGAGTTTGTACAGAAGCACCGGTCTTGGAGAGAGGATAAGTTCCCGAGAGTCCGCAAACGAGAGCACACCGATTCCTTCCATGAGTCGGTACCAGGCGTTGATCTTCGTCCGGTTCCAGTTTATGTAGTCAACTTCTCCCTTGAGATTGGTTTCGAGCAAGTCACGCTGGAGCGTCCGTGAGGCAGTGTCGAAGGCCACATCTTGGGCCTTTCGGAGGTGGTCCTGAGGGTATGGCTGTAGGTTGATATGCAACAGCAAACGGAGCTCAAACGAGATGTCGGGCAGCACATCGCGGTTGACCACACTAACGACCCGGTCTTCAGGTCGATCAATCAAGTCGATCGCTCTGAGGTATTTCAAACACGACTCAAGATGCTGATCATCGTCTGGTGCGAGGGTACTCCGGAGCGTGCTGACGTTATGGCTTCCCCCATCCTCTCCAATTTTCTGATAAATTATTCGTAGTGCTGGTACTCGAACAGTATTGTAGTTCACGAGGTCTTTATCCGCCTTCTGGTCGTTCTCGTCGTAGTTTTTAATCATCTGAATTCAGGGTCCGTAGTTCGGTATGCTTCCAACTTCGATGCGTCGTAATCACAGGTTCTGAGAACTTCGAGAATATGATTAGCAACTCGCTGAGTGTCACCTCTCTCCATCCACGAGCGCAATGCCTCCCGGATGTGGTCAGAGTAGTCCTCCAACACGTTCTCGAGATCGTGTTCTAAGAAGTACCATGCAGAGTCCCACACCGGACTGTCTGGTGGGGCCTGTGTGTAGTCAAAGATTGCTTCGATGCTATCTGCTGGTGCCTCCTGTTCGTCGTGAATTGCCGATGCTGCGTGAAAGAAGACGTTCCGTGTCTCGACGACTGGGATTCGTGACCGTGACTGCAAGGTATCCTCCAGAAACCGGTTCGCAATAGATGGGTAAGAGCGGACAGCAATCGCTGGGAAGTCATCAACTATTGACCGGCCCGGTTTCTTTGTGTATGTCGGTGTCTTAGGTGCTATCGTATCAGTTACAAGAATATATCTGCCGCCTTCTTCTAATGAGCGTTCCGTGAGTTTCCGGACGAGATCCTCTTCGCCATACTCAGTGATTCCAGACTGCGTGACGACGTGGACAAGCGGGAACTCTATGTCGGCAGCAGATGCCTCTTCTGACCTGATATACTCGTACTCGATCGGACTGTATTCGTTATCCAGTAACTCCGTGTGAACCACTCGATCAAAGCCGAGTGCCTGAAGCAAGGGCAAGGACCGAAGTTGTGCTCTCGCCTGCTTGTCCCGCTTCTCAAGTTGTGGGTCCTTGATAACGACAGTCGATAGTTCTGTGTGGATTATATCCGCCAAACTCGTCGAATCAACATTCTCGAACCGTTCATGCCAATCCAGGGATTCCATATCCATACTATTCAACACCCCTTCTCTGCCAGTCCTGCTGCTCCTGAATCCTGGAAAGTGGGGTATTCCTGCTGATGATAAGAATTTGCCTTGGGTTCAGAGCCACTACGCAGGCGCGTGCGACTGATAGTACGGAATAATTTCTGTGATGGCGTCACTTCTACTGTACCCGTCAAACTACTCCGCATTTTAATTAATCTTCCCCCGAATATCAGGATACGATAATCCGCTATCTCACCGACGGCAAACCTTTCGAGCATTAATTACCACCTCCATAACAATCTAATAATTCACTCTTTTGTGAACTGATTGTAGTTTCGTTAACGTCGAATATCTCAGATAATTCCGAGAGTGTCGGGCGATCATCGCATTCCTCCATGTCGTAGGCCGCATGAACTGCTGCTGCGGCTGCTGTTCGGGGAGAAATTCCGCAAAAATCCTGTTCGTCACTACTGTTGAAGCCATCCAGCAGATCCCGAACACGCTGTTCCACACGCCATGGTGTGGAGAGGACAGAGAACGCTTTCGGGACGAAAGCACTGGGATCGATCGGGGGAATCTTCACCCCGAGTTCAAGTTCCATCGCACCGCGAGCGGTCTTGATTTGCGTGGTGCTGGCTCTGGCAACAGGTTCCAGTTCACGAATAGACACCGGCACGGGTCGGGAACTCTGACGGATGGCGATCAAAAGACAGGCCGTCGAGAACCCTTCGACAGAACGGCCAGTGATCAGTCCCTCACGGTGTGCCTGCTGGTACAACTGTCCAGCGTGTTCCAGTTCGGCACTCGAAATATTGAACTCGGCGCCCATCCGGCGGATCTCACCGAGTGCATAGTCCAGTCGCACTTCGGTAGTGGATCGATGCTTGGTCCATCCCTTCGATTCAGTAATCCGCCGCTGTTCGGACGATAGCACACCACCGTTGCCATCTGTAGTTGCGTTTTCGGTGATTCCAGCGCCCAATCCCTTGTCGGCATAGAGAGACGTCTGTCTGCTTCCAGTACGGTTGTACTGACTACCGATGGAATCGAAGTCTATCTCCGTCGAAAGAGGCCGATCCGTGAGAACGAAATCACAACGAGGGCAGACGGCCTCCGAACCGGGAACTGGGTGGATATCACAGTTACAGTTCGGGCACGAAACTGCACCGCCGGTGGTGGCCGTGGGTTGCTCCGTATTCGATTCGCCAGCCTGGTCGGTGGCCGATTTCTCGGCCGTGCTACGGACGTGTGCGTGCATGGGTGTACGGTGATAACCGTGGTACCGCCACGGTGGCCGGAAACCATCCAGCGCTCGGCGGACGCGGATTTTGGTCCGCGATACCTGCTCAATGCATTTCGCCACAGATGTGTTAAATCTATGGGATGTGATACTGACCGGTTTCTAACCGAGCGAACTACACCGTCGTATATAAACTAGAAACTAAAACCTGAGTAGTATCCGATACATTTCTGAATCTCAAGTAGCGCTATCAAATCCGAATCATATCCAATCATCAGGTAAAGTATCACTCTCGGTCTGAATAACTGCGAGTAACGTCTCCACTTCGCTAAATCGTTCTCCTCGGCCAATCGTTCCCGAGTTACGATCCCAGACGATGAAATCGTTTTCAGCTAATTTGGGTAAGTGAATGTGCACCCACTCTGTCTGTGAGATCTCCGTAGCAATCTCCTCCGAGAGTTGGTCGCCGCATATTTCCTCCTTTGCTGCCAGAGCTGTCAAGATACGTCGGCGCGGCTTGGCCCGCAGACAATCGAAAAGCGTTGTCCAAGAGTTCTCAGCTGTCATGCACAGTTCGAAGAATCACATACTGTTATATAAACAAGAAATACACATTCGAAATATGTCCGTTGGAGATAATACGAGAAGAAAGTATTCTATCAATGAGTCTGTTGATCTGACACTAATCAATGAGTGATAGAGCACTCGCCCCAAACGAACTGGCAGATCTCTACGACGGGTTGATCGTCTTAATCGAGTGTTTGCCCGAACAGACGTACCCGGCATGGGAGTTCGCTCTGGAGTCGGTTCTGTTCGGTGGCGATGGGTTAACAGAAGACGCAGTTTCCTATGGTGAGCAACAAGCTATCAGAAACGAATTCAAGATTACTACATATCGTGAGCAGTATGGTGACGGGAATCAAGTAACAGAGTTTCCGTATATAGAAACCAAGTCGCCACGCCCAGCTGATGAGGAATTGATCCCTGACAATCTTGAACTGCCGGTCGCTCCCGAATCAAATCGTGTCCTCCCGGTGAAAGTCGATAAGGACTCGTTTGCAGGCGCCATCGAGCTCCTAGCTGAGTTTCCCAACGAACCACAGGCTCAGAAACCAAGAAACGGGACATCTCATCTCTTGGACCCCGACCGGTTCCCTGGCGTCACCCAACAATCGAATACAAACCTTGGAAAGATAGAATCTGAATCTCAGTCTTCGACTCCCGACGATTCAAGTACGGACAGTGTACCCCAACCGAACCGATTGGCAGATCTCTATGCTGGATTCCAGCAACATCTCAATTATGTCCCTGAGGAGGGCCATCCGTTATGGCGCCGTGTTCTCGAATCAGTTGTTTATGGAGGCGATTTTCTCGGAGAAGATGCCATACCCTATGGTGAACAACAATCGGTTCGGAACGACTTTGGAATGCCCGCCTATCGGACTGCCTATGGAAATGGCAATCATGTTACAGAGTTCCCCTCAGTCAAGACTGGACCACCCCTAGAGCAGGACAGAAAACACGTCGACGGAGCAACCGAAATTCTGGTTGCACCAGAGTCTGATCAAACACTACCTGTCGCTCCATCTGTAGACGAACTCCCGAGAGCACTCTCGCTTCTCGGTGAGTTCCCAGAGACTCCCGCTACAGAGGCAACCCCAGATACGGAGACCCACCGACTTCGTGAGTGCTTGGTCGAGATCCCAATAGACCGTTCAACGACCGATACAGGTGCTGAATCTGGATTAAAGACAAAGGACGGACAGGGTACGAGCTCTGGGGAAAATGAGGAGATGCTGTTAGAATCAGGCCCAGGAGAAGTCTCTGAATCGCTCACAGGCAAAGGGCAAAGTGACTCGACCGACGACTGGAAGTATGATGATCCACGAGCGGAGCGGGCCCACAGACGCGCACAAGAACGGGACCCATCAGACGTAGTTGAACTCGGCGAACAGATCACGCTCGTGCTGAAAGAAGTCGACTACAGTTCACGCCCGCCGACAATAATGGGTACGAAGGAGAAACTCGTTATCTTCGTTACTGAAGCCCCACAAGATCTCTCCGAAAACGATAGTATCAGAGCTAAGGTGGTTGACTTCGGGGGGCGACGAACCAGCGCAGAAGCCGTCTTCCTTGGCTACAACGACTAATTTCAGCCCATCAGCCCCCCGGACGAACACCAGAGTTAGATTCTGCTTACACTGTTCGTATCCGGGCGCGATTTATTCAGCAGAAACAGCTCTAGCCCTTTCTATTCTACTTCGGCTCTATACGTCAAAACCCTCACTGTCAGAGCGATTAATAGCCAATCTATGCCGATCGAACCAGTCCGAATGGACTGGTAGACCTTGGGTGGTTACGCCAAGGTCACCGTCGACCACTTGTCCACGGTTTAGAACCAACCGAGGATAGCCCGATCGACGGAGGTTGTTTCGGTTATCACCGTAGGCGCGTATAGCGCCAAATAAAGATAGTCCAGAGACACGTATTAAGTTTGTGAGTGGGTGAGATACCAGTTGATCCCCCTGGTGAGTCAACAAAATTTCGGGGACATCGTCGGTTTCGGTTCTGGTGACCAGCGGCACCAGTTTTAATATTCTTGTATCAGATGATGATACCATTCGAGTTTCACAAATGGGTTCGACTACGACGGAATTCGAGAATGTGCTCGATAATGCACGCGCGTCATTGGACGAAGCGCGGGATGAATATCGGGCACTAGAACAGAGTCACACAGTCCCAGAAGCTATCGTTGAGTCGATTGCTGAGTTGGAGCATGAACTTGAGGAACTGGACGCAAAACTCGAAATCAGTGAGGACGACATTGAGTTAGTCCAACAGACAGAAACTCGCGTGCAAGTCCTTTCTTCTGTCCTGTCTGCGCTTCGAGATCGACAACGGATCGGTGTAGAAGCAGATACTGAACGCTTAGGCTATGAAATAGATAGGATTGAACAGGTCCAGACAGACCTCGACCTACAACTTGGGGATATCAAGAAGAAGTATTCCATGCTGCAACAACTTGTCGAGACAGAGCGCCATCACAAAGCCATAACTAGCGAACGTCTTTCGATCGGTACGCTTGAGGCTGAGATCTCGGATATCTACGACACCCTTGTTGACCAGTTATCGCCGGAGGATGCTGTGCCAGTCTATTCTGATATAGCCCGGCTATTACTGGACGATATTCACGAATATCTGAGTGGACTAGGGGAGCAGAACGACAGGCGAACTGCATTCGCCAGTGACCTGGCGAAAGTGAAACAACTCCTCGACGAAGCTGAGAGCAAGAGCAACAGTGCAGGGAAGAGAAGCAATGACGCATACACCGCTTTGGAGGGGTGTCGAATGCTCCACAGATCCATCTCGAGAGCCTATGCGGAGCAGAGTGTAGCCGAAAGCCTCGTCGATACCGTTCGCAGACGGAATTTAGCTGTCCAGTGTGACCTGGAAGAATGCGTCGAAGCGGGGGATGCCGAAACACTCATCGAACAGATCTCGTCAGCACTTACGACTGAAGTTAGACAATCGGCTACTGAACGATTAAAACAATTGCTCATAGAGCATGACGGTAGCGTAATCCGAACTGCTGACGCGACAGATCTCGACAGGTCGACGATCCTTGACTCCCTCGCGGAGTTACTTGACGACGATGAAGTAGCGGATATCACGGTCGAATTCAACTAATGAACTCACAACAGACTTCCAAGAGCCTCGATGTCATCGATCGAGCGTGGGCGACGTTTTGTGATCACGAGGAGATCTACAAACAGGTTACAGACGACATCACCGAGGCAGTGACCGATATTTGCCAGCGACAGATCAATGCGGGCAACTACGATGCAACCGCTCCTCTCAATGAGGTCTATAACGATTTCGAACAAAGACACTGCGAGCCTGACAGTCCGTTCGTTACCGAAGTTCTCCAGTCTGATGATCTCATCATCGACACGATGGAACTCGGTGAGGAGACCGTCACAAGAGAGCTTTTTCAGCGATCAGTTGAACATCTCGTCGAGACCGAACAACTTCTCTACGTCTACAACCGTCAGCAAGTCCGGAGTCATGTGGCAGAGATGGCACGGTACTTTGCGCTCATGCGGCAGCGCCTGACAGACGAAGCACATTACAAATTCACGCCGAATCTGGTGAAGATGGTGAAACTAGATTCGGCGGACCGGAAGCAACCTATCATGGGACGTGACAGGGAAGAAGCTGCTCGCTTCCGGCGACCGATTCGCCAGATTAACGAACACATCAACGACCAAGCGACCGAACCTGCTTGGGAACTCGAGGACTCTGTCGGCAGTGACTGGCGTGAGACCATCAGAGAGACGATGACGACGATGAGTCGGTTCTTCAACGAGGGACTGCCAGAAGAATTCGATTCCCTTGCAGCGTATCAAGCGCGCGCGTTCAAGGAATTATATCTCGATGCGGTTACCAAACAAGGAATAGAGGATTCGAAATCTCATGTGGTCACCGCCAGTACTGGCGGTGGGAAGACAGAGGCGTTCCTGTTTCCAACCTTAGCCTACGCACTCACAGCGCACAAAGCACACATCAGCGGGAACAAGGCGGTACTGACCTACCCACGGAAGGACCTCTGTGATAACCAGTTCGAACGTGCCTTCGAATATATAACCGAAATAAATCGGCTAGAAAGTTCGCTCAATGCTTCTTTCGAGGAAGCCCCACTAACGATCAGTCTTCAGCACAGCAGTCGTGAAGAGGTCACACTTGATTGTCCGCATGAAGATTGCGATGGTACTCTCGAAGTACCTGATAGTTTTAGTGAGACGCATTTCGAGTGTACCACAACCAGAACCCATAGGATAGAGTACGCGACCGTCGACAGAGGTGAGCCGGCAGACCTGATCGTTACTACACAGAACTCACTTCACCGGCGGATAATGGATAAATACGGGCACGACGCTTTCTGGGAAGCGCCATACCCGACCAAGTTCCTCGTACTCGACGAAGTTCACATCTATACGGATCAGGCGGGGATGAACGTAGCTAACGTCGTTCGACGATTCAAGCAGGGAATGCGTAAACAATCCCGCCAACAATCGCCGATGCTGGTCGCGTCTAGTGCGACAATCAACAACGCCGAGGACTTCACGAGTCGTATCTTCGCCACGAAGAACGCACAACGAATCTCACCGAGAGAAAACGAGCAGGATACGTTGAGTCGAGAACACTTTATCTTCGTCAAAGCCACCGATCCCCGGGATGTCCGAGTTCCGTTGGGGGACTCGATGTACAAACCACGTGAAGAGTGGAGTGACGTCAGCCAGACCACAGCGACGAACCTCTCGTGTATGATCCAGATCGCCTTTGGGTTCTTCCACACGATGAGAAAACAGCGGGCTGGAGACAGACCTGGCCTCGACGTAAACAAAGACCGGGTTCTCGGATTCGTCGATTCTATCGATTCTGTCAGTAGGCTCGGTGGGTACGTTCAAGAAGCCGAAGAGAACGGCCTCTATAAGTACCGGTTTCCGGATGCACTCCTCGGCGAGCGTGACAATAACCCCGATTGCCCGCGGGAGTTGTTCCGTGGAGCCACCGACGATGAATACGACGAGGACGCTGTTTGTGAGTCGCTCCCCCCGAATCCGAACATCAATCCTTGCCCAGTCTACCAGGATGGTGAGTGCTGGTGGACGATGCAGGATCGAGAACTCGATCTTGAGGAGATGAACGTAGCAATCCACAAGAGTGGAAACACGAAACGAGCAGGATCAGATCAACCGGCAGGTAATAATTGGGATCAATTGATTTCGACGAGTGCACTGGAGGTTGGGTTCGATCACGCAAGCATCATCGGGACCTTCCAGTATCGTGCCCCCAGAAACGTTCCTGGATTCCTTCAGCGGAAAGGCCGGGGTGGCCGCGATGCTGAAGACGAACCGGTAACTGTGGTTGTACTCGGGTCGACGCCAACTGATTCCTACTATTTCCACCACTCGAACTATCTTAGCAACCCGCGTGACGAGCATCTCGAAATCCCGTTAGACGAGAATAACAGATTCATCCGGGCTGAACATATGACTGCGTCAATCATCGACTTCTTCAACGTCACAGACGGTGTTAATGCGGAGCGTCTATTTCGTGGAAGGGGAGTAGCAGGTCCAGATATTGATTATCTCCGGACCAAATTCAATGCGAATCAACTTGCGCTTCGTGACTGGCTTTCGCAGACATACGATATTGACAACGATGAAATGAATCGCGTAATCAACAAATTTGACGAGTATCTGAGCCGCCTCGACGATCATATCGCTCCCGGACGGGATATCCCCTATTGGAAGTTCTTCGGAAGAATGGTTGAGGAGGGGGGCGAGAGTGCGTTGTCGCAGATAGATGACTACATCGACGAACTGGAGGAAGATCGATGACTGACAAAGGTGCTGACGAAGCAGGTCGTCGAACCGAACAGTTAGCGAGACTACAAGGAATACGGAGCTACGTCGAGGACGACGACTACAACTATTTGGATTTGACCGGGATCTACAGCTCTGATCCGGTGGCGAAAACGCCCTTCATAGTTGCTGGAACCTTTATTCCGGAAGAGATCGGCGGGACCGTTGGCGTCGTCAACGCCGATGAAGACCCCGAAGAAACACTTGCTCGTGAAAATCTGAACCAGATGTTGAACAACTTCCTCCCCGGAGGATATAAACAGCGATGGGGGAATTTCGATCTCTGGCGGGGTAACTGGAATCACGAATCGGCCATGGGCCATGCTGATATCGGGCCGATGTTTGACTGGGCAGAATCGTATCCACTCACCGATCTTCTCGGCGACGTCTCCGAGGTTGAATACACAGAACTCCCATTCGAGCCAGAAGATGTCCGCGTATATGTTCCACTAACGATACGAGTGACAGAAGAAAACAAAAGCGATCCAAACTACGTCTGGATTCCGGAGAAGGGAATCGTTTGGACTGGGGACCCACCCATGACTACAGAACCTCTCTCGTCTGATCCCACAACGAATTACCTCTGGTTCAAGCATATTGCGGGTGAATTCGAAGGGGAGCGAGAACCGGTAGACAGTGCGGGGATTATCAGCAGCTATTCGTTCGAGGACGACTGTGAGTTCGTTCGCTGTTACTACGGATCCCTGCTTACGCTATACCCTGCGGACTCGACCGAGACGCGATCTGAGATAATGCGCTATCGTTGTGAGAGCGATGAGAAGACAGCTTTCGTCGCAAGCAACGAGCAAAGTCAGTTGTTGACGTTCGAACTTGATCGACAGGATTTGCGGAGTCGATTACAATCGACACTAGACTCTAACCCACGACTCAGACGGGATCTTCAGTTCGCACTCCTCGAATCGAATATTTGGCAGCGATTGTTCTTTGACGAACGGGCGCTCAACCACGTCTACGCCGTCCGTCCACTCGTCGAACATCTACTCGGAATCGATTACCAGTCACGCGTTGTCGATGAGACTGAATTAGGAGTGTTCGAATTGTCTGGGACTAAGGTAGCCGACGAGGTCAAGCGGCTACTCCCGGACGAGTCGGATCGTCATCTTAGACTACTCGGACACGAACGTCGGGATGTCTCTGATGTTTTCACAACGATTGACGAACACCCCGGCCCCATAGCAGAACTGCTGGCTCGGTGCCGTAACGATAATCTCGTTATGGACTTTGCCGAGAGGGCTCTCGTTCATTCCGCTGAACACGCGCTGTCTACGTGGGCCAACAATCTGATGGGGTCGGGTACTTCGTTCGAACTCTGGTACGACGTAAACTTCCAAGAGACGGGAGACGATACGGCGCGGATTGCAGTCTACGATCCAATCCAGGGCGGTGCGGGAATAGCCAAGGAAGTCTACCAACAACTCCAAGCCAACGATCTCGATATCGAGCGAGGGCTGGCAGCTCAGGGGCGGTGCCACTCGGCTACCGCCGACAGGGCAGCGATCGAACTGCTCGCAAACTATCCCGACGGCTCTCTCTACGATGTCTATCGGAACGACCACGACGAATTCGTCGAAATGGCGACCGATGTGGTCAAGTCCAAAGTCGACGATCCAGACGCATACTCGATGGATGATTTGGTCGCACACGTAGAGCAGCGGACGCGGAATCTGTTCGAGACACGTGAGTTAGCTACCTTCTATTCGTACGTTGCCGACGAATACACGCGGGTCGAAACTGCGATCGGACGGACTCCACGAGTAGTCGATTTGGCGCTCCACCTGAACCGCCACGTGTTCACTGATCCTGAGATCAAGGCGACGTACGATCGGTTTGCCGACGATTCGGGCAGACGTGATATCGCAGAATTAGGTGAGCGATTAGGTGAACTCGTGGTCCAGTGTGTCACTGCGTGTCCAGATTGCCTGAAGACCGAGACAGGTCTCTGTCTCCATGGGACAGGACAGCAAGAATCGAGACTCAACCGACGACTACTCTCTGAGGTGTTCAGCCAATGATTCGCTCATTAGCGACCGTTGTTGAGGAGTTGGACGGATCAACCGGTGAAGAAACGACCATTCGATGTCGGGTCCGTAGTAACCCGATGCCCGGAAAAACGGGTGGAGATAAGACAGTCTATCACGTCGACGATCCATATAACGATCTAAGCGAAGAGGCCCTCCTCTCGTTCTGGTCAGAGGAGCCGACCAAACACGAGGGACTGAGACAAACGGCTCCGTACGTTCGATCGACACTCGAGATTCCGACAAAAGAGACACTCGAGACGGGAGAGTACGACGCCCCATCATTACAGCGCGGGGAAGTGTTACATGTTCGTGCGATCCCGAATCGCCACGACGATAGCGGATCGGTCTATCTCAATGTGACTTCCTTTGTTATCCGGGAACCCGATACGCTCATCAGCAAATCGAAGCTCCGGACTGGTGATCGGTGCCCCCGAGAGTACTATCTTCGGTACGTCAAGCGTGCATATCCTGGTGATAAGTACAACAGCGAACCATACCAACAATCGAACAAGTTCCGGGGAGATGCGATTCACAAGATCACAGAAAAAGCCCTCGTAGATCACGAGGAGAGATTCTACCAAGAGACGTGGGACCAGGATACTATTGACGAGTATTGTGAAGACGTATTTGAGTCCGAGTTCGGATTCAAGCAGGCATTGCTAGTCCTTTCGGGTGCGGGGCTCGACGGGCGAGAACACGTCAAAAGTGCCGTAGGGCAACTGTTCACAGATTCGGAGTTCCTTGACCGGATACAGGCAACAACCGATATCGAGACGGAACGGTTTCTCACGAGCGAATTCGGGTATGCTGGCCGAGTAGACATCATTCTCGATGGAGTCCCATACGACATCAAGACAACACGCAACCCAGGAGAGGATCTCGTCGAAACCCATAGTAAACAGGTTAAATTGTACCTCTTCGGGCTCCTCTTAGAACAGGTGAGGGAGGGGCAGTCTTTCCAAGACGTAGTAGAGGACGGTCAGACTGGATATCTTATCTATCCAAACACAGATGACGAGTCAGTTAGATTTGAATCGGTGGAGCTTACGATGGCCGACGTTCGTGAGTTCTTGGAGATTCGAAATGAGATAATCGAGACTGGAGAAGCTTACGCACCCCCATCCACGTATAATCGAAACTGTGAGGGCTGTAGCTTCGCGGTCGAAGAATGGATAAACGGACCAGAGGATGCACTCCCGCCTGCGTGTACATACCACTGTCAAAACGAGCGTCGATGGCCGTGTTATGAAACTGACGGGGGTGAACTGACCACCGACTGCTCGCTCTTTGACCGGTGTGATCAGCGGACAGAATACCGAGATACCGACGTAATCGACTACTACGAGAGTGTCAGGGAGGCTTTCAGAAAAGAGCGAAAGACACGACAAACCGCGAAGCAGGTTGTGGGTTCGCTTGATGAGACACTCCTGGCTGAGGCCGGCTATCGGATTCCAAACATGGAGTTTTCCGGAATAAGTGGTGCTGGATCGATCCTCCATTTCGAAACCGACACGCCAGTCGTTCCGAACTTCAAACCGGGAGAGGTAGTTAGACTCCGAGCACAGACTGAGTCTCAAGCAGACAAAGCGGTATACTACGGTGAAGACGATGGCGAATATCGGTTCGCTCCACTTGCTTCTGATGTCGATTACGAATCGTATCTGACCCTCGCTGAACCCGTCGATGCCCTCTATTTATTCAGTACCGAATCTGTCGAGGAGGATTATCTTCCGTATCTGGATTTCTCTCAGCGACGAAACGAAGGCGATCCTCTAGACACGGCGAATGAGACGACAGATCACGAAATCCCAGACACCATCTCTCTAAGTGAGATTGTCGAGTATTTGGACCGCAGCGAACTCTTTGTCGACCTGCCCGTGGGTACGACCCGGAACCAGGATATCGCTGCTATCGTCCGTGAACTCGTGAGCACATCGTATCCCCATCCCGACAAGGACTCCGTCATACCAGCAGAGCAGTGCCGAGCCCTGGTACTTGCTGCGACTCCTTCACAGGTCGAAACGGCTGTCAGCGCTCAACCTGACGGGGATCATTTCAGGCTTGATGGGACCAGTGGACCGAATTGTATCGAAAACAGCGATGGGTACCATGCCATCCAGTCACGTCTCCTGGACTCACGTTCCATTGTCTCATCTGTTCAGCAGGCCACCAGTGACTCATGGCCGGGCGGACTGAGAGAATTTTTCCATCAACTCCAAGAGGGGGAGTTTACTGAGAGAGATCACTCCGAGAACTTCTTCGACCTGCTGGTTTTACTCGGTGCGGAACAGTTGACGCAGCCTGAGTACGATTTCCTCGCAGATGTCGCTGACCGAGTTATCGCTGTTGGAGATGTTCGTAAATCTGGACCGCGCTTACTCAGTACCACTGCAACCAATGCGGGTCTGGACACACACTTCCGAACCCAGTTCGAACGATACCGATCGTTTCCTACGGAGAATCGTGCGAGTCTGCAACTCACAGGAGAGGGAACGCCTGCCCTCTGTGAATTCTATAAAGACGAACCATGGGAGGAAATCGCAGGTGATCTCACCTTCCTGAACATCCAAGGCGATGAAGCAACTCCTGTGGAAACTCTCGAACTCGAATCGACTGTTCCCGCAGCTGAGGGCACCGGAAAGCGTCTGGTGTTCGACGTTACTGACACGCCCTTGTCAGCGATGGCTGCCCACGAACTCTTCGAGAATCGCATCGAACTCGATGCGACCGCGCTCCGTGAAGAGTCGGTCGTAGTGCTCGACAGTGAAAGCCTGTATCTTGCCTCGAAAGGCCCGTTGGAAGGGGAGAGGGCGAGTCACCATCAGGTTGTGGTGCAAACTGTAGCGGCTGAACTCCCAGAATTCAACCGTGCACTCCTGGCGAACGATATTGCCGGGCAAATAGTCACACAGGTTGTCGAGAGTAAAGATCCCGATGTAGTCGTCACACCCTTCGAACGACACGGCACCCATATCAAGAGGCGGCTTGCCGAGAAGGAACTGGATGTCCCCGTCCGGCGGCCAGAAGACCTAGACGGTGAGATTGCCGATCACGCTGTAGTAAGTCTTGCAACCTCAAATGAAGATAACATCGTCCGCCCCCCGCTCAATGATCCAACAACGCTCTATTCGCTGTTTGGCAGCGGTCGTGACCTCACTTTGGTAGGTAACAAATCTACTCTACGAAGTAAGGATATATTCAGACGCTTGATAGATAGTGCTCAAACATACTCCGACTGAAATTTCAATATCACCTCTACTGAACCTTCCGTATCCAACACAGACAGGCGCCATTCAGGAGTTGTAACAGCAGTCCTCTAGACTGAGACTAGAAAACCATGCTGTCCGTATTATAACAGCTTCATAGATGTGTTACCCTTCGGTGGCTCTTGCATATCAAGAGATTACGCAGGCAAACATTCATTTGAACGTGGAGTATAGCAGAGTATCACGAAGTGAGTAATAGTGCGCCGGCGAGCATTTCTGACCTCTATCGCTCCAGGATCTATCCTGTTGAGCGGCTGTTCGACATCATTGTCTGAGCCATCCACGCCGGCTACAATGACAGGAGATCGATATCCTAGTTTTTCTGGAACAGTGGAGTTGACTGCAAAGGATGATTTTTGGGTGTTAAAAATGCCAGGGGATTATCCTGCTGAGGCAGTCTATCGGTACACAATCGAGAATCTTGGTGCAGAGCAGTCCGCGTTCGATGTGCTATTTTTTAATTACGGAAACTACCGAGAGTACATCGACCGAGAAGGACCTACCTGGTACACACCGCTCTCCGTGGGGGGTGTCGAAACCTTGGTCGAACGGTCCGCAAATGTGGGTACATATACTAGCGGTATTGTCAACGATTCGTTTTATCTTGTCATCGACAATACAGAATCCTCCGCGTCCCCCCGGATTGATTCGGGGACTCTTCGTGCGAGTGTCGAGGCCGAAGTTTACCCCAATGGAGTTGGTCCGAAACCGGATATCGGGGACATCCGATTTGAACGAGTGCCCGATTCCGCCGGTTATGAGGTGATTGGCGATGGCCCAGATTGGAGTATTCGAATCGACATCGCTGAAGAATATCGAGAGGGAACACTCAAAATCGACGACTGTAGTGGGTACCGGCCCACCGAGTGCACCGCTGGAAACGCGGGAAATATCGACGATAGACGCTCATTAGTAGATACTTCGGGGGTAGAACGGTTCCGGTTCAATAACGATACAGAGTTCTATTTTCCGGGGACAGAATATCTCTTCTTCATCGATTCTGAGGAGGAAGTGCTGGCAGAGACAATATTCGAAATTGATCGGTCACTGATAATTTCTGAACCGCAGTTTGAGTCGGTTCACGAGGGAGATATTTCTGATAAAAGTGGGTTCAGTTTCGAAGTCACGAACACAGGTGCGGCCCCATTATGGGTAGATGCACTATATCTTCGAGGCGATATTTATAATACGGGCCCGGATGGGCCAAATGTTCCCTTCGTTCCAGAGGCCGATGCCGATACTGCCGAATTTCTGGAATCTAGAGGATACTACCAACTTGAACCCGATACAACTGAGCGCTTCGGTGCCGCGGGTGTGAACAACCCAGAACTCAATGATGTCGAAAAAGTGTGTGACGGCAGTACTAGAACAGCAATGCTTCACTTAGACACGTTATCCGGGCACAACATCAAGTACACGATGGATTATATACTCCAAGAACCCGCCCGCAAAGTCACGAACGGTCGTGATAGCTATTATCTCTGTGAGGGCGGTGAAATACAATCGTTCGAGCGAATCAAGACCAACTAACTCTACTTAGCTATTGGTGGCACTGTCTAATTCCGGACGTCTTAGGATGGGTTCGACCATCAAGTGCCCAGTTCGGCCATTCGTGTTTGTAGATTTCTTGTTTTTAACCACCGCTGCAGAAGATGGGATGAGTCATGCAAACGCACGTAACATTTGTTCTCGATTCGTCCGGTTCCATGTCCTCGATCAGGGAGGACACCATTGGTGGATTTAATACGTTTTTAGATGAGCAGCATGGTGAACCAGGCTCTGCCACGGTCTCCCTGTATAATTTCGACACCAACGTCGACCTCGTGTTCGACGATTATCCGATCGTAGAGGCGCCAAAATTGACTGAAGATAACTACCGCCCTGGAGGTCGAACCGCACTTCACGATGCCATATCAACTGCTGTGACCGAAACGGCGGATTTGGTACGCTCTAAAGGCCAATCCGAGCGTCCCGACAACGTCATCATCGTGACTCTGACTGACGGGAAAGAAAACGCTTCCGAGACTCCACACGATCGTCTCAGGGAACAAGTTAGGGAATACCGTGAGGAATATGACTGGGAGTTCCTGTTTATCGGTGCTAATCAGGAAGCTGCGCTGACAGCATCGAGTATGGGGATGGATGAGGACAACTCATTGGATATGGCTCACAGCGGAGAGGGTGCGCAAGCGGCATACGATTCGACCTCAGAACAGGTCAGTCAGGTCCGGCGAGAGGGTGAGACGCATGGATTTGACGAAATTGATCGGAATCGACAGGAAGACGCATAGAGGCTCATCCCTATACCCGTTCCAGACCGGCAGCAAGTGTTCGATGACTCCAACAAGGTAACAGAAGGAGGAATGGGCAAAAGCCACAGCGATATCAACTCCTGTCGAATGTTGGAGTTGATATCGGCGGCTACAGGTCACTAGAATAGACGATGGAGACCTCTCTTGTCTGATTGAGTCCTGAGGGGAGCATTTCCTGTTTATATTTGTTGATGTTATCCCTTGGAATTGGGACGTGTCGGAGTCGTTCCGCCACGACCAGGAAAGCACCCATGACCTCACAGGCACCATCGCAAACGGTTGACGCTGACGAGTTGTTGCGACACCTCGATAACGAGTCCAATGAGGGGGGTATCACACTTCCAGTTTCCATCAACTCAGATAATATCTTCCTGGAGATAGATGGAGTTCGAGGGGAAACAGTCGTTTTGGGTCTCGACCGTGTGTCACGGAAGCGACTGGATGTCGACGAAAGCTACATTCTCACCGCGGAAATCGGTAAGTTTGCCATCGGCTCTGGCGGGAACAGGAACTATCTCATCTGTAATTGCGTGCACGACGTGACTTGCATGGACCAATCTCCCAGGGACGACAGTTCTGGGGACCAAGGAGTCAATGACGAAACTGAGAACAAATCGCGTTCTACTCGGGCCAATCCGTTTAGTGGGGGCAAAAAAATCCGGACTGATCGGGAGGGTGAAAGAGTGTCAGGTAAGAATCCGTTCGCCGACCCCGACCGCCTCAAGGAAACAGGCATCCACCAGGGAGGCATCTGAAAGTGGTCTTCAATTCCAGTCAAAGCCACGCTGCAACCAGTGTTAAGTGACAGTAAAATGTATTTAATTGGCATGACCGAATTACCACTCACGGCCGACGAATTTATCGACCGGTTAGAGCGAGCCAACCGCAGCCGGTTCGATGATCCGGAGTGGTCGTTCAACAGCGCCCAGGAGCGAGCAATCAGACACGGTGACGGACCATTACACGTCACGGCTGGCCCTGGAAGTGGGAAGACGGAAGTCTTGATTTGCCGAGCACTCAAGCTGCTGCTTGTAGACGAAGTCCCGCCACAGGGTATACTGCTGACGACATTCACAGAGAAGGCGGCCCAGAATCTCGAGGAGCGCATCGTCGACCGCCTCTCCAGACTGGGATTCCAGGATGTAGTCGACGCGAATGAGATTCGAACCGGAACCCTCCACTCACTAGCGAAAGACATCATGCAGGAGTACCGGTACGAGGATTACGCCAGTGTGGAACTCCTCGACGAGGACGCACAGCAACTCTTTATGTACGACAACTGTGATTTCGTTTCGGTCCTCCGTGGGTCCGGGTCAGCCGATAACTGGGAGACAATCTCTGACAGCGATATCGACGATGTGTGGCAGTTCTTCGGGGAGTTGCGTGGGTGGAAACAGAACTTCTCGCCCAACAAGTGGGAGGCGACAGAGTTGGCCTCCAAGCTGTTCAACCGAATTTCTCAGTATCGAGCTGATACGACGGAGTTGCGAACTGCGGACGAGTCGGCATGGCGTGTCTGTGCTGAAGGACTCGAACGATATCGCCAGACACTCCGCGATAACAGTCGCTCAGACTTCGCCAGACTTCTCGAACAGTTCATAGAGTTCCTCGACAGCGAAGCGGGGCAGCGGTTCATCGATGGAGAACCAGAACGTGAACGGCCCCAACTCGAGCACGTACTCGTCGACGAATATCAGGATACCAACCCCCTTCAGCAGGAACTATATTTCAGACTCACGGAGAAACTCGACTCGCCGAACATCACCGTCGTCGGTGACGACGACCAGGCACTCTATCGGTTTCGCGGTGGGACTGTCGAGTGCCTCATCCAGTTTCCCGAACGTGCACGCCAGCGGTTTAGTGCACCTGTCAAGGAAGTCCAACTTCGGGCGAACTACCGATCGACGGACGACGTCGTCTCTTGGTGCAATCGATACATCGATGACTATCCGCTGATGCAGCGTCCTGGTGCTCGGGCACCCGGGAAGGAACCGATGCTGGTCGACCGGACAGATACTGACGGTCGGACTAGCGTCCGGGCGTTACTGTCTGAGGACACTGGAACCGCAGCTGAACGTGCGGCGGAGTTGGTCGAGCGTCTCCACGAAGACGGATACATCGAGGACTACAGCCAGGTCGCATTCCTGTTTAAGAGCACAAAGGAGAGTGATGATTGGGCGGGTCAGTACGTACAGGCACTGCGGGACCGGGATATCCCAGTCCACAATCCACGGAACAAAGCGTTCCTCGAGCAGGACGAGATACGGTTCGCGCTCGGAGCAGTTATTCGCGTCATCGACCCAGAATTCGATGGCGCATCTGTCCCCTGGGTCAACCTGCAAGGTGGGGTCGAGGACCAGGTCGAGGAATGGGCGACCGCGTTCGACGGATACGTCGAAGAATACAACGCCTGGCAGTTGGACGACTTCGTTAGAAGAAAACAACGCGAGATCGCACTCGCTGATGACGGAGAGTCGCTTGGATTCACGATACTCGAACTGCTCTACCGTATCCTGTCGTTCGATCCATTCCGGGAGTGGATCGAAGGAAGCGACCGACCGGACCGTGGGGAACGCCTCGGTCGTCTCACTAACCTCTTCGATGCGTTTCTCAGTGTGGCTGGCGCTGGTTATCTCGAGAAATCGTCGAATTCGAACAGTGTGTCGACGAGCTTCCTCGGATCGTTCTACTGGACGTTCTGTGGCTACCTCCAAGCACAGGATTTCGACGAACCGGAAGATCCCCACGATCAACTACCTGCAGGGTTCGTTCAGGTCATGACCACCCACCAGGCCAAGGGCCTCGAATTTCCCGTGGTCTTCACAGGGAACCTCGATTCGGAGCCTTGGACGAGTGGGACTTACTGGCTTGAGGACCAACTGGAACCTTACGCAGACATCGAACCGGTTGGAGACGTCGACGATCGAGCAGAACGAGACGAAGTACGACGATTCTACGTCTCCTATTCGCGCGCCGAGGAGGACCTGTTCCTTCTGGGGACCGAAGGAGGGACCAGTGGCCTCTCCCTCGGGTACGAAGCCAACGGCAACCAACTCGACGAAGACTGGTTCTCGGGCGAGCGATCGGTGGAGGATCCGGACGACTTCCTAGAGAGCGTCGAGGACAGCGTAGGTCCTCTCGACGATATCGATCTCAAACGCCGGTATAGCATCACGGGTGACGTACTATCGTACCGTCGCTGCAAGCGCCAGTATGGCTATTACAAAGAGCTCGGGTTCACGCCGAACCACGTGACCCAACTGTTCTTTGGTCGCGTTGTCCACGAGACGCTCGATAGAGCACACCGGCATTACTCGGGCGATTTGGGAGACATTGAGGGAGACGAACCACCATCCGCAACTGAACTGCGAGACTACTTCGATGAGGTAGCGGAAGCGCTGAAGGCTAGGAACATCTATCCGATGAGCGAGGAGGCTGAAGAGACCGCGTTCGAGTACATCAAGCGGTTCAACGAGACAGAAGGCGACTGGCTCTATCCACGCGTTGTCGACACCGAACACCGTCTTCAGAGCAACCGCGATGACTTCGTACTCGAAGGAGTCGTGGACGTTCTCATGGGTGACGACGATGGTGACGAGATCTGGGATTACAAGGCCGGACAACGTCCGGATGGTGGTGCGGAACTAACGGATTATCAGGCCCAACTGTACACCTACGCAGAACTCTACCGATATCAGAACGGGGAGTACCCTGATCGGGGTGTGATCTACTTCCTCGGTGAGGGCGACCGTGATGAAGCGATGTTCGAGGTCGACTTCTCCGGTGATGACGTCGAGGGATCGATCAAGGAGTTCGAGCGGACTGTCGACGATATCAAGCAAGACCGCGAGGAGGGTGGTTGGTTTGATATCACAGAGAAGGAACTCCCCTCGGAGGGAACGTGTGCCGAGTGCGATGTCAGGTTCAGCTGTTCAGCACGACCGGAGTATACGTTGGAAGAGTAACCGGCGATTAGACGTATAGCACCGATAACTAGCTTCATATAAGATTGGATAATACAGACTCTGCTGAAATCGTTAAAACCTGATGGAAAGGCATAAGATGCAAGGGATCGGTCGGGTGAAGAAATTAAAGAGATTTGCAGATGTTATAAGTGTCCTCCAAGGAGGTCGTTATCTGATCCAGTCCGATCACCCCACTCTTGAACAACAGCTACTGGTTTTCCTTTTGATGGTATCTCAACAATTTTCAGTTTCCGTACTCCTGCTGAATTCTGGTCAGCATTCTTTATATCAAACCGATTCAAATTCACGGTTGACGCATCAACGATGTCTCCAACGGCGTAGTTGCCCATAGGCCCAGTTCTAGTTTAGTTCTATTTAGTTCTGGTGTGGGTGTTTTCGACGCCTTTCCCGGATCTATTAAATCAATTGGGCAGGCTTCAAAAATCTTCAGTAAAAGGTACGCGATCTCTATTCACCACGGTCCAAACTAATGGTCATCAACTGAGGATCCCAATCGAGCCGTAATTGTATTCACTTGGGAGAGTTTCTCTATTTTCGGCGTGAGGAGATTTTATTTATGTTCGATAGTCTGGCCGCTCGGCATACTCGATTGGATCCCTCTCGTTGATATTCTGGAATGCTTGGAGGCGGAATGCGCAGGCATCACAGGTTCCACATGCGGGTTCGTCGTCACGGTAGCAACTCCACGTCAATTGATAGGGGACGTCCAGTTCTACACCTCGTTTGGCGATATCGGTCTTCGACCATTCAGTGAATGGAGCGCTGATAGTTATCTCGGTATCGTCTTTCGTGCCAACCTCAACGACCTGCTGGAACGCGTCGAAGAATGCGGGACGGCAGTCGGGATAGCCCGAGAAGTCTTCAGAATGGGCACCGATATACACTGCATCACATTCGTTAGCTTCGGCGTATGATACCGCCATCGAGAGCAAATTGGCGTTCCTGAATGGAACATACGAGCTTGGGACTTCGTCGCTGTCGAGATCAGCATCTTCAACGGCGACCTCGTCGTCCGTCAGACTCGAATTACCGATCTTCGAGAGATGGTCAGTGGTTAGATGAAGAAAGTCTGCAGCGTCGTAGTAATCGGCCTGGGCCTCTGCACACTCCAGTTCTTTCGACTCCGTCCGCTGCCCGTACGACGTATGCAGCATATAAAGCTCGTGACCGGATTCTTTTGCGACCGCCGCTGCGGTTGCACTGTCCATTCCACCTGATGCGAGTACGACCGCTCGGGAGTTTGATGACATATTATCTGGTTGCCTCGTTGAATCGCCGTCGTTCGTGCTCAGTCGGTTCGCCGACAACCGCTCTACTCGATGTCTCGGTCTTCGTCTCGACACCGCGCATCGCTTCACAGAGATGTGTCGCCGATATCTCGACCATCACCGCAGAGGCTCCAATCTCGTCGGCGAGTCCATGAGCGATATCCTGTGTGAGTTGTTCCTGCATCGTGAGTTGGCGTGACTGCCACCGCACGTAACGCGCGAGTTTCGATAACCCTACGACCTCACTGTCTGGACGATATGCGACCGTTGCAGTACCGAAAAACGGTAGCAAATGGTGCTCGCAGAGGCTGTAGACTGGGATATCTTCTTTAACCACGAAACTCTCACCAGACGCCTCGAACGTTCGCATCTCAGGTTTCGCCTCGATCCGTGTTCCCTGAGTCAGCGTCTCGAAGGCACTTGGAACCCGGCGCTGCCAGGTCTCCTGGAGTTTCGCTGAATCCGGTTCTTCGCC
The DNA here is from genome assembly GCF_030127105.1 of Haloarcula pelagica. Lineage (NCBI taxonomy): Archaea > Methanobacteriati > Methanobacteriota > Halobacteria > Halobacteriales > Haloarculaceae > Haloarcula > Haloarcula pelagica. The sequence goes on along the minus strand of NZ_CP126161.1, from coordinate 2,808,697 downwards.
GACGGCCTCCAGCAACAATCGAACGCCCTCTTGAGCTTTCGACCAGTCGATTGCGTGCGTCTCGCCGTCGATATCGTCGACGCTCTCTACCGTGTCAGTTTGAATATCGTCGGTCATGTTCAGGTTCCTGGTGCGTCGTTCCACAGATCCACGTGCAGCCTCGGCGTGTATCTGTACCCGTATTCCATCGCCAATTCGGCTGTGAGTTCGCGCGTCTCTTCCAACCGGTCCCGCGTCGCCCCTTCGGGCATGAGTAGGATATCATCACCGGCGATGGACTCAGAGGTGACATTCCGCAACCGTTCAAGGAGAGATTCGATCTCCACCATATCGTCGGTGCTGGTGACGACAAATTTCAGTTGGAACGCGTAGTCCTCTACGAGTGCGGACAGTGACTCGAGGTCCAGTCGACGCTCATCGTGTTTGTCCGCCCATTCTCCCTCACCCTTCGGATCTTTCTCTGCTGTGGGCGTACTCGACTGAAGTTTTGGGCTAATGCTAGCCAAATCAACCGGAGCATCACGATGGATGGTACCGTTCGTTTCGACTGTCGTGTGGTACCCCCTTGCTGAGAGTTTATCCAGTAGGTCTGTCACCGCAGAGTGAATCATTGGTTCGCCGCCGGTGAGGACGACGTGTTCGCATTCCTGGTGAGACTCGACCTCTGAGATCATTTCCTCTATGTCCATCCATGCGTGTGTGGGTTCCCAGGACGTGTGATACGAATCACAGAACCAGCAGCGAAGATTACAGCCGCTGGTTCGGACGAAGACCGATGGAACACCCGAAAGCTTCCCCTCCCCCTGTAACGAATAGAAGAGTTCGTTGATCGGGAGGTCGCCCTCGGCTTCTGCATCCTCAATTTCCGCGTCAGCATTCACAGGCATCGATAGCTACGGTGCTGCACACAGCTCGCCTGTTTCTCTAACTGAGACGGAGACATCTGAAACGGTGTCTGGAAATTCCTCCATCATGCGTTCTTCCAGCAGCACCGCCATTACCTCTGCCGTCGGTGGATGATCGATAACGACGAGAGCGCCACTATCACCGCTTTGTTCGAAAGCTTCAATGAGTGGATCGCCACGCTCGAGTATGAAGCGATGGTCCCACTCAGAAATTATCGAAGTGATCTCACCTTTGTCGACGACCCACCCTTCTTTGGTTAGCTCGCCGGTAACACTGACAGAAATCTCGTAATTGTGTCCATGTGGGCGACTACACTTCCCATCGTGGTGCTGTATGCGATGGCCAGAGCTAATCCGAATTGGTTGGTCCTCACCAATTAGCAATTCTCTCTCCCCTGCTTCAGAGAGCCGTGTCCGGTCAGACTGATCCTTCGATATTCCCTCAACCATACTGGGAGAATACTCCGGGAGCATTTATAGACATGCCCCGGAGTGGAACTGAAATATGGGCCTCAGTTGAGGTCTCCACTACTCGGTGGGGAATCACATTCAACATACAGTCTCCATGGTAAGTGACCGTTCTCTATCAAATTTTGTGAATCTCGACAGCGCGAATATTGTATTAGGTTTTTGGATAGTCAGATTAAAACAGTAATATGGTCTCTCCTATCGAACCCGGTGAAATTAATTTACCCATAAAAGCTGGCGACTTTATCCGCACAAAAATACTGTCTGTGGATATTCATGAAGTCAAGGCACAAGCCCCCCCATGGGCCGCTATCAACACTCTTGAGGTAACTGAAGCAGCGGGTTCCAGTTCTATGACTCCAGGTATGGGAATCTACGCGACAGTAATTAATGTCAGTGATGGCCATGCCGAACTCCGTCAAGAGCGGGCCGCATACAAGCGTCATGACCAACCCCAGGATGAAATTGACATACAAACCGATGGGATGGTCGGAAATGGAGTGGCACGAGCACCAGCAGCGAACTCTAGCAATCTTGAAGCAGTTTATGTGTACCGGGTTGGCCCGAAATTCAGTGGTACTGTTAAAATCATGAAGACCCGTGATGAAACGGCCTACGCACTCCCCATCGCAATTAGAGAAGAAGGTATCACTACAGGGACAGAAATAAATGGTCAGACAATCGCTGATTCTAGATCAGCAAGGACCGGCTCTGGTTGCAAAATAAAGCTGGACCGCTGGGTTCCTGTATCTGTAGAAGTTCCTGTCGAAATCACTAAACTTGATTCACCATTACAAGGAGAATTGTGTGATACACAACAGATACCATCTGAGGGAGACACTGTTATCGGGCATCTGAAACAGGGTAGCACCGAAGTTAGGGTCTCAGAATTCGGTGTGTCCATCGAACTCAACGAACCCGCACCGGCAACTGGCCCTGCAGAAGTTTCCCTCTCAAATCTAGCGCCAATGAATATCCGTGGCCAGATTGCTGATGATGAAGTTTCTGCACCTAGTGTCGGGGACAAAGTCACTTTAGAAACCAGTCGGAAGCAGTCGGAGGCAACGCTCGAGGCAGGTAATCAAAGGTGTCTCATTGAACTCGAAAACGAAGCGATTCTTTCGGGACAAGCAACTGTTTCTATCGTAACTGCCTCAGGTGGCAACTTTACAGGAAGAGTAAAAAGATATGAATCACCCTCGATAGAGATTGGTGAAAGATACGAAGCTAAGGTCTCAAAACGACGGGATACGGCAAATCTGGTCCGTGATGATATCGAGGCACCTGTCGTTCTTGAAAAGGGTGTGTCAGACACAGGTATTGCATATGTTCAGATTACCGAAATTAGCGATTACTTCTATGGTGAAGTTGTTAGTTCGGTCGAAACAGCATCGCTTGATACAGACGGGCATAATGTTGACATGACTAATCTGAGTAAATTCTAATCAGAGAGATTATTTGAATTCCCGTATTAATAAGCCGAAACAACCGCTACTGAGTCTAGTAAATATGCCGGTTCTGGATAACTGTCTGAATCCAAGCTAAATAGACGGCTTCATTCAAGAGATCTGTAACATTCAAAAGTCGAAGGGCCAAATTGAGATGGTCAGACGGGCCTCTGGTGATGAGTCACTTCTATAAGCGAGAGAGCGATACACAGGTACAGGTGACTATCTAACTGTGAGGTTCTATGTTCCCGAGTGGGACGACGCTGTGGATGCGGGCTATGATTTCGAACACGACGAGTTATCGAACCTCCACCGCCAAGAGCGGAATCTGGACTATATCTGGGATATCTTCGCCAAAGAGTCGACGCCGATTGATGGGGTCTTGATCTCACGCGAGCAGGTCGAATCGACAGCCAACAAGGCAGAGCGACTCTCGAAGCATGGGGTCTACGACGACCCGATCCTTTCCGTTCCTGGGTGGCTTCCTACGATCAGCGACTGTGGCGCATGGGGGTACAAATCGTACCCGTTCCCTCCGTATGGCAACGAGGATATGTTGGAGTTCTACGAGACGCTGGACGTCTCGGTCGGAGTGACGATCGACCACCTTGTCTTGGGCTCAGGAAAGGAGAGGGGGCGACTCTACCTTGATGAACGGGCGCTTGGCGGCGATTTTAATAAATCAGATATCCCTTCGAAGATCACAGATGCAGTCGATCTGATGATCGACGAGTGGCCCGAAGAATGGCCCGAGTATGTCGAAAAGCACGACTCGTCGATCTGCATCGATCGCAGCGATGGTGTCCGGCCGCTCACCCAGTCTGATTTTGAGGGTGATGTCGACAAGGTGCTGAATCGTCTTGATGACGATCCGAGAGCGGTTTATCGAGAGGACGACAAGCGATTCAGATACGAGCTGACGCTCCAGAACGCCCGCGAAATGTGGAAGCAGTATCAGAGGGGAGACTATCCGTTCCGGTTGATGGTTGCGGTCCAGGGATGGACAGCCGAATCGTATGTCCGGGCGGTCGAAGAGGTACTCGATATCGGCTACGATTACATAGGAATTGGTGGCGTAGCAGGGAGTCCGGTTCACGACGTTAGAAAGATCGTCAAGGAAGTCGGTAAATCGGTTAAAGACTACGAGCGGACCAATCGGACCCGGGTCGACACACACGTCTTCGGATTCGCCAAGTCAGATGCGTTCGAGACGATTGGACGGTCCGGTATGTCCAGTTTCGACAGCGCAAGCATGCTACGGTCTGCGTGGACTGGTGGACAGAACTACCGGCTAGACAGCGACGATCGATATGATGCTATTCGTGTCCAGTATCCCAAGCACGGTGCCGAGATAGCGGATGCTGTCGAAACTGCTCTTCGAGGTCAAGAAACCCTCATCGCGCTCCGAGCTTACGCAGACAACGAATCGATTGCGGAGGCTCTCCGAGAGTGGGAAGAGAAGGCCAGCAAGACGCTCACAGAGACAAAGCGGTACCTCCGGAATCACCGTCATGACGAGAAATTCAATGCTTCACGACTCCGGGACATCGAATCCGTATTGCGTGATGATTTCGAATACGCTCGGAAGCTACAAGCATACTTCAGTGACGACCTCCGGACCCAGATCGTCAAATTCCTGCGCTCTGACAGCGAAACCGATCCGCTTCCGTTCGAGAAGTATCAGAATATACTGCAGACGGCTTCGGAATCGTTCGAGCGTTTCCCTCGGATGGCGTCCATCCTTGAACGTGAAGAAGCAAAGACATCAGGAATGAGTGCATTCCAGCGTCTCTGGTTCGTCGTTCAGGATTACGCTATCTGGATCGGAAACGAGGATTTGCTCGAGGCATACCAGCAGACGCTTGCAGACCGCCCGTGGGAACATTGTGATTGTCCGATCTGTATTGACCTCGGTGTCGAGGTATGCATTTTCCGTGGAAACGACCGCAACCGCCGACGTGGGTTCCACAATACGGATCGCTTCTACGAGGAGTTCTCGGAGTCCCTACCAAAAATCCTGATCCTCACGAAAGGATCGGCTTCCTTCAGCAATTATCGCACTGTCGAAGACTACCTCAGAGAGGAACGGAGCGGGTTCTGGGAACAGACACACGACCTCCCTGTCGCGGAAGTCGGGGCATTCGATGCGAACGGCGTTCATGAGTGGTGGGACGAGACTCCACGAACGGTTTCGTTTGCCCCAACAGGCACAGAGAATCGGTTCACTGAAGCGCTCAGTCGGTACGATCAGGTCTACGTCTATGGTATCGATCAGAACACGGAATCGATACTAAACCGGGCTGCCGATGGATCTGACTGTAAAGTATCCGTCTTTGAGCAACCGGATCGCCTTCGGGAAACAGTCCTCTCTGACCTTGGCGAAGAGTATTCAGCAGGTGAAGACTTTGCACCACATAAACCGGCCTTCGATACTGGTTCGGATCTCGACATCTTAGTTATCGATCAATGCTCGGGTTCGAAGTACGTTCCAGACGGAGAACGCATCTTTGACGTTGACGAGATAGATGGGTCGTCGAAGGAAGAACTACTCAATCACGATGATTCCCTCGGTATCAAAGCCAAGGACCTGTACACTGGCCGCCAGCAGGAGTCGATCAGCAATGCTGTGAGGAGGCTCAGGGACGACGGCCACAACGTGGAGCGGTTCTTTATCAGTGCTGGGTTCGGCTTGGTGGGTGAAGAGGAAGAGTTGCCACCGTATGAAGTCACGTTCAGCGGTATGAACGTCAGTCAAATCAGAGAACGGTCGGAGCGACTGGGAATCAAGAAGGATCTGTGGAGAGTACTAAATCAAACTGACTACGATATCGTCTTCTTTACACTGGGCAAAGATTACTACACCAGTATCGACATCGACGAGACCGTCCAAACGGTACGCTCGGATCGCATTGGTGTCGTTTTCAACCGAGATCTGGTTGATCAACAGTACGAGAATATCGTCTCCGTCCCTGCGCGAACAGAAGATGCCAAGCGCCACGAGACGATCGTGATCGGTCTCAAAGGGCTCTATTTAGAGAACTTCGCCAAGAACTTGCCCGATACCAGTGAGGTGGACCCAGAAACTGTGAGCCTCCTCTGTCGATATATCGAAGAAGAACCAAGCCAAGCCGCTATCGAAAAGTTCTGAGAGGACTCAGGCATCTTGGGCCAATACCGATTCGATTCTCTCTAGGGCCTCCAGCAGGTCAGTACCTTTCTGAGTGATTTTGTACTGAACATCCCGGGAACTTCGCTCGTGACGCTCGACTAGACTATATTCACCCAACAGCGCAAGCGACTGGCTGATTGTATCGCTCGATGATTCGATGCTAGTCTCGATCTCTGAATAGTTCAATCTGCCCTGGTCAGACAAGAGCTGTAGGACTTCGATGGTGCGCTTTCGACCGAATAGTCTGCGCACATCGTCTGACGCCATCTACCAAGCATTTACTGACAGAATCTAAAGTCGCTATGGTTTACCGAAGATTGCTTTGCTCGAGCAAAGCTTTATACCCCAGCCCAGCTTACCACAGCGCGTCGCATATGTTGTACAGACAACGTACACTCGATACACCACACGGGGAGTTACGGACTCCAGTGCTCTTTCCGGTAAGCAATATCGGGAAACGGTCGAGCGATAACACGCCAGAATACACTGACAGTATACCAGATCTGTCGACAGCGATGGTCAACGCGCGTGCAATCCGAAACAGGGACCCACAGTGGAACCGCCTCGTCGAAGGGAGTTCACTTCGTGACGAGATGGGGGTCACCTCGGATACAATCGTCTTCGCGGATAGCGGGGGGTTCGATTTTCAGACGAGCGAGGTCGACACCACCCCAGAAAAGACCCTGGAGACACAGCGCCGGATGGATGCTGATATATTTGGGACCGTTGACGTTCCCCTCTCCCGGGATAACCGACAAGCGAAAAATCAGCGCCGAATCAGTCGGAGTATCGATCTTGCACTTGAAGCGAGTGATCGACACGACGGCGAGGAGATCTTATTGGGGAGTGTCCACGGGTATGACCCGGAGACTGTCCGAAATACAATTCGATATCTGGAACGCGAGGGTTCCTTCGATGGATATGCAGTGGGGAGTTTGGTCCCAATCAGAACTGACTACGAAAAGGTAACAAAAATTATACTATCGGCACGTCGTGCCACAGAGAAGCACCTCCATGTCTATGGATTAGGTGGGGTTACGTACCAACCACTACTTCTGTATATGGGAGTTGATAGTTTCGATTCGTCAGCCTTCATCCGTAGTGCGGGGAACAGGAACTACCTCATTCCTGGGTTCGGGGGAGAACCGATGAAAAACGTCGAGAATCTCTCACTGCTTCCTTGTGCTTGTCCTGTTTGCAGTACCCGTGATTTCGAGGAAGTCCGAGGCGATCGTGACCTCCTTGTTCAACACAACCTCTGGGCGCTTGCTCTTGAGTTGCGAAGATTCAGGTACATGGTCGCTGCCGGTGAGGACCTAGAATCGTACCTCGATCTTCGTTTCCAGGGTAACGAAGTCACGAAACGAGCGTTCCGAATGGCAAAGCAGCAGGTCCGGAGGCTCACATGAGCGACGAACGTCCGACAGTTCGGCCAGTTACGATGGCACGGTTGGTCGAGACGGCATTCCTCTGTCAGGAACCGATGTCGACCGAAGATATCGAAGAGGAACTCGACGTTAGTCATCGAAGAGCCCGTGAAACGCTACTTGAGGCACTACGCATCGATCTCATCGAAGAAGATAGCAAACACGAAGAAGACAACCAGCAATACAGAACGACACCAGTTGGAGAATCGTTCGTAAGTAGTGTGCGCGCAGAGGATTGGTCGCAAGTCAGTTCCATCCTTGCGACCAGAAGTCCACACTACCGTAGCTTTCTGGAGGTCGTCACAGACGAAGGTCCTGCGCAGTTAGATACTGTCCTTGATCAATTAGAAGAGCAAGCGGAATTCACGCCGTATGCATACAATCAGACTGGAATCGAAGTAGTCGGTGACTGGGGCGAACGACTCGGGACAGTTCAGCGGAACGCGTTTACCGGCGAGTACTATCAACCACGAAGTGAGGAACCGCCAGCAAACTTCCACTATGCCCTGCTGGAGATATATGACGACCTCGAGGAAACTGCTGGTGTCGGTCTCAGGCAGCGGTACCTCTCTATCCCGGAGGTGCGAGAATCACTTTGTGCATCTCTTGAACTGACGCGTGAGTCGTTCGATGCGGCGCTCTCACACTTAGCGGCGGAGAACGTGGGGAAACTCGAGTTGTCTGGTGCGCCGATGGATACCGGAGCCAAGGATGCAAGCTACGGGATTAAAGAGATCGAGTTAGCCGCTGACGACAGTTTGGTTTCGACTTCACAGTCGACCGACAGGGTGATGCGAGGAATCGAACAGTACGGCAAACGATACTATTACCTCACGGTCCACGACCGGAATCTGAACTACACTCAACCATGAGCGATAATTTCACCATCACGGACGAACAGCGCGATTACTCGGAGTTCGGACTCACGGAGAACCCCTTCCCGTATAGTCCTGTACCAGATGATGAGCCAGCAGTCTACTGCGGGCAGGAGCAAGTAACCGAACGCATCAGTAACACCGTTTCGTCAGTTCTCGGCACTGGCAAATCGAAACATCTTGTCGTCACCGGTAAGTACGGCAACGGCAAGTCACACACACTCAAATACACGAGATCACTCGTCAGAGACCGCGACGATGTTCTCGTAGGATATGTTGCGCAACCGGGGGATGGTTTCCTCGATATCTATCACGAATTCGTTTACGACATTGGATTCGACCGGATGCAGGCATTGAGCTACGAGTTCCTCGCTTCAGTAGCACGAGAACAGACGGACGCAAATCCAACCAGCGCCAGTTCGATGGAACGACTCATCGATGATGGTGAAGTATTGTTATCGGATATCGTCCCAGAAACGATACAGCGACTGAGCGATGTGACTAAGTTCGCCGATTTTGCCCGAGCAATAGTCCACCTCGTCTACGAAGATACGAACCTCTATGCTTGGCAATGGTTGACCGCTGAGGGCCTCAGGTACGAACAACGAAAAGAGATGGAGATCCATAGTGCAATCGACGATGATACCAGTGCGGTTCGGGCGTTTACGGCGCTGAAGAACATGCTGCTCGAACTCGACTATACTGGGATATTTACCTTCATTGATGAATTCGAGCGAATTGCCCAACTGACGCCGAAAGATGAGCAGGCAACGCTGAACAGTATCAGGCATTTGATGGACCAGAATAGCCGTGGCTTGTGTATCCTCTTTGGCTGCGCACCAGAAGTCTGGCAAGATGTGATGAGTGAATATCATGCATTCTCAGAGAGAATTGGACAGGAGGTCGCACTTCGACCGCTCACTGAAGAGAAGGTATACAACCTCGTTGAGGACTATCTCGATACGGCTAGAACCAACGGGGAAGCAGGAATTGAACCATTCACAGAACAGGGTCTCAACGTTGTTCTTCAGCGTTCACAGGGGAATATTCGTCAGGTACTGAGTATCTGCAGTCGGGTCCTCGATACTGCCACAAATTCAGAGACGATTACCAATACTATTGGGCGTGACACTGTTGTCGAGACAATCGAATCAATGTGAGATGTAGTGATTTAGCCAACCAGAGATAGTACAGTAGATAATGGTACATTTGCGATTCTCAATCAGTGATATTTTCTCGGAGCCGTGCTGAATAGAGGGCGCACATTCAGCAAAATCTAAGCGTGAGCTACGAGCTATTATTGAAACAAATCAATCATTTCGCTCTCGTCTTTGCTTGTCTTTACACCAATCAAAGAGTCTCTGACGTAGGTCGTCATCTGTCTCACCGAATATGCTCCCGAGGCGATACCCAAGATTGTCCCACGTCAGTTCCTCTGGTGGTGGCCCCTCGGAATACTTCGACGATTCTCCGTCATCGAGATCCTTGACAGCAGCCGTCCAACCTCGCTTGAAAGCACCTTGCCGGTCGCTATCCGGGTCTTGCCGTACGTCTCCCATCGGAATCGTTGGATCATCAGCCATATCGACAATTTGATCACTCGGATTCAAAAATCTACGTGGGCCCAAACTCGGTAGATAGATGCTCTATATCTTGCACTACTTACTGTAGCTATCCTTATTCCAACACTTTCTACCTCAAGTTGCACCGCAGTAAATTTACTGTGAATATTTCAATGATACGCTGACATGGCTCTGTTGAAATCCTATTCTTCAGACATTTTCTCGTCTGAAACAGCCGGTCGCTGAAGAGTGCATATGTATCATCAGTTGACGATCAGCGCGAGAGAAATCTCATCCTATTCATCTACTGATTTCGTACTGGAGGTAGCCACGTCGGTTGTACAGCTATCTGTGGCTTGTGCTGGCCCGAAAAATGACACCGATCGGTTGTTGATCTCAACAATCAGGCTTTGGCAACCACCATCTGGAACAAGTTCTATCGACTCCGGATTACTCTGTCCTGAGAGGGCTACGACGACGCTGTATTGACCAGGATCTGTCGGCCATCCCTCAGTTATAGTCGTCGTAGACGATTTTGACATTGGGATATCGTAAGAAGCCATGAACACAGGGTCGCTCTCTCGATGGACTGAAAGAACAACAGTGTGTACCGACTCGTCTTTATTTACAAACTGGAGATCTCCAAGTTGGGCTGTTGATTCTTGCTGTTCAGAACAGCCAGCAAGACTCATCCCAATTAAGATACCAGCAGAACGGAGAGCTTGGCGGCGTGTGTGGGACATAATGTTTGATGTGGAGACTATCGTGATAAGTGGTTCCTCTGTACTGAACACGAGAGCTCAGAATGTATCAGCTGTTGAGGATTTCAACAGAGCCGCTGACATCGGACTATTGAGACGGTTTGGCAGCTATATCGAGCATTTTTCCGCTGGTTCGAATCCGTTCCTCTAATTGGGCATACAAGTCAGCACAACTTTCTTCCGGCTCGCGGTAATCAGCAAGTTTCCCGAGTGTGTTCCAGTCTCCGATGATGACAACTCGTTTGCGCCCACGGGTGAGTGCAACATTAAGCCGGCGCGGTCCTTCATTTGGCATCGTCAAAAACCCGCTTGAATTCTCGTCATTACTTCTCACTAGTGAGACAATGATGGCCTCCCGTTCACTTCCCTGGAAACCGTCAATAGTTTGGATGGTTACTTTTTCCGGGTGACCGATACCGAGTTGACGCACCTGTTGTTTTATTTCGTCCACCTGCCCGCTATATGCTGCTATAACACCGATATCTCCAGGAGCAAGGCCACTATTCGTGAGTAACTTTACTTGCTTTGCAGCGGCTTCAGCCTCTTCGGAGTTGTAGTACGAATGGCTCCCTGTTCTTTTTTGTTCAGACCCATTGATATGGATACCCATAAGCGGGGAAAGGTCAGCGACAGTCCAGTCACTGTTCCGGTCAGCAGTCTTCACTTTTCCATCGTAGAACGCGTTGTTCGGATAGGCTGCGATCGATTCGTTCATCCGGTACTGCGTCCGGAGCATGACTGATAGATCCTCGTGGAACCGATCTATCAATACTTCAAATAATGAAAGACGTTGCTCATCTCCAAGAGCGTCCTCAGAGGCTGCAAATGGAGGCAGTTGTTTATGATCTCCCGCCAAAACAAGCTTTTCAGAGACGTTAAAAGCGATAGCAGTCGAGGCGCAGCTAGCTTGCGTTGCTTCATCAACGATTCCCACATCAAAACTGTCAGTCGAGAAGCGCGCAGCCCCACTTGTTGTCGCCGCAACAATATCTGCATTAGCTGATGGCACGCCCTGATAGTATCGGTTAACAACTCGGTCCTCAGAATTCGTTCCGGAACGAGAAATGGTGATGTCTGTTTCGTCGTCTTGTGCTATAGCGTGCAGCGTCCCTTCTTCTGGCTCATCAACAGTACTATCACCAACAAGCAAATTATCAACAGCCTGATTTGAGTGTGCAGTGACAAGGACGCGCTGTTCACGGGCGACAGCATCACGGATATAGGCAGTAAGCGTCCGCGTTTTCCCGGTACCGGGCGGGCCATGGATGCAGAAGCAATCCTCAGCAGCCTCTGCCCACACAAGCGCCTTCTGCTGCGAAATATTAAGTTCAAGACCTGAATCTGGAATTGCATGCTGTCCCGACGAGAACACTGCATTCTGATTGCCAGTGAGAAGTTGTCGTTTGTTGCGGCTACGTTTCACGTTGTGGATCGCGTCGCGGCGTCGATTGTACGGGAGTGGATTAACTAAATCATGTACCCAAACCGTTGCTTCGTCATCCGTTAGTACGTTACTCTTTGGTGAATTCTTAGCGATTGACTTGTTCAGCGGCCGAAGCCAAAGGTCTGTATCCCCAACATAGACGGCTTCCATTTCAATAGGAGAGATACTCTCATGCCCACGGACTCCCACTAGATACTCATTGTCAGGGAAAATCTCAGCATCATCACGGAGATTAGGATCCGTATCATCATCGGACTCTTCAGAAGTGAGTTGAAATTTGAAGGCCCGACCCCCTTCGTATGGTGCTGTCCCAAGTGGGATGAGTGGGCCCGCCATCACCCCTCGGTGAATGGCTTTATTCAGCCCAAGAGCCTCATACTGTTCTCTATTAGCCTGCTTATCAGCAATCCGCTCCTGTTGGACCAGTTCCAGCATCTCATCAAAAAACTCAGACGACTCAGACTTGCTGAGATTGGTAACTGGACTGACTGATTCGGGTGGCACATGCTCCTCACTGAGTGTTTCAAAATCTTGCTCATCAGGTGGTAGCCACCATTTGAGGCGCTGACCAAGCTCCGTAGTCGACACTTCACCTGGCGGAAGCCAAGCAATGCTGTGATTCCCTGAATCGTAGATTTTCACCTTCTGTGACTCAGGCTTGTAATAAACATACTCTTGAGTGGGTTTCGGAGCATCTGGCTCAAACAGCGGAATTACGTACTGGTCTGATGTAGTATCTATACTATGAATAGTTTCAACGGCATTTTCATATGCCTTAGCAACTGAAACTGGAGAATATCGTTCCTGCGTCAGATCCGTTTTTAATAACCGAGCGTTATCCTGCGACCAGTCTTGGAAAGGATTATGACTCATTCTTTCAATCCTGCGAGTAAGCGACAATCGGTTTATTCAAAAAGCGTCCAAAGACAGTCCAATACCGGGCGAAGGATGTTCTCCTTAACAAAATCTCACTCACTCAGTAAGCCTCCAACCCATATCCTTCGCAGACACATCATGCTCTTCAAGGAACCTGCGTTGGCGCTCAACAGGCCATGACTCACCATACTTTTTTGCGTACTTCATACGCTTACTTTGTTTCGTTGACTCCTCAGTGTTAGTTTCTCCTGTTGAAGTGTCCTTATTCGTCTGTTTCTGGCTATCGGTGTGTTCGTGCTGTTGATTAGACTGCGTGTTATTTTCGCCTGGTACCTCGACGTCCTCTGGATCAAACGATGGCCCCCCTTGTCGGTCATGGATTGTCCCCTTACTGTCACCAACTGTTCCGGGCATTGAATCGCCAACATCGTGTGCTGTATCTTTCCGACGTTTATTACTCATACACGAAAGTTGTTCTTTATGGCACATAAATTTTTGCCTATTTATAATCATATACGTATTCGGGAAGGTCAAACTACGCCAGTCCGATATGGAAAATACCGAATGAAATTAGGTTTAGAATAAAGATATTTATTGGCGCATTATCAATCGGGATCATGGACAATTCTGAGGATGTAGGACGGATGCCGGACGATTGGGAAACAATCCCTGACGAGGAACAAACACCTCATCCAGAAGATAAGTATCCTATCGAATCGGAGTTCACTGACGGAAGCGAACGGGTGAGAGCCGATAGCGGTGAGTATATGTCTGTCTCAATGGCTATCGTGGAATCTTTTTCCACTTATAATGACCTGACTGCGAAAAAGATTGCTAAGAAATTTAATATTTCCCAAAATGTTGCAAGAGAGCATCTCAGCCACGTTCGTGAGGTCTACGGACCTGGAGACTCCGATTCAGCAGAGACAATTCAAGAACACTCCGAAAAGGAGCAAATCAAAAATCGAGCGGATCAGGATCTAGACGGCGACAGGAGTTATTGAGGATACGATAGAGTACTCCTCGGGCTCGACCACAGCAGAAACAGACAGCGACTCAGGAGACCGAAGACGTACAGACCTATTTGCGAGATACATCCTCTGTATGTTGCACTCCGTGCGTATCAAATTATGAGGGTTTCAGCGGAGGCCAGATAATATATTTCAACGTCTCAAGTACTATGCCTCAACTGTCCAAACTAACGAATTACCTACTTTTCGACTGCTAACACGGTTGTCTGCCTCAAGAGACTGGAGCCGAGTATACGCTGTACGTCGGGTACAGCCAACTTCTTCGGCTATTTCTGAAGTACCAGCCATTCCGTCGTGGCGACGGATCGCATCTAAAAACTCGGAATCCGGGTAACTGGTTGTATACTTTCCAGATTCTTCCTCACGGTCCTTCCCCGGCACAACCTGGATTTTGTGGACCTTACCTATGTAGATGGCGGGACGTGGTCATCCATCTCCTATTTAGGTGATGGAAAAGCTTTTACCATTACACAGTGTAGGAGATGGTGAGGAGACCCAGTCTCACGAGGCAAACAGTCAATCAGAAATGCCCGGGTGCTTTGGACACCCAGACTGGGTTTCCCACGAGCCGTGAGATACCCATGGAAAACTCAACGTCGTCAAAACAAGAGGCTGACGGTGCACAGTTGGTTGAAGAATTATCAAGATTAATATATTTTGAGGTCAGTGAAAGGGTCGCAGGTTGCGAAGCCTACCGACAAGAACTCCGGGAAATCGACCCGATGACCGCGTTTACCTCCCGTTCAGCCGACAACCCCACCTACCGGACCAGGAATGTGAAATTCACTGGTTGTCTGCACGTACCAGCCAAAACCCCACCGTATGCACCCGGCACCAGCAAGGGAGGTGCGCACTGACGATGCACGACGAGAACACCCAGACCTTCGACACCGCCCATCTGGATATGGAACTCAACCTTCCACACACCGTCGACGAGATGGCACTCCCGGACATCTACGTCGGGCTGGAGATCGACCTGCTGGCACCGGGCGACGGTATCGTGACGGATCGCCCCCACGCCTCGGCTGACCGCTACGAAGCGGATGACCCACAGAACCAGATCACTGGCCAGATCTCGCCGTTCACGCTCTCGGGCTGGCTGCGCCATGGCTGTGAACGGATCGTCCAGACGGCGGGCGCAACAGCCTGCCACCCCGGCGAACCGAACGCCGACTACATGCTCGAAGACGTCTACGACCGCGATCTCGACAGCGGCTATCACGAGAAAGGCAGCTGTGTCGATGCCGACACCGACGTGGATACGGGCTGTGTGATCTACGACCTGTTCGGCGGGTTCGGCGACCGCGCTGGCCGGGTGGTCCGCCGGCCGATCCGCTTTTCGCCCATCCGCCGCCAGGTCGATGTCACGAAGGGCCAAGCGGAAGCCCACTACCGGCAACTGAACACACAGGTCCGCTCGCGCAACGCCGACGACGAGGGGCAACCTCTCAGACAGGCCACCCGGGACGTCGTTGGCAATCTCGTGGGGACGTGGCGTCTCACGCTCCGCGATCTGAAACCCGAGTACGTGGGCCTACTCGTTGAGGCGGTCGACTACCTGAATACCCACAGTGACGAGTACGCGATGCAACTGGGCGGCGCCCGAAACTTCGGGGCAGGCATCGTCGATACCGAAGTGGTGAACCCACTGTATACCGCCGAAGAACTCCGCCGGGTGTACAATCGCGCCCAGGCCCCCACACAGGCGATGGAGGCCAAAGACGAGGTGTGGGCCACGGAGTGCCGTGACGAGTTCGTGCGCGCCCTGCAGGCCCGCACGGCCGCCCGTGACGGTGACCTACCGGTGCCCGGTGGTGATGCGGCGTGAGCGAGATGCCGTTCGACTCGCTGGCGGAGACGGCGGACTCCGCTGTCGAGCCACTGGTCGCAGCGTTCCGCCATGACGTCCACAAGTTGCGCAGCCGTGGACACAAGGCGGCGGCCGAGACGTATGCGGGCGTCCGGGTGAACGAGACAGTGCCCCACGGAGCCGACCAAGATGCGGCACTGCTCTCTCGACCGTCGGGCGCCCCCGGACAGACGGTGGCAGCCCACCAGTCACCCTACCGCCTCTCACTCGTCACGGGTACCCCGGCACGAGAGGCCCGACAACTCCCGGCGACAGACGGCGAGTTCGAGGCACTCGTCACGCCGGAGGACCCAGCCACACTCCATGCGGCGTGGCTGACGAGTCCTGTCGCTGCTGGGTTCAACGAATCGGTGTACTATCCCTACACATCGCTGCGAGCACACGTCCTGCTCGTGGCGGCGCTGCTGGACAACTACCAGTCTGGTCACGCGTTCGATGACTTCTCGCTAGTGGCGACGGAACCAGGGGCCACCGAGCAGCAGAACCTGACGACCGAGGCAGCACTCGCCAGCGACGTCGTCAAGCCATGCCGGACGGTGCTCTGGTCGCCCGTGCTCGCGTTGCATCTCACGGGCGATCCAGGCGACCGGCCGGCAGCGACGCTTGGGGATGTGCCGGCCCAGTCGTTCGCTGACGTGTGGTCGCGGCTGTCAGCCCATCCGATCGACCAGGACAGCACACGCCGATGGCGCCGGTTGGATGCACAACTACGCCGCATCCGGTCGTGGTCGACGGCACTGGCCTATCTCAATGATTACGTCGCCGTCTATGGCGGTGATCGACAGTGAGACACCAACACTCGAGTGGAAACGGAGGGGGTGTGCTGGCGTGACCCACATCCAGCAGGCTCTCTTCGAACTGGAGACGGACTACGCCGGCCACCCGTATTTCGTGACGGGGCATGCGTTGTGTAACGCTCTCGGCCGGCGAGTAGATGGTCGGACTCGCCAGGCCCTACAGGCGAGTCACGGCGTGTTCGTCCCGGGCGAATACGGCGAGTATCCACCGGAACACTCGGCGACGGGCCGCGCCGGAACGCTCGGGTCGTCGCTCCCACGGGTTGAGACATACGCTGATCTGTTCCTGTACCGTGATGTGGCCCAGCGCTGGTTGCTGGAGTCGCCCCCACGGGACGCCCACAACGTGCATGATATCCAGCGCTACGGTGACCGACTGGCGTTCGCGTCCACCTGTCGGTCCGGGCGCCCACCGGAGATGCAAAAGTCCCAGCGAACCGCGCGGTGGTTTTTGCACTGCTATCTGCACGCCGAATCCGACGCGGGGGTCCTCCCGGTCGACGAGACTACCCTTGAGACCCTGCGCGTCGGCGGGGCGCGAAACTACGGCTTCGGCGAACTCTCGCTCGTCGATTCACAATTGGTCGACCTGGACCAGGTGTCCTACAGTCGGCTCAGAGACACGGAACTGCAGTTGGAACTGCTCACTCCGTACGTACTGGCGAGTGACTATCCTGGTGCTGACGACCAGGACGTGCCGTGGTGGTGGGACCCCGAGAGGCCGTTGCGGCGCCGGGAGACGCGACTGCAGGACGGCGGAGACGCCTACGCTCTCGAGACGGTCGACCACGGACAGGTGGTCAGTTTCGCCGGGGCGGACCCGGTTCGGACGGCGAAAAACGGGATCAAACGGGTTGGCACGCACGCGAAATACGGATTCGGTGAGTTCCGGTTGCGGCCGACGAGTGCGGATCGAGTGCCAGCACGTAGCGATAGTGCCCGGGGAGGTGAGGCCTGATGAGTGACCCACTGGACCTCGTCGCGTTCGATATCGAGACGACGGGCTTCGACCGGACGGATGAAGTGACAGTCGTCGGCTTCTGTTTCCCCGTCGGTATGCGGGTGTTCTGCCAGACGGGCGTCCGCGACTGGGGAGACGTCGAAGAGACAGTCCAGGCAAAGACCGACGAGCACGTCGACCTGACAATGCACACCTCGGAGGCGAAGTTATTCCGCGCGTTCTCGTCGTACGTCAGAGACCGGCTTCAGGGTGCTAACGTGTTGCTCACGGCCTACAACGGGGAGACGTGGAACGGCGGGTTCGATCTGCCCTTCCTCCGAACGCGGTTTGCATCGTGTGGCCTGACCTGGCCGTTCGTCGACGTGCCATACGCTGATCTATACCCGGTCATCGACGATCTGTTCAACACGCAGGTCGATGGGCAGGACCACGCCGATCTCGAGACAGCGTATGCCGTCCTCTGTGATGGTGAGGCCAACGAGCTTGACCCCTTCGAGGAGAGCGGGGAAGCTGTCGAGGCGTTCGACGACGCGGAGTTCACGTCGCTCGTCCTGCACAACGTGGCGGATATACTGCGGACGGCGGCGCTTGGCCGTATAGCCGAGCGCTACTGTGCGAAATCGGACTTCCAGGTAAAGTCGCTGTCACCGATACGGACGCCATGAGCGGTGGCTGAGAGGCAGCAACTTGCTGACTGGATCCGGGACGAACTACCCGATGGCGGCTGCGGAGTGAAGCGATACACCACAGAGAGCAGCGATGGGCCGACGACCAACTGCGGCGATAGAATATCCAGAGATGGCACAGACGAAACCACAACCATCTGACGACGAGAACAGTCCAGTCACCCAGAGTGACGAGCGAACAGACCAGCAGGATCCCCAGACGTGCAACGAGACCGTTGCACCGGAGACCCGCAGAGAGATCCTCAGCACCTATAACCACCGGTGTCAGTCCTGTGGCCGATACGGCCCGGAAGGAGGCGGGCTGGCGACACTCCATGTTCATCACCTCGACCGCGATGTCGAGGGGATGGACGAGCACGACCCCGAGAACCTCTCCCTGTTGTGCCGGTCCTGTCACAGTTGGCTCCACCAGCAGTCGACGCCGGCCGACTCGCCGGTCGACCTGACCGATGCCGACCAGAGTGTCTTGCTGCCCCAGGATATCGAGATCCTGCAGTACCTGGAGCGGAACGGCCCCCAGCGCACCGGCGATATCACTGCCGGCCTGCCGACGGAGTTGTCGGTTTCGGCGGTTCGGGAACGGCTGTGGGTGCTGATGGGGCTCGACAATCGCGTCGATGACCGTGACGAACAGGTCGTCGACAAGGACGTCGAAACCGGGGAGTGGGGCCTGACCAGCCAGATCGAAAACTCCGTCCGTGGGGACATCCCCGATGACCCACAGCTCCTCCTCCAGCGCATGGAAGACGAGTTGGTGAGACAGGCACTCGATCGTGACTGCGATCGGAGTGCGGTCGAAGCCGTCCTGGGCGTGTCCCGGCGGACGACGTTCAACAAGGCCAAGCGAGCCTACGCCTACGACTTCCCGCTGGACGCGTTCAGCCGTGGCGGGCGGCCGTCAAAAGACGCGTCACAGGAAGGAGAGCCCTCGCTTACAGACGCTCACGTTGAGACCGACGAGCAACAGCGTCTCGATACCGTGTGTGAGTCGGACGAGACAGCAGAATCCGATGGAAGTGACGATGCCGACTCGGCAGAATCATCACGGAATGGTGAAGAGTCCGGTGACGAGAGGACGTCACTGACTGACGAGAGTCAGGAATCGAACATTCAAACCAAACTCGAGATACTGATCCAAGCGATGGAGGAAATCCGAACAGACCTATAAAACGCACCTCAACACGTCTCTCCAGTCGCTCCCTGCCGTTCGGAGCGCGTGTGTCGCCGGATAGAACTCTTCAGACCCTCTTTGTGCTGCGGCCCACACGTCGGTACAGACAGTATGGATCTCCTCCAGAACAGCACCTGACTTCCTACCCTCCAAATCAGTAATCATAGCGGCTCTTTCTAATTTAGTGATCGTTTCTGCTGTCGGCTGAAGTCGTGCGGACCGTCTCGGGGTTAACCTCTTAAAATTCTCTCAAAATTATATAAAATTTATGTTGCAACACCATTTTGACAGAGTTGCGTTGCGAAAGCGTCAGTTGAATATCTCACTCATCGACTCAAAGTCGGGGAGTTTGTAGGCCGTATACAGAGCAATGGCAAGTGAAACGAGTATCAGCGGGCGGAACTGAAACGACATTGTCTGCAAGTTTAGGATTCCCACCTGACTGAAAATAATCACGAGCATAGAAACAATGGCTCCCATTCCCATGATCCCCAAAAGTGGTTTTGACTCGGTATCTACTGGTCCAGAAGTGTGTCCACTGAGCAGAGTCGACAGACGATCACCAAAATACTCAACAAACTTAAGATACGTGATGAGAATCGTTGAGGCTGCTCCTCGGATCGGTAAACGGTTTTCGTCTTCTTCTCCGTGGTTTTCAAATAATTCACTCTGCCAAATATGCTTTTCCTCCCACTCTTGTTTCGATTCATACCGACGATTTGAACGGTCTGATACAGTGGATCCTGACAGCCGTTCGTGGTCCTCGTAAAATTCCGCCAGCGTTGGTGCTTCAAACATAGTTAACCCACCGCGATCGAGAATGTCATCTTCATAATCTTCGTGAGTGAGCAGTTGATGATTGTCCGGGTCGTAATCAAGTTCATCAGGATGATTTTGTGCTCTCGGGTGAATGAGCTGCCGGACTGAAGACTCTGTGAGAGAGCGCCCAGTCTCTTGCCGCCTCTCTTTGGGATACATCATGGGGTCGTACGGTTCGTTTTGATACGGCAGCGGGTTATCGAGAATCGGATACCGATACTTGGGTTCTCCTGGGAACATGGCCGGCGCGAGGTCCCCTTCGTCAAACGCGTGGTAAACTACGTCGGTGGTAAATGCGCCTGCACGACGAAGGTACCGGACAGCCGTTTCGATTCGGGTCCAGCCCAGTAAATCTTGAAGCGCCTTGGGGTTTCGGATAAAAGTCGCATAGTGTGTGGCTGCTGTGGCCCGAAGGCCCCGAATCGTAATGTTTTCCGGATCTACCCCCTCAGCGTTTTCCGCTGCCTCCTCTACGAGATTATTCATCGCTACCTGAGTGATTTCCATATACCCATAGTTTGAAATAAACTGTATGACAACGGCTGTTAGTCGTCGGGAATGACCGAACGGAACTCGACGGGCACTCCGTTCGTATTTTGGCTGCCACCGCTCCTCGTACAGAATCTCTTCTGGTGTCCTGTCGTCATCCGCGTTTTCCTCGTCATCTGCGTCTTCCTCGTCATCTTCGTCGGAAACTTCCTCGGGTAGCTCATCATCCTGCAACATTTTCTCAGCAACTTCCTCCGTGTCTCTGTCCGAGTCCTCGAGCATTTTCCGCTCAACTAACTCTTCAAGTTCATCCCTAAAGTCCTCATCTTCACCAGCGGCTTTCTGCTTCGCACGGATCCAACAGTTCATACAGGTACACGGGTCGTGCCGAGGAATCGCTATTTCTCCGCGATCCCAATCGATCCACTCCTTTCGAACGTGCTGAATCTCACCAGTACGGAGACCTAACCTCCCACCAAGTAGAATAATATAACAGGCTTTCAATCGTCTTTCGGAGTTTTCGATCTCCAGAGCACCGAGATAAAGTCGGCGGTACGTCGGTTCCCGCAGTGCTTCATCCGATGAACGCTCCGTTTCTAACATCTGCGATACCCCGATTATTATTGGACCGTGCTTAAGAGTCCCAGGGTGTCTCAGAGCGCGCGTGCCCACTCAAACACCACACCATTTATATACCATATCCTATCAGAGCTTTGCCCATTGGACGTCGATACTACACTCGTCCCAGTCGATGTTGTCGATACTCAGCCGTGACAATTCAACGCTCCGGCAGCCCGTATACCAGTTTAATCTCACAGCGACTTCATTCCGGAGTTTTGATCCAGGCGTCTTTCCCGGGACGTTATCGAAAAGGGACTCTACCTGTTGTGGTTTGAGAGCAAGTATGTCACTGGATCCTTCTCTGACACCGTCGATATCCTGCGCTACTAAATCATGCTGTAGCTTGTATTCCGCCTTGTCTTCGTGGATGTCGTAATCTTCCTTCAGATTAATCGTGTGTCGGTCTTTGCAGGGATGGCCGTTAGCAAGTTCGAGCCGATCCTCTGCGGCGTCGTTCTCGACGATACTATAGAACGACTGAACTGAACGATAATACGAACCGATTGTCGTGTCAGCAAGGTGAGTGTTGACCTGGATGTAGCCTTTGACATCGTCGGTAGTCGCTGCAAGTGGGTCAATATCGTTCGACTCACAGAATGCCAACCAATATCGCACCTCACGGCGACGGGTTTCAAGTGTGGACTCTTTGGTTCTTGATTTCTGTTGTTGGAGGCTGGTGAGATAAAGACCCAGTAGTTCTTCCATCTCTGATGAGATTTGCTTGTCCTCCGGGCTGGAATACTGGCCTTTTTCGTTTCTCATAGTCCTTTCATCCAGTGCCGAACACCGTCAACGATGGCGCTCTCGACGTTCTCAGTCGTATCTGTTTCGAGGTAAATGAGTGCTTCACGGACCTTCGGAGTGGGTTCTCTCATCTCCCGCGCAAGCCGTTGTGCTGTCCCTTCGATCAGGGGAAAGTCTTCGTCTTTCCGGGAGGCCGGAATGATGTAACTGATATACTCTTTCGGATCCATGTCGCCAGTCCCCTCCACACTACGTAGAACATGCTCCGGGATGTCCTGAGGATACGTTGGAATCCGTGGGAGAAGATCCATAGCGAGATTTTCAATGTCTCCGTCAGCTTCTTCCGTACTTGACGCCGACAGTGTGTCGAGTTTGCTCTCAAAAGCTTCTACGGTCTGTTGCATTTCCTCGAGCCGATCCGTCAGAGATGAAAGATCGATATCTGACTGATCAGTGGGTGTTACTAATTCGTCAATAGCGCCCTTCGAGACATATTCGTCGCGGATCTCGTGATCAACTGCTCGTCGAACAAGGGACGAAAGCGTCTCTCCCTCCTCCAAGGAATCCTTCCACTCCTGCTTCTTGTTGGGAGGTACTCGGACATTGAGTTTGACTTTGTCGTGAGCCCCATCTGGCATGCCGTCGGCTACGCGGAATTGCTAAATAAAATCTGGGGGTACGTTGTGTCCCCAATCAGCCGAACATCTGGCGCATGTCCGGTCAGTTAATCCTAACATATGTGCCTCTGAACGGTGAGTATGGTCAACGTCAACGAGCCCACCCGACTCCAGCAAAAACTGGACCGGCGCTGGGAGCAGCTCGATGCCGCCGACATCGACGATCGCGATCGGGAGGCCATCCGTGCCTTCGTCGAGTATCGTCGCGATGTCGAAGACAGAGCGCGATCCACACTCACGAATGACCTGAGTCAACTGCGCTGTGCATCCGAACGGGCCGAGACCTGGCTGGTCGACATGTCCTTCGGGGACCTCCGGCGGCTCCTGAGCACGCTCGTCACACCAAAACCCGACGGGTACGGGCTGGATCCCGACGGCACCGGGATGTACGGGTACAAGCGAGCCCTCCGTGTTTTCTTCCGGTTCCTCGACGAGAGCGACGACTGGGGTGACTACCCGTGGCACGAAGATGTCGAACTGCCCACGCTGGAGATGTCCGGCGCCGGGTCCCGTGAGGAGATGCTGTCGGGCGAAGACATCGAGGCACTGAAAGACGCTGCCACCTGCCCCCGTGACCGGGCCCTGATCGCGTTGCTTGCCGACATCGGCGGCCGGATCGGCATGGTCCTCTCGCTCCGGCGCAAAGACATGCACCTCGACGGCGACGAACCCTACTTCGAACCGAATGCCGAGGTTGTCGACGGGCTGAAAGACCTCGACAGCACGCAGATCCCCGTCCTGTACTCGCGCGCGGAGGTCCGCACGTACCTCCGGCACCACCACCCCGACAAGGGCAACCCCAGCGCGCCGGTGTGGGCGCTCGAACGCGGGTACGATCACGATAACCCCCAGCAGAGCGCCGTCGGGGACGATCGCGTCCGTGATGTCCTCCAAGGCTGTGCTGACCGAGCGGGCATCGCGAAGCCGGTCAACCCCCACAACTTCCGCCGCACGGGGGCGACGCGGATGTCGAACTCTGACCGGCTCACACCACAAGAGATCATCCAGATCCTCGGCTGGTCGGACGACCGACCGCTGGAAGCCTACGACCAGACCACCGAGTCCGAGCGCAACAGCGCCATCCACGAGGCGCTGGGCTTCAGCCAGGGCAACGGCGGGAGCGACGAGGACGAACTCGCCTTCGAACACATCGTCTGCGGGAACTGTCGCGAGGAGATCGAGTCGACCGCGCAGTTCTGTCCCAATTGCGGGCACGAAACCGACGACGCCGCCCGCCAACTGAAAGAGGACGCCAAAGACGATGTCTCTGGAGATGCCATCAACGAACCCGACAGTGACCGCCGGGAACTGAAAGGGGTCGTCCGCGAGGTGCTCGCCGAGAACCCCAGCCTCCTGGAGGACTGACGGCATCAGTTCTCTCCCTCCCGTTCGCGGAGATTCTCGTAAACGCGTTCGTACACCCAGGCCGCGTCACCATCACGCCCCCGCTCGTGAGCGACCAGTTCTTCGAGTTCGTCGAGGCGGTCGAGAAGCCGTTCTTCAGCCGACCGTTCTTCTGTGGTTGCGCTCATGGTATCACCAGCCAGACAAACAGCAGACTCACGACGCCGATCGCGAGCACCAGGACCCCAGTCTGTTGGGGTGTCACGCCTCCTCACCTCCGAGCTTCGGCCCGCTGGCGTCCAGCACGTCAGCATACCGGCCGAGCTTGTGCAGCACCGTCCGCGTCGGGCCCTCGCCCATCCCGAGGTCCTCGGCGATCTCGCCGAGATACCCGTTGGGGGCGTGGTCGTCGACGGCATCGTGAACATCATCCTCGGACACATCGTCGGGCAGTCGCTCCTGGACGGCCGTGTCGTCGCCACTCGCCGGGTCAGCAAGCTCCGAGTCGTCGGGGTCGTGGTCGAGTGGCACCGGATCCTCTGCGTCGTGAGCCATGCTGTGATGCTTGCCGAGATCGGGGGGCTGGTCGAACGGCCCCTTGCCACAGACGCCACACCAGACCGGGTCGACGCCCTCGTCGGGCTCCTCGAGCGGGTCGCCGACGCGATGCTCGTCGTCGTCGGTATCGGGCGCGTCGTCGCCCTCGTCGATGTCGTGGCCGGCTAGCCGGTAGAGGCTCCGGCGCTTGTCGTCCGGATCCTTGCGGGACTCCACACGACCGTCGCGTTGCATCTTCGAGAGGACGTTCCGGTAGTGTCCCGACGACGTTTCGAGCAACAGCTCGATCTCACTGCTCGGCAGCTCGCCGTGTTCCTCCAGGAGGGCAGCGATGTCAGCTTCCATTCCGGACCCCCCCTCGTCGGAGGTGGCGTCATGGTGTTTCTGCCCTTTGTGGATCGCGAGCCCCCGCTTGGAGTCGGTCGTGAAGGGGCAGCCCTCGACATCGCAGGTCAGTTCGTCGCTGGCTTCGGCTTCGTCGGCGGGATCTTCGTCGACGGTCTCTTCCTGCTCGTCGGTTGGCTCAGTCACGTCGCCACTGCCGGCCTCCGCGTCGTCGTCGCTCGCGAGCGCTGCCTCCTCGAGCTCGGTGCCGCGGTGCGCGAGCGCGAACAGTTCGTCGGCCTGGTCGTCGGTCACGTCGACGACCTCGACCGGGTGCTCGTCTAGACCGGACAGCTGGGCGGCGGCGATCCGCTTGTGACCGTTGATGATCGTCCCGTCCTCGCGAACGACGGGGTAGCCGCCGGCGAACTGGTTGCGATAGCAGCGCCGAACAACGGCGTCCCTGGGCTCGAAGTCGTCGGGGTGAGCCGGATGTGCGTCCAGCTCGTCGACGGCGCGGAACTCGATGCGCTTCTTCGGTTTCAGGACCGTGACGATCTGGGCGGTTCGGATGAACGCCGAGCCGATCTCGGCGTCGCGCTCCTCGTCGTAGCAGTCATGCAGGACGAGACTCCCGCGGCCGTGATGGATCCGATCGACCCATCCCTCGAAGACGCCGTGATCGGTGTGGACACGGACGCGCTTGCCCTGCAGGGCCCAGTCCAGCGCGTCGTTGAACGGGTTGCTCATGCTGACCGCCCCCTCGCCGGCACGGTCTCCCACCAGGCGCGGATGACAGTGGCGTGCTCGGCATCTTCGGCGCCTTTAGGGTAGTGGTGGGGGTCGTAGGCGCAGATATCGCCGTCGGCGTCGACGACGAGCCACACCCCAACAGTCTCGGTCTCCCGGAGCCGGTCGGCGGCCTCTTCAAAACTCTCGCCCTCGGCCTTCGCGACGCCGGGGTCGTCGACGCTGTAGGTGTCGCCTTCAGACATCGCCCTCGCCCCCCAGAAAACAGTCCGAGCACGGCAACCCGCGCTCGTCGGGGCAGTCCCGCGAGCCGTTGGGGCACAGTCCCTGATCGCCGACGCCACGAAGCTGCTGGACGGCGTGGACATCGCGACCGCCGTCGGTCTGTTCTCGCTGGCTCGCTGCGTCGCCGAGCGTGTCTGAAAAGAGCCGGAGCTTGTCGCGGCGGCCGTCGGGCAGCCGGTCGAACACCTCGTCGACGCGAAGGCCGGCGTTGATCGCCCGGACGAGGTGGCGCGATGTGGTGACGCCGAAGCCGAAGTCGGTCGAACCGCCCTCCCCGTCTGCAATATGAATCGAGAGGATCACGCCGTCCTCGTCGAGGCGCGTCTCGCCGCTGCCGTCGGTCGCGACGCGCTCGACACGCACGTCGTGCATCTCCTTGCGCTCGTGGCGGTCGGCGGCGTCACTCGCTGCGACGAGATCCGCGGCGTCCTCGCTCCAGGGACAGTCCTGGCAGTCGGCGCGGGGCACTATCGCTCACCCCCGAGCCGGTCGGACTCCTCGCGATGGATCAGCTGCGGGGCGCCGCCGAGGAGATCCCGAGCCTTGCTCGCGGATGCGGACTCGGCGAAACGGGCGTCGTTGCCCATCGTCTCCGCGAGGGCCGACCATCCCACGACTTCGTAGGATTCGTCCTCAGGATCGTAGCCGACCTCCGTGACGCCTGTGCTCGACCACGTCGTCGCGACCAGCTCCCCGTCGGCGTGGGCGAGGGTGCGCGTCCAGTCGGTCGCGCCGGCAGCGCTGGCGGGGGCGTCCTCCTGGCAGACCTCGCGAACGCGATGGACGGTCGCGCGGTTGGCGGCGATCTCGTCGAGGACCGCAAGCGCTCGGTCGCTGGCGGGCTGACCGAGCGGGAGTGGGAGCCGCTCGGCGTCGAAGGGGAGGTCCTCGGCGGCGGGGTGGGCTGCCATCAGGCCTCACCCCCCAGGTCGTCGGGATCCATCCGCTCTAGCCGGCGCGTCATGTCGCTCCCGCCGGAGTCGGCCTTGGCCTCCCGATGCGCCGGCTCGTCGAACGCCTCCCCACACTGCCGGCAGCGGTAGTCGTGATCGGTGCCGGCGTCGCCGACAGGGGAGCCGACGATCCCGTAGAACTCGGGGCTGTCACACTCGGGACAGGCGTCGACCAGGCGATCCATCAGGCGTCACCTCCAGCGGCGTCGGGATCCATCGCGAGGAGCGCCGCGGTCCGGGCGCTCTCCGCGCCGCCCTGCGTGTTCGTCTCCGGCGGGCGGACTGTGGGCTGGTCGAACGTGTGCCCACAGTCCTCGCAGTGGTACTGGCGGCTGTCGGTGGCGTGTTGCCCGCGGGCGCTCAACGAGCGCTTGCGGATCGTCGCGCTGTCGCAGTCGGGACAGACCTCGACTGTCTCGGCCATTAGGCGTCACCTCCCGCGTGGCGCTTGTCCCACTCGAACTCGTAGTCGACATCGTCGGTGGTGTGTCGGAGTGACGCCTGCTGTGGCCCCTTGTTGCGGTCGTCGGCGTCGTCCAAGACACAGAGACGACAGGCGGGCCACAGCCGACGGTGGGCCTCGGCGCGCGTCACGGTCTCGATGCTGTCGGCCCGCAGCAGGTTGTGGCAGTCCTCGTCGTCGTGATAGCAGATATCGCCACGGCTGGTCGTGGCACTGTGATGAACGTCGTCGTCGAGGGCGCCGTCGTCGCGCTCGATGCGCGCCCGGCGCTCCTCGCGCGTGAGGTTCGCCATCTACCGCACCTCCTCGGCGTCGACAACGACGGTACTCGCGAGCCACTTCCCGCCGGTAAAGGCCTGTGGCGTCCCGTCGTCGGACCGGAGGATACCCCGCTCGGGGGCGAGGATGGTCTCGGCGCCGTGCTCGATGGCCGTGACCTCCTGGTCGCGCAGGAGCGGGTGTTCGGTCCGCCGGCGGGCCTCGGCCCGATCGGCGATGTCCATTAGAGCACCTCCACGTCGTCGCGGTCCATGTCGACGACCTCGATGTCGTGGTCGTTCCACACGTCGATGTGCCACGTGCTTTGGAGCAGACGGGCCACCCGCGCGGTGACGGCCTCGGGCTCAGGCCCGTGCCCCATGTCGCCGGCCGCGATGTCGGCCTCGAACGTCTCGTAGCCGTAGACGCTGTTGACGTAGTGGTGCGTCGAGATGCTGACGTGGTCGAACACTTCGAGTTCGTCGCCGTCGACACGAACCGTCGCACGTTCGCCGTGTTGAAGTCCGTCGGCCATCACTCGTCACCTCCCGTCGGCTGCTGGCGCGGCTCCGCGTGGGCCAACCGATGCCGGTCTTCAGTGTGGATCGCCCGGACCAGCTCCAGGCGCGAGCGCGGGAAGCTGTACTCGGTCTGGCTGCCCAGTGACACGTCGGTGCGCTGGGGGTAACAGACCTGAATCACCCAGTCGCTCGCGGGGTAGTCCTCGTTGTAGTCGGCGACCGTCTCCGACCCGCTGCCGACGGGATGGTCCTCGGCGCGGTTGCCGGGGATCCCCGTGACGAGCATCGTCGCCTGGTCGTCGCTGTCGTCGGTCAGGACGGCCACGGCGCGGCCGACGATCCCGCCGGCGCCGTCGGCGATCGGACGGCAACTGTTATCCGCCGCCGGGTCGGACTGTGCGACTGGGCGGCGCTTGTCGCCTGCACAACCCCCTGACGTATCTGGGCCCACGCCCCCGCGTGGGTTCGGTTTCGTGTTCTGCGAGTCGGTGCTTTCACGACCCTGCGTAGGGTCGACTGCGCGATTAGTGGGCGTACTCTTAAGGCGCCCGTGTTCTGATAGTCTCATGGCTTCGAATCTCCCTTGGTAGGGACGGAAGCCAGCGGCCCCGAGGTGCTGGTACACCATTCGAGGGGCCGTTTTTGTGCGAGTGTATGGCTTCCATCCAGACAGTATGGCGCAAGTTACTTAGTCGTTACTCACCAACTATGTGTGAACGCACACGCTAATAGCGTGGTGAAACATAATAAATGAGTAACTGTCAGACCGGTGAGTCTAAGAGTGCGGAATCGGACAGAGATGATGTGCCGCGCAAGGACGCCGAGTGGATGAATCCCATCGACGACCGGATACTTGAGCTGTTCCGTGCAGAGGGGAACCTCAATCCGGCCGCGGTCGAAAAGTTCGGCGTCACGTCCGCTAACCATGCCAGCCGTCGGTGTTCGAAGCTCGCAAAGTATGGGCTTCTTACCCGTATCGCGCCCGGTCTTTACGCGATTACTGACGACGGAGAGGCATACCTCGACGAGGACCTCGACGCCTCGACGCTCGATCCGGTCGACGACTGACATCATTCTACGCCGCCGCCCGCCCGATCCTCGCCAGCAGGTCGTTTAGCCACTCGGGCTCGTCCAGATCGGCGAGCTCCCCGTCGCGCCAGGAGGTCACGACTTCGTACTTTCCTCCTCGGGTGATGTCGAGGCGCCACTTCCGGCCGTCGTCGGTCTCGACATCGACGCGGGCGCCGCGTTCGCCGCGGGGCTCCAGGTGTTCGACCTCAACGTCCAGTCCCTTGCGGATCTCGATAGTTGTCGTGTCGGGCATACAGGGACGACCGACGGGGGATAGCACACTTAAAGTTCGCTTCAATTCCGGAAAGCGCCGGCGCCGCGACGGGCTTAACCAACACTCGCCCGGTGTGGTTAACCAACACCGCCCCCACGTCGCGCTTAACCAACAACGCCCCACCTATATCGGCGAAGTGTAGGTTAAACGGCCGGCGTCACTGCCCCGGCGGCACGGCCACTTCGTACGGCGACCGAATCGAGGCATCACACACCCGATACTCGGCGCCGCGTCCGGATCCCTCGCACTCGATCAAATCGTACTCGCGGAGCTTCGCCAGCTGATCGCGACGCGCTCGGCGCTGGACCGGCGTCCGAGCCCTGCCAGCATAGGCGTCGTCGGCGATCTCGTCGTAGCGGCGGTGCAACGCCCCACCTCGCAGCGGGCCATCGCGACGGATGAGCTCGTACAGCAGCTGGTGATGGAAGGGCAGCGACTCCAGATTGCTCTCGCGGATCCACGCTTGCGCGCGGGGCCAGCCGTCCTCGATGTCGGCGTCCCGGATGCGGGAGTGCTGGCGCTCGTCGGCGATCTCCGCCGCAGCGAGCAGCGTCTGGATCCCGGCTCTCGCGACGCCGGCGACGGTGTCGGCGATCCGCTCCAGTTGGTCGCGACCGACGGGATCACCACGCAGCCCCTGACGAACCCTGGGTTCGAGGATGTCCGCAAGCTCGTCGACAGAGTAGCGGTCGAGGACGACCTCGCGGCCGACGACGCGGTGACGAACACGATCGTCGACGCGGGCCAGCCAGTCGGTTGGCTCGTGGCAGATCGCGACCCACGAGCACAGCGGAACGTCGTCCAGCCGGGCGAGGGCATCCGAACGCGGGAGTTCGCTCGCTTCGTCCAGGACGACGACGGTCGGCCGGTCGACGCGCTCGTCGAGGGCGAGACAGAGGTCTTCGAGTGGGGTGTTCATCGCTGGGTCGGCGCCGAGCTCCTGGAGGACATTGCGAACGATCCCGGCGGCGGACTGGTCCAGCGCGCGGACGTAGGCGGTGTGGATGTCGGCTCGCTGCTGGAGCCGCCCCAGTGTGTGGGTCGCGAGGACGGTCTTCCCGACGCCGCTGGGGCCGGCGATCAGCACGTCGTCGGCGCGATCACCGTGGGTGGCGGGCTCGAAGGCGCGCGTCAGGGCGGCCACGGCAGGCTCGCGGTGGAGAAGCTCTTGGGGCGGGTGGTCGTCTCCAAACACCGACCTGTCAGCGATCATGCTGGCCGGTAGTGATGAGAGACTGGCATATAAACGGGTGCGTCAATTCCGGAAGTGCTGCTCTGGCGGGCGCAAGTCTAACCAGTGGGGAGTTTGACCACCAGCACGCAGCGAAACACGGCAAGCGCGAAAAACAACTAGTCCTCTTTGGTGCGGCGACGGCGGCGGATTACTTTCCTGACCGCCCGAATTGGACCGTACCGAGGGCTGTTCGAGATACGGGTACCCTCAAACCCGTCACTGTCGTTGTCATTTCGCTTGCCCATCACATCCCAACATAGGCACCGCCTGTTATAATGTTTTGGCATTAAAATACCATGGTGTATCGGTCAATCCGCTTCACGTGTGTCGAAATACCAGACGATTATCGCCTCGGATTTATACACAAGTATATCAACACCCACAAGGAATATCACAAGCGCGGCGAATACAACCGTCGATGCCGGGCTAAACGCTACCTGAAGTACCCCAACGATGGCTCCAGCAGTGAGGAACGTAATCGCATTGATTACGAAAATGATGGTCAGTGCAAGGATGATTGCGTTGTACTGCAGAACGTACTGGTTGAACTGAATCCAGTTTGAGTATCCCTTTGCGAGCTCTGTGTGGAACTTGACCTCGGTGTATCCTTCGTCGATAGCTTCAGTAAGATCCCTGCGACCGATACCGGCTTCGAACGAGGATGCGATGTATGTGATCGCGGCGGAGATCGAAGACAAGACGAGGGCCAGCCCGCCCGCAATAGTGAACAGGTTGACAAACTGTGTGATTTGTATCGAGCTGGACCGGACGGAAACGGAGAGGGCGGTTAGTAGAAGGCCAATCAACACGAGAACTGCCCGGAGGATTTTCACCGCCTTTGTATCCATTTGTTGAAGCCAGTTCATTTGATGATTGACCGTCTCTTTTGCTTCCTCACAGGCTCCCTGGAGGGCAGCAAGATTGGCTTCATCATCTCCGTCAGACATTATATACGAACTGTCATGCGGATGTTCCCGGGATAAAGGTTAACTTTTGAAGAGGGGTAAGTTAGGAGACCCGCTACGGCAGCGACTCCAGGCTGGAGGCTGCCGCGTCCAGGAGGTTAATCAGTGCCTCCAGTGTGAGGGTCCCGGTCAGTAGTCCCGCACTGAGTGCGAAGCACACCAGACTGAGTGCGATTAGGGCGGTGCTATCGTCGATGCGCTCGCGGGTTTTCTGTGACAGGCTCATAGTGGTCTGTCAGGGTTTACATCCCGACAGAGGACTGTCTCGATGGGTGATACTTAGTTCCCACCGACGAGTCAGGTCTGGCGAGAGTCGTGTTCGGTTACGACCACCGATCGAGCAGTACGCGCTTGCAGGGGTGGCAGCGTCGTTGTCGAAAACACCGTCGGAGATAAATAACAAATCCAGTATGCTAAAATCGGATGGAGCCATTACAGCGCCTAAGCCATGGCGAACCATGGTTTTTGGTACCAAAGAATTATATCCATTCTCCGATATGAACGGATATGGGAGCACCATCTTATGTTGAAAGGGTTATAGCTGCCCTCGAGATCGCATCGAGAATTGCAATCGTCTGTCGTTTTGGTATCGACATGTATCATCGTGCGAAAGATAATCGCGATGACGAGGAAGGGTTGGAGCCCGGTGGCGTGATGTTGGACTTAGGTGATGTTCGCGAACACGACGAGTACCACCCAGAACGCGCCTCTGGTGGAAGGGAACGGTACCCGACAACGCCCCAGCCAGCTCCGAAGCGCGGCTACCAGTCAACGGGGAACAGGAGGCGATTCAGGTAGCATCGAACGTCCGACAGTCGAGCACGTGCGCGTAGCGGTAGGGATCCGACAGCGCCCGTATCACGTCACGGTGGGGGTCGGGCCCGTCGCCGAGCCCAGTCAGGACGGCCTCGGCGAACTCGGAACACGGCGCCGTGATGAATTGGCTGTCAGTCACAGCGAGCACCCCTCGCAGGCGAGCAGGTTCGGGCCGTCGGGGTGGCTGTCCGAGGTCAGCGTCGCCGCCTGCCGCTGTCCACAGATCTCACAGACTGCGTCGACCGTCGGCGCCGTCTGCAGCCCCATGTTGACGATCGTCTGGAGGTTGCCCCACGGATCCCGGCGGAGCCCCCACTCAGGAATCATCGCGATCGTCCTCCGCGCCGGTAGTGAGTCGTGCCCAGGCCAGCCGGAGCAGTTCGAGCGGGCCGTGGCGCGGGCCGTTGTGCATCCGCATGGTTCGGGTCGGTCTTACTCGGCATCGTTCTCCCGTGGGTCGTCGACGAGCTCGTAGAGCCCGTCGTGGACCTTCTCCACGTGACCGTGTTTGAGCAGGTCGGTCAGTTGTTCTCGGACGTACTGTAGGCTATACCCCGTCTGTTCGGCGACGAACGGTGCCGTCACCCGGCCTTCGCGAAGCATCTCTAAGGCCTCGCTCTGCGCCGGCGACAGGTCGTCATCGGTCAGCGCCATACCGCTGGTTGCTCCGCTCACACCATAAGCCACGTGTGTGTATAACTTATGCCTTGTCCCACATACCATAGACCCCAAGGTATATGGTTGTGGCACTGTTACACCTATACGTGAGCGGGAGTCCGGTCCAGAAAGGCCGGCACGTGCGCCAACACGTCCGACCGCTTGCCGCCAAGCAAGCATGTCTACGTACCAGACCCCAACCCAAGAACGTACCGACACTGACGACCGCATTGAGGGCCCGATCCCGGAGTTCGACAAGTTCGGACAGCACACCGGCGAGCACTTCTACCGGTGTACCGACTGCCGCGCCGAAGCGATGCGCGAGCGGGATCTCGCCGACTGCTGCGGAGGGGCGGCATGAACGGCGAGCACCCGATGGCCGACACGCGCCGGCGTGAGGCCATCGATCGCGTCGCCGACCGCTTCGAGAGCCAGCTCCTGGGCGACATCATCCGCGACCAGCTGTACTACGACGACGGGCCGGTCCTCCGGCTCGCCAACGTCATGGAGCGGGCCTACTCGCTCGCCGACGCCGGTGATGTCGAGTCCGAGGCCGCCAAGGACGGCGCCTTCGCCGCCGGCGAAGAGATTCACGACGTCCTCGATGCGGAGGCCAAGGCCCAGGTCCTCGCGCGGCTGGACGATGTCGTCGCCGACCGGGTCGACATCATCGACCACCATGGCGCCGACGGCCGCCGCGCCGTCGACGAGGCCAGCAAGTGCCAGCGGCTCGGGGAGATCCCCGGTGGTGATGCGTGATGGCGTCGAAGCGCGCCGAACTCCGCCCCGCGACGGACCCACTGGACCTCGACGAACGCGACGCCCGGGCGTTAACTCAGACCATGACGGTGCTGGACGATATCGCGCCAGCGCCAGCCGACGCGCCCGGTCTGTTTCACGTCACGTCCGGGTCCGGTCGCAGTTACGTTGTTGACCTGGATCTTGGGACGTGCGAGTGCTTGGACTATCAGGTGCGAAACCCACCCGGCGGATGTCTGCATATCCGCCGAGTTCAGTTCGAGACTGGACGGCGAGAAGTGCCGGGTTGGGCAGACATCAGCGCGATCGACGAGCAGTTCCGCCAGTACGTGTCCGCGGAGGGTGAGGAATGAGCGAACACGTGCTGCCAGCGAACGTGTGCCCACACTGCGGTGGTGTGTTCGAGCAACTGGCGAACCACTGGGCGCAGTCGGCGACGTGTGTCCACCCCACCCTCACCCAAGAGCAGCGTGAGCTGCTGAAGGGGTTGGTGATGGGCGACGGATCGATCTCGAATCCCAAACGCGGGAGCGGTGATTCTCGGATGCGAGTGACCAGCACGAACGAACGCTGGCTCCGCTGGTTACGCGCACAGTTCGGGCCGCTCGCGACCGAGCCGACGCTTGACCAGACTGGCGAAGAGCTCGGTCGGAAGGCACGGAGCAACCCATCGTTCGACGACTCCGGTGGGGATTGGGAATACAGCGACATCTACCGGATGTCGGTTCGGTCGCACCCCTACCTCACGATGATGCGCAAGCGATGGTATCCGGACGGCGAAATTCGGTATCCGGATGATCTCCATCTGACCCCGCTTGCCGCGAAGGCATGGTACTGCTCGGACGGCGGGATCTCGTGGACGGACAGTGCTGTCTTCGCGGCCTTCGGAACGCATAACGAGGCCGATCGTCCCGGGTTCCTGTGCGATCTGTTCCGAGAGCACGGCTTCACCGCCCGATACAGCGAACCGCTCGTGCGTGTGTCTTCGACGCAAACAGAGGACCTGCTTGAGTGGATGGGGACGGCGCCGGCAGGATTCGCGTATAAGTGGGAGAGCCAGTCACGCCAACGCTATGACCGACTGAAGATGGAGGTGACCGGATGATCGCCTTCGCGACCGGGCGGCGGCCGATCCCCAGCTGGGCCGACCGCGCGGCGATCGACGACCAGCTGGGGCTGCACGTCGCCGGCGAGCCCGACTACCAACACTTCGATACCGGGGTGTCCGACGATGGATAACGGCCCGAGCTACGAACCCCAAGACCTCGACCTGCCGGACGGGGTCGTGTACTGCGTCGACTGCGGGAACGTGTTCGTCTACCACAACCGCAGGGGCTGCCCGACGTGTCACGCCTGGGAGACGGCGCAGGAGGCCGTCAATGACTGACCACCCCACGGGCTCTCCCCAGCAGCGCCTCGCGGAGATCCGCAAGCAAGCTGGCCTCGTCCTGGAAGCGATCGACGAGGACGCCGACGCGGCGGTCGACGTGGCGACCATCGCGATGGCCGCCGACATGGCGCTGGACGAGCTGGGCGACGGCGGGGAAGATGGCGACCCGGTCCGCGCCGACGGCGGGGGTGGCGTTGTGGTCGAGCACACGCTCCCGACGGGCCACCGCCGCCGCTATCGGTGGGTGCCCGACGGCGACGAGTGGACCCGCCACGTCGAGGAGCGCGACGGCGACGACTGGCGGCCGGTCGGCGACGAAGTCGTTGAAGACGTGACGATCACGCACCTCACGGAGGCGTCGCGATGAAAGTCGAACTGGAACCTCTGGAGGGGCTGCCAGTCCACCGGCTGACCGTCACCGACCCGCAGGAGGCTGATGTCCACGCCGGGGAGTGCGTCGGCTACCGCTGCGCGGAGTGCCACCAGGCCGACGAGACGCTCGACCAGATCTGGCACGACGCTGGTTGCTCGCTCGCCGGCGAGCACGGTCGCGCCCACTACGACGACTTGGAGCCCGACGTCGACGTGGAGACGCCCACGCCGGAGTTCGAGCCCCACCACGAGATCACGGTCGTCATCGCGGCGGTCGGCAAAGCCGGCGTCGCGACGAACGAGCCGCTGGCGTTTCGCTGTGCCTGTGGGAACCTCGACGAGCACCTCTTCGAGGTCGTCCACGACGAGGCCTGCGAGCTGTCGGGGCCGGTCCAGGCGCCCGACGGCGACATCGTCCAGCTGGTCCCCGAGTAAAATCCCGGAGGCGCCGATGAGGGAATAACTGGGTTTATGTTGTTTCCCCTAGCGTTATGACGAGATAGTATTTCTGTATGTATAGACTGTATGAGTTATAGGAATAAAATAGACACTCGGTTCTCAAAGACAGACAAAGAGACCTTTTCAGCGTTTCTCGTCTCACTTCCGGTGCTGGGCCTTCTGCTGCCATCATTGATGACAGAGGGGTATCCCGTTGGGAACGAAATCTTTGTCCACCTGATGCCAGCACTCCACGCGCGGTTTTCACTGCTGGCTGGCGAGTTACCGATATACACTGATCTCTTCTTTTCCGGCCGTTACCAGTTCGCGAATCCACTCTGGTTCGGCTGGTATCCGTTTGCCTGGCCGCTGTACGTCCCCGGGTTGCCACTTAAAACCGCGATTTACATTGTAGTCGCGCCGCACCTACTTGCGGCACCCGCCATCGCATATTACTACAGCCAAAAGACGTTGCCGTACTATTTCGCTGTCCCATTTGCCTATCTCTGGCTGATGCCGATCACTGTTCAAGCCTTCGGCGGGCACTTGGAGAAACTGTTCGCGTGGCCGTGGCTGGTATTGTTGGTCTGGCAGCTTCGACCCTCAAATCTGACCGAGCGCCCTCGCCGAGCAGGGTATATAATGGGTTTCTGTGGTGGGATGATGTTTCTCGCCGCTGGGAACTATTATTTCATTTACGGGCTGCTAATCGCGGTGCCGTTTGCACTCGCGTACTGGCATCGTGATATGATCAAAGGTGCTGTTCTTGCTGGACTGATCGGCACCCCGCGACTGGTGACGGTTGTCGCACTGTTGTTGGAGGGGACATCGCGGCCCGAGGTGGGATTCAAACTCACACTGCCGAAAATGGTCTGGCTCCTCTCCGGATTGCATCTGATTGAGAGCATTTCGATCAAAAAGGGACTCATTTTCCCTGGATTCGCAGTCATCGGGCTTCCAGCCCTCTGGTTAGGATATCGATCGGTCAAACAGACAGACTGGGGCGATATTAGTGGACCGTGGCGGCCTGCAGCAGTTGTTGTGATCGCTGTCGGTACTTTGATCGCGACGGGTTCGCCGGTCATTTACACTCTTCCAGGGAGCGGCCTGATCCGGACAGCTGGTCGAGCAAATATCATCATCGCACTGATGACGCTGCTGTTCGTCTGGGTCGGCTTGCGGTACGAGTGGGCAAATCGACATAGCGTCATCCGCGTTGCGGTGGCCGGATTGTTGTTATCATCGGTTGCGATGGCGGGTGTGGCGTTTGCTACCCTCGACATGATGTCCTCGCAACCGACGACGTTCTCAGACACCGTGATGACAGAGGTCGATGCAGCTGGCTGTGATGAGGTCTGGATAAGCCACACACCGGCGTGGAGTTCGTCGGGCGATTATACTCGCTTCCGACCGGAACGGCTCTCATTCGAGGCCACAGAACGCGGGATAGCTGTCCGTGCTGGACATGTCGGCCACTTCGGGCAAGAGTGGTCACTTCGTGACGAGGGTGGAGCCTATCAGGTCGATGTGCTGGTGACGCCGGTTAAACTGCCAGACGGCGGGAGTGTAGATATGTCAACGATGTTTGATCGAAAGCCGGTCGATACGCTCCCGGTTTCGGATACTTCTTTCCTGCAGACTGTGTCGACGCCGCGTGATCAAATCCACCTCTATGAGATCGGAGAGGGTTGTTAGGCATCAAATCAGGGCGTAGCTGTCGTAATAGGCAGATACTGTATCCAGACCCGAGTCACCACCGCCTGAGTTTGTTTGGAATCCGACCCCTCCCGAGGAAAATGTTCCATCTTGCGCAGCTGCTGTCGCAAGGTTCGATCCGGATGTGTCGAACAGCTCGTAAATGATATCGCTGTTTGATTTCCACTGGATCTTCATCCGGTACCAGGTTTCTGTTGAGATGGTGACTGGATCGCTGTCGAGAACAGTGTTCTCCCCACGTTTGAAAATCGCAATGTCTTCAACATCGTCGCGCAGGAGGGCATTGTAGGAATTGCTGCTCCCAGATTGAACGCCAAACCACACCTGTGCGTCCACACCGGCGTTTTCAATGCGGACCCAGATTTCGATCGTGTCCCCCTTTTCCGGATATGTGGGAAGGCCGGAATAGGATTTGATCGTTGGGAACTTCGGTTTTGTCGATCCGTCCGGGTCACCGGAGAGCTCAAGCGCATATGAGCCGTCTTTGACAACGCCAGACTGTGTGCTCGCAACACCAGTATCGCCCTGATATTCCGCAAGGTCATTATCCTCAAAATCATCAACCGTCTGCGTGCCTGGCGACGATGTGACACCGGTCTTGATCGCGTAATCGAAATACGGCGGCGTCATAGCGACTCCCACCCGTGGCCACCGGCCGAATACGTGGTATCTGAACCGCTGATCTGTCCGACCTGCGTGCCGCTGTCGACTTCGGTGACTGTCATGGTGATTGATCCATCTGACTGCCAGTCGATGTTACAACGGAGCCACTCGTCGTCGGGGATGACGATCGTCGTATCCTCGACGATCGTGACTTCCGTTCCCGAGGCCTCGACCAGCAGCCGGAGCGCCTCGCCGCTGTTGTTGACCTCCGAAATATAGTGGTTGTTCTGGTCCTTGACCGCGAACAGGTGCCGGGCGACCTCGCCCGACGAGACGTAGCAGTGCCAGTCGAAGGCCTCGCCAGCTGCAGCATCGGCGTTCAGCACGCCGGCGCCAATCTGGATCTGCGAAGCCCCCGTCAACTGCAGCGCGTAGTCGCCGTGCTGGACGGGGTTGCCGCCGAGATCCGGAACCACGGATGCCGAGCTCGTGTCGCCGTTGTACTCGCTGACCGAGCCGTCCTCGTGGTCGTCAATGACCTTGCTGGAGCCGCCGCCTCCGCCGTCCGATCCCGGCGCTCCCGAGCCACTGACCGTCCGAGCGAAGTCAAAGAAGGCCCGCTCCTGGTTGCTGAGCCCGAACGCCCCAGCCCCCCAGCCGATGCCGCCCTCGCTGAATGTGTCGTTGGTCGTCGACCCCGAGACGACCGACGTGCCGTCCTGGCGATAGAGCTCGA
This sequence comes from Haloarcula pelagica, assembly GCF_030127105.1. Classification (NCBI taxonomy): domain Archaea; kingdom Methanobacteriati; phylum Methanobacteriota; class Halobacteria; order Halobacteriales; family Haloarculaceae; genus Haloarcula; species Haloarcula pelagica. Next base: position 2,769,409 of record NZ_CP126161.1, on the reverse strand, counting down.
GGTCGAACCCGCCGCCGGAGAGCCACGAGACCACGAGCCGGAGCCACTGGCCCGTGGGGATGCCCGCTGACTGGTCGATGAGCAGCGTCTTGGTCCCGCCAGAGACCTCGCGGGCCTGCAGAGCGCTGTCGGTGATCCGGACCTCGTAGTGGTTGCTCAGGTCCGTCCCGCCGAACAGCACGTAGTTGATGGCGTTGCTGTTGTTGACCCAGAGTTCGGTCCCCCACTGGTCTCCAGCGACCGGGTAGTAGGGCAGGCCGTCGCCGTCGGCGCTGTAGATCGCCTGCTGCCCGCCGTTGGGGCCCGAGGTCAGCTCGCCGGCGTAGGTCTGCTGGTAGACCGGGTTCGCGACGACCGCCGCCGACCCTGTGTCGCCGCTGTATTCGGCGATATCGTTGTCCTCCCAGTCCTCGATGTACTGACTGGCCGGCGATGTCTTCTCGGTGACGGTGATGCTGTCGCTGGCTTCGGCCCGATCGGGGATCCGCGTGACCGGCGACAGGATCGTGTTCCCGCTGCTGAACGACCCCGACGGCGGCGCCGCGAAGCGGGCCTCCTCGAGGCGCTGGACGCGGCGCTTGACCGAGGAGACGATGCGAGCGGCGTCTTCGGCTGGATCTCGGACCATGGATGGCTCTATGCAGGTCTGAACTGCAGGATGGCGGTGACGGTCAGTGACTTGTTCGAGGTCTTGACTCTGGGTTTGATCAGCGAGTGATTCAGGAGCGTGCCGCCCGACGAGGCGGTGACGAGCCCGGCTTCCTTGTACTCGAAGCCGTTGGCCTCGCCGCTGCCGATCAGCGTCTCGCACTTCAGATTGTCTCCGTTGTCGGTGTGGGCGTCTACCGACTCGCGATACTCTTCGCTATTCAACGATGTGTTCGTCGCGACGGGCGAGGTGTCGTCGGTCCCGAGCGCGATATGCGACGCTGTCAGCGCCGTCGGCGACTGCGTCGGGTCCAGGTCGTCGACGCGGTACTGGTCCAAGCTCTTCGTTGTCGTGTTCGTCGTCTCCTCGGCTTCCTCAGGCTCCCGGCGCCGGAGGATCGCGAGCTTGTGCCAGTCGGCGAGCGTGTCCCAGGTGGGGTGCTCGTCGCGGACGGCGTCCATGTCGTGCTCCTCGATTCGCCAGCGGCCGGAGATTGCGGCGCTGTCGACGGTCGCCACGGTCAGACCTCCTCCAGACGGCGCATGGTGATCGGACTCTCCAGCGTGCCGGATCGATACCGGTCGGTCTTCGTCGTGATCATGTATGGCTCGTTGATGTTGAGTCGAGAGAGCGTCACGTCCAGCACATCGCCGGGCTGAGCCCGATGCATCCGGGCGCTGGCGGCTTCGAACGACAGTCGCGACGAGGGCTCGTTGTGGTCGTCGACGATGCCCTGGGCGATCTGCTTGCCCTCGTCGATCCCCCTGACCGTCTCCCGGCGATATCGGCCCTCCTTGGCGCGGTATTCGTTGATCGAGGTGCCGTCGCTCGCCTCCACGGCAGTCTGATAAAAGTAAAAGATCCGATAGTACAGCGTCCCGGTGCTGCTGTCAAGACCGACGCCGTGGCCCGATGAGCCGTCGGCCTCGGCGAGGATGTGTGGATTCTGCAATGACGCGTCGTGCTCGGGAAACTCGAAGCGGACGATCCCCGAGGAGAAGTCCGACGCTGCCAGCCTGGCCCTGGTGTAGTCGGCCTTCGTGTCCGAGGGCTTGGCAGGGTTGCCGTTGCCGTCGTCGGGATGGATCCGGACGATGATGTCGTCGCTGGAGTTGTTCTGCAGGTCCAGCTCGATCGCGGCGATCCTGCTCTTCCGAACGTCGACCTGCTGGGCCTCTCGCGAGCTATCGGTGACCGTGTTGTAGGTGTCGCTGCTGGTCTGCTCGACATCCAGCGCCGGCTCGCGGATCCCGTCGACGAGGATATCGTTCGCGAGCCAGTCCCCCATCTTGGGGTTCCGCAGTGCCCCCTCCACGTCGGTCCGGAGGGTCAGTCCGAACGACGACGGGACCGAGCCCTTGGCCTCGACATCCAGCGCTGTCCCGTCCTGTCGGTAGCGGATGTCTGCCTGTGAGCGGATCCGCTTCAGGCACTCCAGGACGGGTGTCCGCTGGAACTCGTGGCTCTGCGTCGTGGAGATGGAGCTGATCTGGCCAATGTCGACCTCGGCGACTTTGGACTGGAGAATCGTCGTGATGATCTCGTCAACCGACACGTTGTCGAACACGCCCGTGTAGTAGCGCCAGTTGGCGACCCCGTAGACGAAGTCCACGAGATCGAGTTCCCGACGGTGGGTGACAGGACCGTCCAGCACGTCCTCGGTGTCTTTGACCAGGCCGGTCCACTCGGCCTGGAGACTGGACTCGCCCTCGAGCTGCGTCCGCCAGATGACCCGGTCGCCGACGGTGATTGCATCCGTCAGTGAACCGTCGTCGTTGTCGATCGTCAGCGTGCCCGTGTCGATGAGGTCCTGCGCCGACCGCGTCGTCGACGGCGCGTTGAGGATCCGCTCTTTCGGGACTTGCTCGTCGGCGTTGGTAGGGGAGGTGGACGTGTTGTCGGGCTCGAAGACCAGCAGGTCCATGTCTTCGACGGAGATCATCGACCCGGCGCTCCCGTGTCCATAACTCCCTCGCGCTGGAGTGCTCTGTCGATGCGGCGGACGGCCTCGTCGGCCTCCCGCTGGTTGCTGGCCTGGATCGTGTCGGCCTGGACCTGGATCGTGGTGCTCGTCGGCTGCGTGGTCGCCATGGCGGCTCTCGGTGGGCGCCGGGTCTGCTGTGAGACGGCGTCGCTCTGGATTCTCGGCGTAAGCGACACGCCGGCGTTCTGGAAGACGCTGGAGGCTGCTTCAGGGCTAGCGTCGCCGCCGACCAGCGAGATGACGCCGGCGCCGGCTTCGGAGGTCGCCTCCAACTGCCCGAGCGTGAGGATGTTCGCGGCGTTTAGCGCAGTGTCGGCAGCCTGCCCGCCGACCGTCTCTCGCGTGCCTTGGCCGGCGCCTTCGATGCCCTCCAGGATCCCGCGCTGTTCGAGCTGGTCGACGATGCCGAGGCCGATCGCCGCGCCGATCGTGCCGGCGCTCGCGAACGTCGCAGCCGACCCGGCGGCCGCGCCGATCCCCGTCCCGGCGAAGACGTTCCCCAGCTGGGAGATGGCGGTAAGCGACCCGCCGATCTTCGCGAGCAGCGGCGCGAGGACCAGTCCCTTCGCGATGACATCTTGCATCCCCGGCGGCAGGTTGTTGAACGACTCCAGGAGGTCGTCGGTCGCCCGAACTGCCGAGGTCAGCGGCGGCAGGACGGAGTCCGCAACAGTGGTCCCGAACCGCAAAAGAGTGGGAGAGAGGTCGATCAGCGCGTCCAGCAGCTCCATCAGCTCCGGCCCGACCTCGTCACTGGCTCGGCGGATCTCCCGCAGCGCTGTCGGGCCGTTGCGCTGGAGGAAGCGGAACAGCTGTCGGAGCGCCGGCAGCGAATCTCGCGCGAGATCGAACATCGCGCCCGAGGCAGCCGGAATCGCCTCCATCGCGAAGCCGCCGAAGTCCTGCAGCGCCTCGTTGAACTCCTGAGTGGAGCCGGCGGCCTCCAGGGAGCGCTCGACGAGCGTCGGGAGTGCGTCGACGCCGTCCTCGATCGCCGGGGCGAATCGCTGGCCGAAGTCGACGATGAGCGGCCGGATCTCCTGACGGAGGTTCTTGAACACCTCCTCGGTGCCACCGACCCTGTCGGCGTAAGCGACGAACCCGCTGCCGACGACTGTCCCGAACGCACCGGCCAACGCCCCAGCCGACGCGGCGGCCGTCCCGAGCGCTGCCGTGATGGGTAGCAGTGTCGTTGAGAGCGTCGCGATGGATCCGGACAGTGCAACCGTCGAGAGGCTGAGGCTGGAGAAGCCAGCCGACGCCGTCGACGCCGATCGGCCTGCGGCGCCGATCTCGTCCTCGGCCTCGTCAGCACGGTTCTCGACGACCTCCAGCGTCCCGGCCAGCTCCAGGGCCTCGCCCTGGGCGTCGTCCATGCCCTCCTCGAAGTCGCGGGTGTTGGCCGTAATCCGGACCGACAACCCGCCGTCCGAGAAGACTCCTGGTGGCATCTATGTGTGCTCCTGGATCGCTTCGCTGACCCGACGCTGTTTCTCCGGCCGGTTCTCGATGCCCGATCGAGTCGAGATCGACCCGCCAGCGTTGTGCTGCTGCTCGCGCTGGTGCTGGAGGTACTGTTCGGTCGTCTCGGCGAGTTGGATCATCTGTTTTTGTCTGTGCGAGAGGTCCTCTAAGTCGGAGAAGCGATACCCCCACTCGTGGTAGGTCTTGAGCCAGAGCGCCTCCTCGGCGACGTCGGGCAGCTCTACTCGTTTCCCTCGTCGGCGTCGTCCATGATCGCGGACATCATCTCCATCGCGTCCTGGATGGTCTGCCCGCCGGCGTTGATGGCGTTGAGATAGCCGATGTAGATGGCGTTGACCCACTCCTTCCCGGTGTTTTCGCGGTTCCAGTCAGGGTCAACCAGTAGCTCCTCGACGATGTAGCGCTCGAACTCGTCGCTGCGGTCCTCGTCGCCATCGCGAGCGCCGCCCTCCAGCTCCGACAGCCGCTCCTCAATGTCAGGGGTCAGGCTCGTGAACGTGACCGCGTACTCCTCGGCAGTGCTGGGGTGCTCGACAGTCCCCTCGATCGTGCCGGTGCGGACCTCCTTGGTCAGCCGCTCGAGATCGTCGGTCACGAGATGGTCACCCCCTGGGACTCCCACTCCAGCGAGCGCTGGTGCTTACCCGAGTCCGGCGACTCGTCATGGGATCCGGGCGACATCATCCGCGCCGAGGGGCCGGTGATCGTCCCGACCGAGCCGGCGTCCCACTCGATGTCGCTGGTCTCGCCGGTCAGGTAGCGGACGACCTGGTTGACCGACTCTGTCTGACCGGCGACCGTGGCCGACCACGTCGTCGTCCGACCGGTCATGTGGATGTTCCGCTGGGGCCCCTCGTTCTGCGAGTTGTCCTCAAGGCCGAGGTCGACCTGAAGCTCGCCCTCGATGATCTCGGCGGCGATCTCGCCGGCCGAGCTGTAGCCGTAGTCCGAGCCGAGGAACGAGATGTCCGTCGGCGAGGAGATGGACGCCGCGTGCGACCCGCCGCCCAGCGTCGGCACGCCCAGATCTCCTTCACCGTGCTCGTAGCTGTCCTGGCCCTTGATCGTCAGCAGCAGCGTCCCCGAGCCGCCGGGATCGCCGTCGTAGAGCTCGACGTCGCCGACGCACTCCGCGGAGAGTTCGGCGGCGTCGATGCCAGAGAACCCGCTGGTCCCCTGGACGGCCGTCGTGCCGTTGAGGGAGATGCTGTCGGTCGTCCCGGCACCCTCGTTCTCGACAGTCAGCGTCTGTGTCGTGTCGGAGTCGTCGGTGCTCTTGGCCCACAGCGTCGTGTCCGCCGGCGGTTGGTCGATGCCGTAGACCCGCCCTTTCTGAGCCTGCCAGTTCAGCTCGACCTCGGGGTTCTGGGCCTGTTCGGTGACGAAGGGGATCGTCGCGTCGCTGGGGGTCGCGCCCTTGAACACGACGAAGATCCGCACGCCGTTGCCGGTGGCGCCACCGTCGGCGTGCTCCTCCCGGCCGAGCAGCGAGTGCGTGTTCTTGACCGAGTTGTCCGAGTCGATCAGCATGGCGTCGGCCAGCGCGTCCTGCGGGTCGCCCGACCCGTCGACGAGCCACTGCTGGAGCCGGTAGCTGATGCCCGGCTCGTGGATCTCGGAGCCGCCGTTGAAGTCGACCGGGTCGGCGTCGCCGCCGCTGCGGTCAGCTTCGACCTGGGCGTCGGGCTCCCAGCCCCACCAGCTCATGACTTTGTTCGAGAAGGGCTGCCAGTCCGGATCGGACGGCGTCTGGCCCTTGGTGGTTTCGCGGATATACTCCCATCGCTGCGGTCTGATGCCCGCTTCTGGCGGGCCGCCTGTAATGCTCATGAGTTGTTAGTCTCCGTGATTGATCGCATGAAAAGCCGCTACGGCTCGGGGTACCGCTCCCAGTAATAGATGACCTGGCAGTTGCTCAGGCGGACGACTGGGTTCTCTGACTGGTCGTCCGGCGCCTCGGGCCCTCGCTGCGAGGAGAGGCCTCGGAAGTCAGTGCCGACAGGATCGGCGTTTTGCTGACAGATGTCTTCGACGTGCTCGACGAGCGTGACGACGATATCCTCCGCATCCTGCCCGCTGTAGGTTCCGCTGTCGCCGACGTAGTCGTCGCCACGGTCCTGGGCCCGCGCCGTCGCGACGAGCGTCCCGTTGCGGTCCTGACCGGGGCCCTCGCTGGTCTGGAAGTCGTAGCCCAGGCCGCCCCCGCCCGGCGTCTCGTTCGAGTACGAGATGATCAACGACGGGTAGATCGAACCGACCTCGTTGATGGTCGTGTCGACCGGCAGGTAAGCCTCGTCGCCGAGGCTGGCCTGTGGGTCGAAGCCCTGGGCCTCGCTCGGGTCCCACGACGGCAAGAGGATCTCGTCGATGAAGTACCGCGCCGGCCGATCGGGGAGTTGTAGGCTCATGTAACGCCTCCCCCACACCGGCTACATTCGTCACATGGTTCTGTTGCGTTGGTTGTTGCCGGAGAATCCTGGGAGAGCCCGAGGAGCCACTGCAGCCAGTTCGGTGTGCCTGGGCCACGGACCTGGACCTCCGCTTCATCTCTGCAATCTGAGCACAGTGGCATCAGGTGTCGACCTCCTGGCAGGTGAGTTTCAGCAGCCCGTCGAACTGGTTGTCGACGAGCAGGACCTCGTACGTGAACGGCGTGCCGTCGACCTCGATGCGGGTCAACGCCTCGCCGCTCTCGCCGGCGTCGGTGAAGTCGACGCCGGTGTCGTCGGCCACGTAGACGATCAGGTCCGCGGTGCGGGTGAGCCCGCCGCGGTCCTCGTCGGCATCCGCGGAGGGGGGCTCGGTCCCGCCGGTGATCGTCGCGGTCGGGTTGTCGGGATACGTGATCTCGATACCGTCGCCAGGAGAGGAGGTCTCGGTCGGCTCGTAGACATTGATGTTGTCCTCGAAGCCGAGGTCCTCCAGCGACCGACCGGCACTGGCCTCGAAGCGGTCCCACTGGTCAGTCGGCATCAGACACCGACCTCCACGCCAGCCTCGGCGACCGGGTCGACGTCGTCTTCGGTCAGCAGGTCCGACGGCGTGCCGTTTTTGAAGGCCTTGATGGAGGCCCGCAGCGTCCCGGTGTCGATCAGCCCCTTAATCGTGATGATCTCCTTGATACGGCGCTCCATGCCCGTCGCCAGGGCTTTCACGAGCGCGTCGGCGTCGTCGAGGTCAGCGATATCGACGCGGGTGTGTCGGGCCAGGAACCCGCGGACGCCCAGCGCGTTGACCTCGTTGACCACGGGCTGGAGGAACGGCTTCGGGTCCATGTCGCGCGTCCCCGATTCCAAGAAGATTGCGTACTCGACGCCGGTCCCGATCAACCAGGTGTCGTCGCCGGCGACGTCGTTCTCCAGTTGCTCGAAGTCGGAGAGGACGTCTTCGAACCCGTCGGTGTCGATGTCGATATCAGTCATGACTCAGTCCATCACGGGTAGTCGTCCGTGCTCTTGGCGTCCGGGACCGACAGCCCGGCGTTCGGGAGCCCCGCGCCGGCGATCGTGTTGGTCGGATCCAGCGTGATCGCGACCTGCTTGTACGAGGCGTTGCCGTCGCCGTCGACGTCGCGATAGCTCTCGCTGCGGGCGGCGCCGCTGCGAGAGGAGACGCGAGGGTCCTGTGCGGTCGCCAGGTGAGCCGCGTAGAACTTCTCAATCTTCTCCAGCCGGCTGGCGTCGGTGCTTGGCGCCTGGTCGGCGATGTCGTCGACGACCTCGCTGGCCGCCTCGACGTACGCCGAGAGGACGGTCGTGTCGATACTGGTGTCGAAGATGTCGGCGACGTCCGACGCGCTCGTTCGTGCCATAGTGAGTTGGCGGCCCGGCAAGGGGTTGAACCTCGCCGTGACCAAAGATGGAGAGAGTGCTCACTCCCGAGCGGCGTCGATGGCGTCCAGTGCCGTCGACCGGGCGTCGCCGGCAAGTTCGGCCGCTTCGAGGGCATCGAGCGCGTCGGGACCGAACTCTCCCTCGGAGAGTTGGTCGCGGAGTTCGTCGACGGAGAGCCCGCCGGGGTCAAACGGCGGGTCTGGTGTGTCGCTATCGGCGCCTGGCGGCTCGCCGCCCGAGTCCTCGCCCGGGCCGTCAGCGACGCGGCGCATCTCTGGCTGGGGCCCGCCGACGTGCTCGGGGAGCTCGACAGTCTCGCCGGGCGCGACGTAATCGTCGGTTGCGCCGACGCGGAACTCGTCCACGCCGGTCCACTCGTAGACAGGCATCAGCTCAGATCACTCCCGATGTCGACGACGAGCTGCCAGTTGGTCCCGTCGTAGATGATGAGCGCTCCGTTCCCGGCGTTCGAGACCGGGTCCCAGTTCCCGCCGTCCTGGACCGCGAGGTCGCCGACTTCGGGGCCGGATGGCTCGCCGTCCTGGGGCGGCAGGTTCCGAGTGGCCGCCCCGACGTTGTCGAGGATGCCGTTGACCGCGGCGCCGGTGCGCTGGCGAGCGAACGCACCGTCGGGTTCGCCAGTACCCTGCTCGTCAGCCATCCTACGCCCCCGTGTAGTAGACGGCGCCCTTGACGCCGTCGTAGGTCGTCTGGAAGAACGGGATACGGCTGGCGAGGGTCTTGTACTCCGTCGCCAGGCCCATGTCGACCTCTTCGGAGAGGTTGGTCGGTGCCTGCGCGGTGAGGATGCGGACGAACCGCGGGTCCTTGACCAGGCAGACGACCTCGCCGTCCTGGAGCTCCCCGGCGGCCTGCATGTCCAAGTACGGGTAGTCCTGCTGCAGGCGCGTCATGACGGTCATGTTGCCGTCGCCGTCGGGGTCGGCCGCGCGGAGGTCCGAGCGCTGGTTGGGGTGGTACCAGAGCCAGGCGCCCTGCTGGACCGGATCCGGCCCGCGGTCGTTGTCGGCGGTCTGGGTCTCGAGCTCGTTGAGGATGGCGTCGATGGTGTCCTTGATGTTCGACGCGGTCCCCCAGTCGCCCGAGGCGCTGCCGGTGATCGAGACTGCCGAGTCCGTGATCCCGTAGAGGTCGAGGCTGTTGCCCTGGCTGTCGGGCACAGTCGGGCCCCAGCCACCGCGGAAGAGGTTCTCCTCGGTCTCGCGGAGGATACGGCCGGCCTCTTCGGCCTGTTCGTCCTCGATGGACTCGCCGAAGTTCATCGACTGCTGCTGCTTGCGAGCCGGGATGTCGTAGTCGACGTGAACGATCGGGATCGGGACGCCGAAGCGCTCCTTGTTGCGCTCGTCAGGCGTCGACTCCGCACGCCCGTCCATCGAGATCTCGCCAGTGTTCGACCACTTCGAGGAGCGCTGCTTGATGTACTCCGTGCGAGCGAGCGAGGTGTCTCGCGTGAAGCCGGCTGCCATGACCGACTCCATCATCGTGAGGTTCGTCCGGACCTCCTGGAGGACGTCCTCGGCACGGTCCTCGTGTTCGTCGAAGTCGAGGATCTGGTTGTTGGCCGTCTGCGTCCCCGTGGGCCCGCGGCCGGACATCCGGTAGCCACGGACGACTGCCTGATCCAGCGTGGTGAAGGAGTTGGCGACCCACTTCGCGACACCGGGGCCGAAGTTCTTCTTGGCCTCCTGGACGGCGTTCGCACGGATGGTCTGGAGTCGCTGCGACTGTTCGTCGTTGGCCGTCAGCGCGAAGACGCGATCGGCCGGGAGGCCGATGTCGTCGACGGTGCCGACGTTGGCCGTGATGCTGTTGGCAGACATGTCAGATCACCAGCCCTCGGATGCGGGCCATGTCTCCGGGGCCATCGGAGCCGCTGCCGCCGGAGTTGTCGACGGCTTCGCGAGCGCGGAGGATGCCATCGTCAGTGCCGGTGGCGTTCTTCACCGCGCCGTCGTCGTTGGTCGCGAGCGCGTCGTCGTAGGAGATGTTCGCCTCGGACGCCGTCGCCAGGTCGGCGCCGTTCGCGACGAGGAGGTTCTGGATCTCGCCGGCGTAGACCTGGGCGTACTCGATGTGCTCGCCAGCGTCGTACTCGTGCTGGCGCGGGATGTCCGCGTCGTTGGCGTGAGGCGGCGTGTCCGGAGTCAGTGCGACCAGCACCGGCGAGTGGGCGTCCTCGACCGTCGAGACTGGCTGGACGGTCGGCGTGTCCTCTCCGGTCGTCGGCGTCGTCCCGGTTTCCTCGACGAGCATGCCGGGGAAGACGGTCGCGCCGGATGCGACCTCGCCCTCGAGACAGGTGTACTGGGCGTTCTTGCCCAGGATCAGCGTCTCGCTGTGGGTGCTCATTCAGTCAGCACCCCCGAGTCGACGTCGATGTCCGGGCCGTCGTCGTTGGCCGAGATGCCGTCGAAACCGCCGGGGCCGGGCATGCCGCCCGACTCCAGCTGGTCGCGCTTGGTGCGGAGTGCGGCCTCGGTCGGGTAGTCCTCGCGGACCGCCTCGGGATCGTCGTACTCCGCAGAGTTGGCGACGATCTCCTTGGCGAGGTCGTCCTCGGTGCCGTCGTCGGCGTTGGCCGAGACAGCGTCGACGATCTCGTCCTTGAACTCGTCGAGCTCGTCGTGCGTGACGAACTCGTTGTCGTCGTTGTTTGCAGTCTGTTCGCCCGTGCCGTCATCGTCCGTGCCGTCCTCGTTGGCGGTCACAGCCTCGTAGATGCGGTCGAAGCACTCCGTCGATTCCTCGGGGAGGTTCGCCGCATCGAAGCCGTGGTTCGCCACGAGTTCGGCGGTGCGGTCTTCCATTGAAGTAGTACCGTTGGTGGTGTCGTCAGGTGTCGCGCCGGATTCCGCCGGTTCGTCGCCGTCCTGTGCTGTGTCCATGGCTGCCGCGCTGCTCCCGATGCCGAGTGCGTCGAGAACCTGCCGTTTGAACCGCCCCAGCGCGTTGGCCGACTGTGCATCGTCCATCGCACCGAACAGCTCTTCGGGCGCCGCCTGGAGCATCGCCCCGACCCAGTCATCAAGGTCGGCGCGGATCTCTTCGCCCAGACCATCGACGCCGTCACGCGCACCGGAGAGGGCGGCGTCGATCGCGACCAGCGCCCGCGTGTTCACGGGGGCGTCCGGACCAGTCCGGAAGGGGAGCTTCCAGCTGGACTTTGCATCACGCGCCTCGGCGTCGGCCGGGACGGCCGCATGGGTCTGGTCGAGCACGTCCGCGGCGTCGTCGGACTCCGAGGGATTAGGCATCGCCGCGATAGCAGCGCTGCCGTCCCACTCTTCGTCAGTCCACATCTCGTTAGCCCAGTCCTGAGCGTCCTCGGGCGAGACGTTGGTCAGCTCATAGCTGGCGGCGTTGCCCCGCTGGAGTTCGTCGGGCGGGTCGCTCCACTCGCGGAGGTTGCGACTCCCCTCCTGGCGGAGTGCCTGCCCGCTGAACTCGCCTTCGCCGTCGGCGTCATCCGCCACCCCAGACCAGACGTCGACGAGATAGACCGGCTGCTCGTCGGAGTCCTTGCTGACCTCGGTGCCGTCAAGCGTCCGGGTGACGAGTCCCTCGTCGACGAACACCTCCTCGACACGTCCGCGGGCGGTCCCGCCCGACCAGTCCCAGGCGACGAGGTCGCCGGGTTCGAACGTCGCGTCGGCCGCAGCACCCATGTCCTCGCCATCGCCGTGTTGACTGTTCGGGGTCATCGGCACATGGGAGTCGGCGTTCGCGACCGGCGCGCGGACGATCTCCGCGTTCGCCGTCGCCTGCTGGGGCTGGAAGCCACAGCCGTCTTCGAGAGAGCAGGCGCCGTCCTTCGTCGGCAGGATTGCGATGCTGTCCGCGTTGCCGATCGCCTCGACCTCCTCGCGGTGTTCCCCGTCGTACTCACCCGGCGGGAGCGGCCGGGGTAGGTACTGCGAGGAGACGTCGAACGGTCTCCCCTCCTCGAGTGCGTTCAGGAGTTCGGCAGCCGCGTCGGCATCCTCCTGGGCGACCGCCCCGCCGTTCGCGATGGCCTCCAGGCGGTCGACGTTGTGGGCGAGGTCAGCGTCGACGGATCCATCGCTGTTTCGCGAGGGGTTCTCGGCATGGCCGATCACCTTCCGCCGCCGGACCTCGTCGCCGGCGTTGGCCGAGACGTAGAAGCCCTCGTGATCGGGGTCATACCACGGCCGATCGGGGAGATTCTTCGGATGGTTGATCGTCAGCGGCCGCTCGTCCCAGGCCGGTACTGAGTTTGCGATCGACTGCTCCGGGACGTAGCCGCCGGCCAGGTCCATCGGTCGGATGAACGTCACATTCTTCGCGACCAGGTAGCGCTCGCCGTCGATCGTCCGCTCCTCTACCTGGTCGGGGTCGGCGCTGTTGGCGATGAGTTGATAGTACATCCTCAGAAGTCCTCCCGAGTGGTATCTTTCAGCAGCGTGATGGAGCCCCCCGTACCGTCGAAGCGCACTGCATAGACGGCATACTCGTCTTCGTGGAGCTTCGCTTTCTCAACACTCGCGTCAGTGGTGGCGTTGTTCTGATTGCCCTGAGCCGTATCACGTGCCTCAACGCTCGCGAGAGCGGCGCCCTCAACCAACGTCTCCGACGCGACGTTGGGCGGGTTGAGTGTTCGCGACGGGTAGTCAGTCCGCTCGCCGGCGTCGGGCACCGCCCACTCGACGACCGTGTTTTGGCCGTCGCTCGGCGCCGGCGTGAACCAGTCGCTTTCCGAGGGCCACGGAATCGTCTCTTTAGGGACTGTCACGACCGCGAGCTCTGCTGACGCGCCGGGGATAAAGCGAAGCGACTGGATGTCGATCGACACGTTCTGCCGGTCTGGGTCTTTCCGAGCGAGAGCAACGACCTCCCACGTATCGGCACTGAAGTTCGTCCCCGTCCCCTGCTCGCGGATGCGGTGGGGCGGCGTCCGGTCGACCTCTGTGACCTGGCCCTCGACCTGCGTCTGGATGTCGCCGACGACGCAGGTGCCGCCACTCGCGCTGTCCGAGCAGTCGTAGACGGCGCGGACGAACCCGTTGACCTCTTCGGTGGCAATCTCGTCGCGGTTCCCAGTCTTCACCAGCGTGGTGTTTTCCTGCACGCGGTCGCTGTTGAGATACGATAGTTTGGGCCGAAACTCACCGCCACCGTAGTGCACGAAGTCCGGGCGGTGCATCAGCGGCCGCGACAGCGACGCACCCTCGCTCCCGAACGGATCGTCGCGCCACTGGGACTGGTCGACGGCCGACGCGCTATCGGGTGTGCCGGCCTTGACAAGCCCGACCTGGTGGTCGTCATCGGCCCGATACCGCAATCGGTAGCTGTTGTCTTGGGTCCCAAAGCGGACCATGAGTTCCTGCCCGGCACGGAGCCCGTCGCCGGCGTTTTGGAGTGCAGTGAGGACGCCAAACTGGAAGCCGTAGCCGGGGACGTAGCGATAGCGCTCGGCAGAGCCGTACTCGACGACGTCCCCCGCCGACGGGTTGAGCTCGAAGCCCTTCGTGAGATCGTTGAACTTGCTGGTGTTCGAGAGTTTCGTCAGGCCCGACGCTCCGTTGAGGTTCGTCCGGTTGACGATGCGTGTGCGACTGCCGCCATCGGGCGTCACGTAAGCGCGGTGGCGCTCGGAGTTGAAGTCGTACTCTGCCGGGACGTCGCCCTTGTTGGTCGACCCATCGGCCCGCAGGGTGTCGAAGCTCGTACTGTATTCCGGTGTGATGCTTGTCATAAAAGGATCATGCCACTACGCGGGCGGTGGCGGCCTGCTGTGCAGGCGAATCCGGCAATCGCTCCTGGAGAGGCGATGCCGGCGGGTCGGCGCCGACAGCCGGCAGGATTGTACAGCGGCCATTGGGGTGGGCCGGCGGTTTGAGTCGGATCTCGAACGACACACCCTCCATCTCGAACGTCGCCTCCCGCATCTCCGTGATGGTGAACGCTTTGCCCTCCAGCGCCTCGCAAATCGCACAGACCCGAGTGTCGGCCGCGGTCGCCCACTCTCCGTGGGAGACGACGTCGACGCCGGCGTCTTCGTAGCGGTCCAGCGTCGCCTCGGAGTGGGAGTTGATGATCTCGGACCGGGCGATCGTCGCGAGGCGGTCCCGCGTGATCGACTCCAACTCCTGGTTCAGCCGCGAGGCTAATTCGCGCGGGTTCGCGCCCTCGTCGAGGCCGACCGTCAGTGTCTCGCGGACCTGCTGGGCGGCCTCGGTCGGGACCGACTCCAGCGCCTCGAACGCCCGGAGATAGAGCTGTCGGAGCTGCCGTCGTGGCGTCGGGAGGTTCAGGATGTCCTCGTCGTCCGGGTTGTCGACCGAGACGCCCTGCTGGAACAGCCGCCCGGTCGCCTGGTTGTAGCCGACCAGATACGCACGGCGGACGTACTCAGCCGTCCAGTGAGCCCCGCTCTGGACCGGCGACGGTGGCTTGGGCTCCACCAGCTCCTCGCGGATGGCGTTGCGGAGCCACGCCTCGAACTCGCGGAGCCGGGCCGGGTCCGTGCTGACGCCGAAGGTCTCCTCGGGGTCGGCGTTGCCAGTGAGCTCGAGCGCATCGTTCTCGTAGCCGACCGTCGTCCGGACCAGTCCCCGCACACGACGCATCCGGCGGGCAAGTTCGGCGATGAACGCCTGCCGGAGCGAGCGCGTGTTGGTGGGGTCGCCACTCCGCGTGGCGTTGGCAGTGTGGGTGCAACAGGACATGGTCAGTAGAACACCAACAGGTAGGCGGCAAGCACGGCGAGGTCTTTGGCCGATGGACTCATCTTATGGCCTCCGCTTCGATGGTTTCCGAGCCGGTTGTGTCAGCAATTGCCCTGATGTTATCGTTGTGCACGTGCAGAACATCTGCAGTGGTATTCGACCCGACAAACTGTGTGAACAAATCGTCCGTACGGCGCTCCCGCGCCCGGAATACCTTGGTATATTCGGGCACGTGGATTGGATCTTCAAGGGTGATGACGAGAGGACGTTCACACATGATCAGTCACCAGGGAGGATGCTGTCACCGCGCCAGTAGGGGTTGCCCACGACGTAGTCCAGAAACGACCCGCAGAAGCGGTCGGGTGACGACACTGACCCACGCATCTCTCTGACGCAGCCGTCGAAGGAGCCCCCCATCGACGCGAAGGCCTTCAGGGCGATGATCCGGGACGGCGTCGACGAGTTCCGCCAGGACGGCGGCGGCGAGAAGTCGCTGTTCGACGAGAGGATGCCCAGCACTTCGAGGATGCCTTGGCCGGTATCAGTGTTGGCAGCGATTTCCTCGGTCGGGTCGACGTCCGTCTCGATCGTCGTCGAGTGGATGTCGCCGGCCTTGTAGATCTCGTAGCCGACGCGGGCGTCCTCGACGACCACGACGTACGTCGGGGAGCTGTCCGAGGCCTCGACCGTGTCCTCGTCGGTCTCGACCGTCTCGGTCAGGACGTCCGCGACGACGCCGACGCCCTGCGGTGTTGACACCGTGTCACCCTCTTCGTAGCGCGTGGCGTTGGCGGTCGTGTTGCCGCTCTGGTCCTGGTCCTCATCTTCGAATTCGCGGATGTCCGCAGCGAGGTCGGCGGCCCAGTCGGCTGTCGCGTCCCAGCCCCAGAGCATCCGGGCGGTCCAGCCGTTGTCGGTCCAGGGCTCGTCGTCGGGTGCATCGCTGGCCTCGCTCTTGGGGTGGCGCGAGAACCATGCGTCGATCTGGCGGACCTCGTCGGGCGGGATCGGACCGCCGCCGGCGATCTGCTCGGCCCGCCGCCACCCCGTGTCGGTGCCGCCGTTGACACTGTCCTCGTCCTCACGGATGTCGAGGATGCGCTGGGCCTTCTCCTGAGCGGCCTCGGGCGGGACGAACGCATCCTCGCCGAACTCATCGATGTAGCGCTCGGCGATGTCCGGGTCCATCGTGACGGTGGCGTTCGCAACCACGCCCGAGAGCGCGTCGAACTGGTTGGCGACCGCCGGCGACGACTCGTCGAGTGGCATCGACGGCGCCGTCGATGCGGCGAACTCGCCCTCGGCCACGTAGTCCTGGGCCGGCTCGCCCATCAGGCCGAGGTTCTTCGCCGTCTGCGAGCGCTTTTGCTCGATCTCGGCGATCTCCTTGTCCGAGAGCTCGAAGAGGTCGGGCCAGTCGACGTCGAACGACCCGCCCTCGGGCATCGGCAGGACGCCGGCGTTGGCGAGCGTCATCAGCCCCCGCCTGGTGATGTAGGGCGTGATGTACTGGCGCTGGCGCTCCCGGACCTCGCCGAAGTCGTTGCGCATGTTCGTCTCTGAGGACGCGATCTCGCCAGCTGCGGCGCCCTCGATGAACTGCTTGCTGAAGCCCGTGGCCGCCGAGAGGCTCTTGAGTTCGGCCTCCAGGGCACCGGTCGGGTCGCGGATGTCGCCACCGAGGTCGTTCACCTCGCCGCCGACCGTCTTCAGCACGGGCTCGAGGCCGTGGTACCACTCCTGGATGTCCTCGGAGGCATCGTCCAGGCCCGACGGATCGACCTTCGTGGGGTCGTAGTTGACGTGAAGGCCCTTGTCGGCGCCGCGGTAGGCCATCTCCGCCGCGCTCCCCAGGAGCTTCTCGATGTCGTAGAGCGTGTTCAGCCAGCGCTCCATGCGCGACCGGCTCTGGTACTCCTCGGTCAGCGGCGGCTTCGACGGGACCTCGATGACACGAGAGTGGTGGACGTTCGAAGCGGCGCCCTCGGAGTCCTCGGTGTCGTCGTCGATATCTTCCGACCAGTCGACAGTGTAGTGGGTCGGCTCGCCCCAGCGGCCGTCGTCGTCGCCGAAGTCGCCGAAGTCGCGATCGTCGACAGCGAACTGCGGGATCACGCGGAAGCCACGGATGTTGTCGAGTGAGCCGTTGTCGTACTCGACTGGGTCGTTGAGGTCATCGAGCTTGTCGGTATCGTCGAAGTCGATGAACAGGAGGGCGAACTCGCCGAAGCCAGCGGCCTGCTGGACGCGAGTACAGTACGCCCAGAAGTCCAAGTTCCGGGCGAGCTTGTCGACAGCCTCCTCGAAGTCCGTCTGATCCTCGACGTCGGCGGCGTCCTGGATGTCGGGGTCGTGACGCCACGCGAGCTGGGCCGGCTTGTCGATCAGCCCGCCGCAGTAGGGGTTCCGGAGGTAGAGGCCGACGTACTCCTCTTCGCTGGGGTTGACCTCCCAACCGAACGCATCGTAGCGGTCGCGCTCCTGGAAGCCCGACGCCCCCAGTTCGCGAGCGATGCCGAGGCGGAGGCCCTGCTCGAAGGCTTCGTTCGCGGTCAGTTCAGGTTCGGCGCCAGACGGATCGTGCTCACCGTCCGGCGTGTAGGCCTCGCGCTTGTCTGTTGAAGGAGTCTCGTCGGTCATGAGTTAGAAAGTGAGGATCTTGCTGCGGTCGTCCTGGTCGTCGGGATCGGCGCGGTCGCGCCAGACTGCCATCAGCGCCGCATCGAGGTAGTCCGGCGAGTGCCCGAGTTCATCTTTGATTGCGTCCTTCGACGTCGCCTGATATACCTCGGCGCCGTTCTTCCCGCGGCTGTCGAGCGTCCGTTCCTCGTACTGGACGACGCGGGCAGCCGCGAGCGCTTCTTTCCGGAGTTGCTGGCTGGCGATCGAGCCACCGGCCTCGAGGAATTCGCCGAGATGGTGCAGCGCCTCGGCCCACTTATCGTACCACCGCGTCCCGGCAACGGGTTTGGTCCCGTTCTGAAAGCCGACGACGTTCGGACAACGGTCGTTGACGTAGTCGTGGAAACCGGGGGCGTAGCCCTTGTCGACCGCCACATCAGGAGCCGGCCACTCGGCAAGACCCGGCGTCGTGTCCGTCCCACCGACGACATCGGGTTTTTGTTCCTCGTGGTTGTCGCCCTGCTCCGCGTAGTGGACGCGCAGTTCGAGGTCGTGGACGCCGAGCATGACCGTGTTGTCCGTCGTCCGGGCGACGTCGATCCCGACCGCCTGGGGCGTCTCGCGGACCTGGCCGGGCTGGCGGTCATAGGCCGCCCGGACATCGCCAGGCTCGATCGGTCGGAGCACACTGGCCCCGCCTGGTGGAACGATCCCACACCGCCGGCGGTACCACAGCGAGTGGAGGTCCTCGCGAAACGCGTCGTTCGGCAGCTCGCTGCGGTCATCAGGGAGTACGGCGCTCCGGTCAGCGAGGTCGGCGCCGAGCCACGGATCTGACCACTCGATTGCTTGCTCCAGTCCGGGCCAGGGCTCGTCGTGGTACTCCCGCCAGTCCTGCTTGAGCTTGTATGCCGTCGCGAGGCCGCCGATCTCGTTGCCCTCTTCGAGACCGCGCTCAACGCGGACGTTGTGACAGTCCCACGTCGGGAACTGGAGGTGGTGCCACTGGTCGTTCTGGATGAGTTTACTGACGACGTTGCCCGATCCGTCCGGCGGGTTCGCAATCACCAGGATCCGGTCGTCGGCGTCGGTGGCCGTCGAACGGACGGAGTCGATGTGCTCGTCGGTGACGCCGGGTTTGTCCGCCTCCTCGATGATGTAGATGACGTGGTCATTGTGGGGGCCCTCAAGATCGTCAGGGTAGCGGGGGCTGACGCACTCGAAGAACCACTCGTCGTCGAGCCCCGTCCGAATCTCGCGATCCCCATCCATCGTCCGCCCGCCGAACAGCTCCGGCAGGATGCTGCCCCGATACAACGACCGTGCGGGCTTCCAAATGTTGGTCTTGAGCGTGCCCGACGTCCCGGCGGTGACGTTGACGATCGTATCCGGGTTGCAGTGGAGTGCGGCGACGCCGCCGGCGGCGGCGATGTAGGACTTCCCGACACCGTTGGCCGCCGCGACGACGACCTGGTCGTGCTCATGAAGGGCGGCGAGGATCCGGTCCTGGACGTACGTTCGCTGGAGATCCAGCACCTCCTCGATGAAGCGGGCGTAGCGATCCGGACCCGTCGATTTGGCGTACCGAGGGAAAACCTCGGCGGCGAACGTCGCCGGGTCCTCTGGGAGCTTGGTACTCATGAGTCGAGTGCCTCCCGCAACGCGTCGGCGACCTCACGCTGAGACTCGGCGGTCTGGGTCTCCGGGTCGTCGAGGATGCCGAGTTTTTCGAGGATGCGGACAGTGTCGCGCTGAAGGCGTGACTTCGGTCGAAGTGCGGGGTTCTCTTTGCGTTCGTATATCTCGCGACCGTCGTCGGCGATCCCGTTGAACGACTCGATGACCATCCCGTTCTCGCGGATATACTCGTTGCCCCGGCGGACCTGACACTCGTTGATCGCTGCGTCGACCAGGAGTCGAACGTTGCCGTGGTTATCGTACCCGAACGGCGCGTCAGCCATCCAGCCAGCGACCATGCGTCGGACGTCGTCCTCAACGTCGTCCCGGTGTCGCTCGAACCACTTGCGGCCGTTCGCCGTGAGGCCGTGCGTCTCGGCGTTGCCGTTGTCCTCCGGTGCCCCGGACCCTTCGCGATCGCCACCGGAGCCGGCGTTGCCGCCGTGGTGCTTGCACCGCCCCTCGCCGACGTGGTCGGTCCCTCTGCCTGGCGTCGACCGGCAGTAGGCGACGAACACCGACTCACCGTCCCGTTTCTCCGATCGCCGCCCCAGGCAGTGCTCGTCGGATGGCTGTTGCTGGGGGACCTCGTCCAGTGGCTCGCCGATGAGGTCCTCTTCGTTGACGTCCATGGGATTGATTGTTTCGTCAGTCCTGCGAGATCCGGCGGCCGTACTCGATACCGACGAGAACGCCGACGCAGAACCCGCCGATCAGGTAGTGCCACTCTTTAAAAGTGCTCGCGAACTCGCCGACGGCGCCGTCGGGAAGTGGTCCGTCACTCGCCACGGCTGACCACTCCTGTGAGCCATCGCCAGGCCAGGACTGCGATGATGTAGAGCACGCCGAGCGTCACCAACACGAGCAGCCGCGGGATAGCGATATACCACGGGCCTGCCAGCGCCTCGTCGAACAGCGACATGGCGACGTTGTCCGACTGGCGTTCGTCACTCGTCATCGGTGCCTCCTGTGCTGTCGCGGATCTCGGTCGCCTCCTCGACGGCGTCGCCGAACAGCCGCTTCCCGAACATGACGTAGGACGCGGCGACGATGATGGCCAACACGAGCAGGACGAAAAACGGACTGAGGCGGGTGCCGACGAGTCGGGCCCGGACCCAGAGCGCAAACGTCGTCGCGACGATCGCCGTCGACAGGAGCAGGCGGACGAGCCGGCAGTAGTTAGGCACTCCCACCACCCTTCTCGATGAAGTACTCCAGGCCCTCGGGGCCGGTGATGATCACGGCCATCATCGCGAACGTCGCGAGCGGTGGGGCGCCCAGCGACATCGCGTAGATCCCGGCGGCGACGCCGGTCAGCTGCGTGAGCTGCTTGATGATCTTGAACAGACGGAGTGACATGCCGTATCGACTCCTCAGGCAGTGATCAAGGCGGTCGTTGTACGCGGCGAGTTCTTGGTTGAGTGGTCGTGACGTGGACATAGTGCCATAACTGCGAGGGCCCGGCTGGGGAGTTGCACCCCACGCTCTCGCGAGCGTGCTGGATCCGGGCGGGGCGGCCGACTATGGTCGAGATGAGTCATGGCGTCGGCCGGTTGACTGACGATTCACTGCTGGGGGTAGGGGTGGGTGAAGCGGAAGCCAGTATGCCCTCGCCTTGCGGGTCATCGGGGGAGGTCGGCGACACGAATCGCCGTCGCGACGGCCTCCGAAAACGTCCGGTAGTCGTCGCCGGCGTAGTCGGGGTCCTGCTTGAGCTCGTCGACGGCCTCCAGCAGCGCGACCCAGTCGTGGGGAACGTCCAGCTCGTCGAACGTGACCGAGATCCCCGCCGCCGCGGCGAGCGCATCCCGCCGTGACCGCGTGTCGGGAGTGCGGTGCGTGTCGATGGCGCCGCAGTGCCAGCAGGCCGACGTGTCGTCGTGGGCGTCGTCGGGCGGATGGGCCTCCTCGAGGCGATCGGGGAGCTGGACGGCCTCGAAGTACTCCCGATCGAGGATGTCGAAGCGGGTGCCGTCCTCGGGGAGGACCTCGTCGACGAACGCCTGGATGTCCCGGTGACGGTAGCCGATCTCGTGGGGGACCGGTTCGCGCCGGCGGAGACGGCGATAGCAGCGCTTGCACACGCCGTCGTTGCGCTCGATCACGGCGCCGAAGACACGGTCGGGACTGTCGGGAATGTCGGTCGCGTCGCTGGAGCTGATCGTAGACATGGCTAGCAGGACACCGCCCGAGGGCGGCTTGAGAGAACTCGGGATTATATCAGTCCTGGGAGGGGTTATACCTCCGCATGCTCGACATTTTGGCGACTACCTGTCTGAGGTCGTCGTTATCGCGGGTCTTGACGATAAAGTCGACATTTTGTAGGGTTTCGAGCGCCCGGTCGACCGTCCGTGGGCGGAGTCCCGTCTCGTCGATGATCTCCTGCCGGGTGACCGGCTCTTCGCGAGCGACGGTGTCCAGGACGTACTTGGCACTGGGCGGGAGGTCGTCGAGCCGTCCCGACTCAGTGCCGGTCACGTCCCCGACGCACCTCCACCGGGAGATACCGCCCCCGATTCGTCGCCGCGTAGCTCGAAGACGCGTCTCGCCCAGGCCAGCCAGTCAAGGCCAGATTCGGATTCGGTCAGTAGCGACCGTAAGCGGCGCTTCGCCGCTACTTTGAAACTCCCGTTACTGGACAGTACCGATAACGCCGATTTCAAAGTAGCAATATCGCACGTGTAGGCCACCCCAGCGTGCTGTTCGTAGCTCTGGGGTTGCAGGAGGCCGATGTCCTCTAGCGCATGCACCCAGTTGTAGACCGTCCGCTGGGACACGTCGAGGCCGGCCAGCTGGGCCAGCCGGTGGTAGCCCTCGACGCGGTTGGCGATCGTCCCACCATCACGCTCAACGAGCCGATCGGCGCGGAATCCGTCGGGACCCTCACCGTGAACGACATCGTCGACGGCCTCCAAGAGGTCGACCGCACCTTCGGGGACGGGCAGCATCGCCTCGATGGGATCGGCGAGTTCGTCGAACGACGCGACCTCGTCGATCGGCACGTCCGTCGGGACGTTGGTCAGCAGGTAGGCGTGCTTGGTCTCGTCGGCCAGCACAGGCCGGGTGCGGTGGATGACCTGCGTGAGCTCCTTGGAGCGAGCCTCCTCGAAGAGGTCGCCCGTGAGGCCGCTGAAGTGTTTGGTCGGCACGGCCCGACCCTGTCCGTCGCCGTCCTCGAAGTGGAGCTTCCGGTAGACGGGATCCGCAGTATCGCTCCTCGTCGAGTGCTCCTCGCCACCGACCCGGAGGTCGGGGTGATCCATCGCGAGCAGCTCGGCTTCGCGCTCCAGGTCACCGACGCGGGGATGGGGCGCGCCGATCGCGACGACGGCATCACAGTCGTTGAAGTTGAGCCCACGGGCAGCGTGGTAGTGCAAGACTGGCGAGTCATCGGGGAAGTCGAAGTGGGGCTGCAGCCCACGCTTGACGACGAACAGCGGCGACTGGTGGACGTCGGCCGCCGTGTCGATGACGCGCTGGATTCGCCCCTGCAGACTCTCGCTATCGTCGATCGTCCCGGCGTGGTACTGGCCGTCCAGGACCTGCGTGGTCCGGAGGTTCTCGAAGGCCTGGGGCTCGTCGCCAGTGACGAGAACGTCGTCGACGGGCGTCTGATAGAGCCCGGCGATCTTGCGCTTGGTCGTCGTCGCGTCGAGGATGAGCGGCGAGTCCGGGAGACTGGAGGGCTGGGGCAGCTCCTCGTAGAACAGCCCCTGGGGCTCGCCGGCCTTCTCGGGCTCTAGGTCGAGCTCGGCGCGGCCCCGTGCGATGGGCCCGTCGCGACGGGTAATGTTGTGGTCTGCCTCGTGCCAGTCACAGGTCGCGCTCTCGCAGTGGCGGGCGCCGTTGTCGAAGCCAACGTCCTCGCCACACCACGGGCAGTGATCGAGCGTCGTCGCGACGGCGATGGCCTTCCGAGCGCTCTCGTCGTCGAGGCCAGCCGCCGCAGCGGCGGCCAGCAGCGCGTCGAACACCAGCGGCGTCCCGGACCAGCGATCGTCTCGCATCCGAGCGATGAGCGTCTCGTTGTAGTGGAGCTTGCACTGGGCCAGCGTCTCCTCGAGCATCGTCCCCTCGACGACGGCCTTCTCGACCTCCGTGTACCCCTCGCCGGGCATCCCCTTGTGCTCGCGGACCGTCTTGGTCTCGATGTCGGCTTCGTCGACATCTTCGGGGAGGGCCTCGGGGTCGACCTCGCGGGTGATCATCTCGCCCTCGACGGCGGGCGCCTCCAGGTCGGCCAGCGTGTCGGGGGCGTCGGGGTCAGTGATCGCGTCGACGAGATCTCGGGCGAAGCGGGCGAACTCCCCCAGCGCATCCTGGTAGTCGTCGCCGGCGTTCGAGACCATGCCCTCTAGGGCGTTGCCACAGCGAGCGAGGTCCTCAACGGTCACCCGGCGATCGGAGCGCAGCGAGTCCGGGCTCTCGTCGATGAGGATGTCTCGCTGCGGGCCATCGGAACCGCGCTGTTGCACTGTCTTGAGCAACTGGTACTGGTGGACGCCGGCGACGCGATCCTCACTGCCGAGGTCGTCGAACTGCTCCAGCCACGCACACCGGCCGTGCTCGTCGTGGCCCGGGAGGTCATCAGCGAGGATCTGATGTGCCTTGACCGGCCCGACCTCGCCGGCCAGCGCCTCGTAGCGCTTGCGGCCCTCGTGGTCGGTCCCGAAGTCGTAGATCGGGCACATGTGCGGGCAGTCGGCGGCGTGGCCATGCTCGGGACACATGTCCTGGTCGTCGTCGTGATCAATGTCCATGCAGACGGCGCCGCGCTTCTGTGCTCCGCCTTTCAGATGGTAGTAGTCGTCGGCGGTGGGTTCGTCCTCGATAAACTCCCGGGCCTTCTGGTGCTTGTCGAAGAGGACGGCGTGGGGGCGGTCGCGCTTCGTCGCGCCGATAGCGGCGTTCGTTGTCTTGCCGTTGCCGGGGTCGTCTGCCCAGGCGACGGGGCCGTCGGCGTCGACGAACTGCTCGAAGCGCTGGCCCTGGAGCTCGTCCCAGCGCTCGCGAGGCGTGACGGTCTCGCGATCCAGCCCCGGCGGCTCGCACTCTTCGATCGGCCAGTGTTCGGAGATCCCCCCGCTGGTCTGCTCGGGGTCGTAGTCGTCGGGCTCCTCCAGCTCCGGGATCGCGAATCCGAGGTCACGGAGATGTTCGACGCCGCGCCACCACGTCTCGCCGGTGACCCCACCGGCAGCGTGGCGCTCGTCGAGCTCGCCGGCGTCGATCGCCGCCATGACAACCGGGCCACCGTAGCCACCACGGTCGCCGGTGTCCATCCAGCGCTTGTCGTTGACGATGTTCGCCGTGCCGTTCGAACTCTTCCCCCAACTCGGGCTGAACGCCCGCTCCCCGTCGCTCGTCGACGCCGAGTCGTTCCAGCGGTGGACGATCGTCTCTTCAGCGACTCGCCGTGCATCCAGGCGGTCGATCGCCGCGAAGATGTCCCGGATGTCGGTCGTTGTCTCGTCGGCCGAAGTCGCAGCTGGTTCGTAGTCGGAGCTGTCGAAGCTCTCGCGAGCGGCGTCGACGTCCTCGACGCGCTCCTGCTGACTGGCAGCGACGTCGTCGTTAATCCGGACGATCGTCTCCAGAACGTCATCGTCCCACTCTCGGACCTCGGTGGGCGTGCCGGCAACGTGATCGCCGGTCATCACACAGACACGCTTTCTGGCGTAGATCTCGATGGAGGGGAGGTCGTCGTTGTCGCCCCACGGGTCCTCGTCGAGCTGCCAGGAGGCCTCCTTGACGCCCTCGGGGAGCTCGCCGCGATAGATGGCGTGGGCCCCGCTGCCGGACTGAGAGATGTCGGCGTAGGTCAGTCCGAGATGCTCCAGGATCGCGACAAACGCCGGGTGCACGTCGCCGGTCTCGGGGTCGCGCACATCGTCGCCGTCGACGTAGGCGAACGGATCCTCGGGTTGCTGGAGAAAGGCCCGGCCGTCGAGACGGGGATCGACCTCGGCCATCGCGATGCCCTCGCCGTCCAGGTAGTTGCCCTCGTAGCCCCACTTATACCGTGCGTCGCAGTCACAGGTTGCTGCAGTGTCGTGGCCGTCCTCGCTACACTCTGCGGGAGCGTCGCGATCGGCCCAGGGTGCAAACGGTTTCTTCTCTTGGTGGCCCATCCACTGCTCGCGTTCGAGCAGCGCCGGTGGGTAAACGTCGGCCTCGGGGTCGGCCCAGTCGGCACCGGACCAACGGTCCCATTCGGGGTCTATCTGAGACCGCTCCTGCGACCTTCTCAGACGGTCCCCGGTATCTTCACTTGAAACCTGGGGGTCATCACCGGATGTTTCGTTGAGGGCCTCCGCGACCACAGACGGTGTCACGTCCTCGCCGGCAAAGTGACCGAGCAGTTGAGCACGGGTGGCGCCCGGGTGACGCTCAAGGTACTGCCGGACTTTTTTTGCTGGCGTCTTGTCGCTCACGCCGACTCACCCCCGGAAACCTGCCCACCGTGCCTCCGCCCGTGTTCCTCAGGCGTCAGCACCTCGATATTAGACGGTCGGTTGTCCCATGGGATACCGTTTTTGTGATGGACGTGGTTGCCGTTGAGATTGTCTACGCCAACCTCAGCCACAGCAAGAAGCCGGTGGACTCGGACCTCATACCGCTGGCCGTCTCTGAAAACACGCCATCGGGAATATCCCTCGCTATCGGTGTCATACCGGGCGGGCTCGAAAAGGGCCCTCGATTTAAGAGCCTCAGACCTTGAACGTCGTTTGAGACCGTGTTTATCAACCCAAGTACGAACGGTCGTCGACGCACATCCTAGTGCGGAAGCGATTTGCTCAGCTGACTGGTTCCTGTCGACGTACTGTTCTCGTAGCCATTCCGAGTCCTGTAGCTCCGCCGGCGTTTTTTCGCGT
This sequence comes from Haloarcula pelagica, assembly GCF_030127105.1. Lineage (NCBI taxonomy): Archaea > Methanobacteriati > Methanobacteriota > Halobacteria > Halobacteriales > Haloarculaceae > Haloarcula > Haloarcula pelagica. The sequence continues at coordinate 2,743,574 of NZ_CP126161.1, read as the reverse complement.
GTAGAAGCCCGCGTGTCGATGTTGTGCTTATCCAACCACCGCCCGATAGTTTCGTTCGAGCAGCTGAGGATGTCACTGATGTCGTGGATGCTGAGCTCGCGTTTGACGTAGAGCTCTTCCAAGACGACGGGATCGCGCCAAGGGTGTGGTCCGCTGTACCGCTCCGATGGTTTGGCAGGCATCAACCACACCCCTCTTTGAAATCGGACAGTTTCATCTGCCCGTCGACATCGGGCTTGTCGAGCTCGTCCTTGGGGATCGGGACGTTCTCGACGGACTCCTCACCCTGTGCGTCCAGGCGATCGTCGACGACATCGACGGTCTCCCCATCGTCCAGCTCCGGACGCTCGGTGATGTACTGGACGGTGCCATCGAGCGGGTCGCCGGAGTAGGAGCTCCGGCTCATGCCGGACACCCCCCTGTTTCGACTGTTTCCGGTGGCGTCGCTATAGCGAAATTCGGTTCACAGAGGGCGCTACCCGTCGAAAACAGCGGAAGAGAACCATCCCGCGGTGGGATGTTCGGAGTTTCGTGCTTCGAAGTCGATCCGGCGCGTTGGAGCGTGTACTCCAGATGTTCGGCGTCCTCAGCCAAACATCTGGCGCATCATCGGGTGCATCTCCATGAGCTGCTCCTCGGCGATCTCCTCGTACAGCTTGTACGTGATCGAGACCGTCAGCAGCAGCCCGGTTCCGGAGACACCGCCGATGGTACCCATCATGTTCGCCAGGACCGCGAGCAGTCCGACCAGGGCACCGCCGATGACGGTGACCTGGGGGATGTAGCGTTCGAGCACCTTCTCGATGACACCGACGTTCTGTCGGAACCCGGGAATCTGCATCCCGGAGTTGTGGATCTGCTGGGCCGTCGCTTCCGGCCCCATGTCGGTGGTCTCCACCCAGAAGATGGCGAAGATGGCCCCACCGATCAGCATGAACGTCAGGTCGACGCCGATCCGGATCATGATCTGCCAGATCGGCTGGGTCGCGCCCTGAAGCCACCACATCCAGTCCTGGGGAGTCTGGATCGGCGCCAGGAAGTAGAACAGCCCACCGGTGGGCTGGCTACACTGGCCGCCGTAGGTCCCCAGCCCGGCCGGGAGCGTGTTCCCGAGTTGGGAACAGAGGATCCGGCCGAGGAACTGGACGTTGGCCTGCAGCGCCCGCACGAGGATCATCGGCAGGACGCTGGCGTAGATGAGCTTCACCGGGAAGCGCCCGCGAGCGCCCTTGACCCGGGCGTTCGACAGCGGAATCTCGACCCGGACCGACTCGGCGTAGACGACCACCGCGAAGATGAGGACGGTCGTGATCAGAGCCAGCAGCCGTCCGCCACCGGGTGTGACGAACAGCGTCTGGATCCCCTGGGTGGCAAGCACCGGCCCGATCGCCCGCTCGCCCGTCGCGAACAGGAACCAGGTGTGCAGGATGCCGCTCTGGTTGCCGATAAACGGTGTCGAGAGCAGACCGCCCAGCAGTCGCTGGCTCACGCCGGCGACGATGAACAGCCCGATCCCGGAGCCGACGCCCCACTTGGAGATGACCTCGTCCATGAACAGGATGAGGACACCGCCGACGAAGATCTGGGCGAAGATCAGCCCCTTGACGGCCGTCGCCCCGACACCGAGCGTGCTCGCGACCGCCTGATCGGCCGGCAGGAAGTTCCCGGCAAAGACCATCGGCAGGCCGGTCAGACAGATCATCACGAGCACCAGGAGCTTCTGGAGCCCCTGGTAGAGGATCTGGTCACGCGGGTCGTTCTGGGTGTCGAGCCCGAGTAGGTCGGCACCGCCGAGCAACTGCAGGACGATCGACGCCGTGACGATGGGCCCGATGCCCAGTTGCATGATGCTCCCCTGCCCGGAGGCAAGGATGGATCCGAAACGACCGAAGATGTTCTGACTGGCGTCGATGTCCAGCCCGAACAGCTTCACGTTCGTCAGGAAGAAGTAGAGGACGAGCACACCGGCTGTCCACAGCAGCTTCCGTTTGAACGGGACGTGCCCCTCCGGCCGGCGGACTGCCGGCATCCGGACGAGCAGTGGTTCGGCGGTATCCTTCCAGGTCATTGTGTGTTATTCCTCGTCGCTCTCGTTGTCAGTCTTGCGGGATTGTCGTTCCTGACCGCGCTCGGTCAGTTCGGTCTCGCCGCCGGCGGCTTCGACCTTCTCGCGAGCGCCCTCGGAGAAGTCGTCCGCGACGAGGCTGAGTTCGTTGCGGACCTGGCCGGCACCCAGTACTTTCACGGCGTCGACCTCGTGGCCGTCGTCGACGACCTCGCGGACATCGATGTGGTAGGTGTCGCCGTCCTGTTCGGCGACGCCGTCGGCGGCCAGCAAGGCGGCGTCCTCGTCGAGTTCGCGGACATCGATCGTCGCAACGTCTTCCTGAACCTTCTGGGGACGCTTGAACCCGCTCTTGCCCAGCGGCGGGTAGTTGTGCATCTCGTGCTTGTCGCGACCGGCCGCACCGCGACCACCGCGGTGCCCGGCACCGCGGCGGTTCTTGTGGGAGCCGCCGCCGTGGGTTCGCGAGCCGCGCTGCCGTCGTTTCTTGCTCGTCATTATCGCATCGCCTCCAGGAGTTCGTCGATCCCGTCGGTGTCGTGTTTGCCGAGCTCGCCGCCCTCCTTGGTGGGGTGTTTGATGCCGTCGTGGCCGCCACGAGGCGGGTGCAGACGGAGCGTCGGGGAGAGCCCCTGGTCCTGCAGGGTCGTCTCCTCGGAGATCAGCGCCCACGCGAGGCCGGCGATGTCGTCGTAGTCGGTGTGCTCGGCGACCCACTCGTCGTCGACATCGGCGTCGCCCTCCTCGGGCTCGGCGCGCGTCTCCAGGAGCAGTTCCAGCGTCTCCTGGCTGGGCTCGCCGTAGGCGACGAAGTCGTTGACCTTCGTCACCATGCCGTTGTACGTGTCCGTCTCGGGGACGAGCGTACAGTGGTTCACGTGGTGGATGTTCAGCATCTCCAGGGTGTCCTGGATGTCGGTGTGCATGTTGACCTCGCCGCGGAGCTGGACGAGCGCGTGCATCACTCGATCACCTCGCGCTTCTCGAAGGTGCGCTGGGGGACACGGGCTTCGGCCGTGTTCTGGAGCGCGTTGAACGTCGCCTTCGCGAAGTTGACCGTCGTGCGGGTGTTGCCCGACGAACGGGTCCAGATGTCCTCGATACCGGCGAGTTCGAGCACCTTGCGGACGGTCTCTCCGCCCGCGAGGCCCAGGCCGCGCGGGGCGGGCTGGAGCTCGACCTCGACGCTGCCGGCCTTGCCCTTGGTGCGCAGCGCGACCGTGTGGGGACGGCCACAGCCACACTCCCAGGATCCACAGGACCGGGAGACATCGATGAGGTTCAGCTTGCCGATGTCGATGGCCTTCTGGATGGCACCGCCGACCTGGTCGTCACGCCCTTCGGCGTAGCCGATCAGACCGTCGCGGTTGCCGACGGCGACGACACAGCGGAACTTCACCCGCCGGCCGGAGTCAGTCATCCGCTGGACCATGTTGATGTCCAGCACTTCGTCTTCCAGATCGGGAACGAGCTGGTCGACGACTTCCGATTCTTTCAGGGGAAGCCCCGAGTTCAGCGCCTCCTGCATGGAGTCGATCTCGCCCTCGGCAACCTTCTTGCCGAGGCGTGTCCGGGGTTCCCAGCCGTTGTCAGCACTCATAGTTCGATGTCACCTTCCAGTAGTGTCTCCCGGGTCTCGTCGAAGTGCTCCGGGAGGTCCGCAGCGTCGAAGTCCCCGCTGTACAGCGGGTCGTCCAGCTGCTCGTCGTACTCGGCGATGTGGGCACCGCGCGTGCGCTGCCAGTCGGCGAGCACGTCGTCGTTGTGGGGGACTTCGAGGCCGGCGTCGATTGCGCCTTCCTGTATTGCGAAAACTTTGCTTCCGGGGGTCGGGGTGTTGAGGCCGATGTCGAGCACCGCTTCCTCGACGCCCGCTTCCTGTGCGCGAAGCCCGGCGAGCAGACCGGTGAGGTACGCCGAGGGCATGTTGCCCGTCGGGGCCTCCCAGCCGTACTCTTCGAGGTCGCTGGAGTGAGCGGACGCGAGTGTGCGATCACCGTCGGGGCCGACCGTCACCAGCTGCGCCCTGACGTGCTTGTTACTCTTTCGAGCAACGAGGCGGGGCTTGCCGGATTTCAGCAGGCGCAACCGCTGATGGTAATCGGTACGGGCCTCGCGGCGTCGCCGCATCGGCACCTTGTATCGTGGTCCTGTCGCCATTATTCGTCACCGTGGTTTGCGTCGATGTACCGTTCGAGGTCGGCGACACTGTCGAACTCGCCACCGCCGGCCTTGTCGTAGAGGTCGCGGTACTGCGATTTCGTCAGTGTGCCGTCGTCGCGGAGGTCGCGCAGCTTCTCGCGCTGTGCGCGGATGCGCGACTCCCATGCTTCCTTCTCGTTCTGTCGTGCGCCGGCTTTGCCCTTCCGGGAACCGGCTCCCTTCTGGTGGCCGTAGGCGCGTTTCTCCTGGCGTTCCCGGGCGCGGCCGCGGGAGTTGCCTTTCGCGTCTTTGGCCTGGATGGCGCCCTCGTCGACCAGTTCGCGAACGTCCTCGCGAGTGATCGCGTCAGCGATGTCGCCCTGTCGGTCGGGGTTGAACCAGACGCGGTTCTTCCCGACGTCCAGGACATCCGCCGCGAGACGCTTCTGTGCGGAGAGGTCGGTCATTCCGACACCTCCACTTCCACGTAGGTCGGGTTGAGCACGCGGATCCCCGCGTCCTCGGCCGCTTCTTCGATCAGCTCGCGCTTGCGAGCGCCGACCTTCGAGGCGATCCGAACCGCCTCGGCATCGCCGTCGACGCCGTCGAGGTCGTCGACGTTGTGGACACGCACTTCCTCGAAGCCCGAGGGGTGCTTGCCGCGAACCGCGGTCGGGGACCGGAAGCCGGCCTCGACCGTGTCGCCCTTGCCCTTGATGCCGCGGCGCTGCTTCGAGAGCTGGCCGCGCGGGCGGCGCCAGGAGGTCGAGACGCGGTTCTTCTTGTGGTGGTCCTGTCGGTTGAACTGGGGCTTCCCGACCCGGTGGCGCTGGGTCAGGAGCCGGGCTTCCTCGTCGTCGAGGTCCGGCGTCTTGTCGGCGAGCCCGCGGGGCTGGAGTTCCGTCTCCACGCCCTCCTCGGGCTCGGCTTCCTCGCCCTCCTCTTCGACTTCGGCCTCGGTCTCCTCTTCGACTTCGAGCCCACCGACATCGGCCTTGATCCGCGCGGCGAGCGCGTTGCCGATGCCGGTGACCTCGGCGAGTGCCGACTGATCGGCACCGCGAACGTCGTCGACGGTCTGGAAGCCGGCCTCGCGGAGCGATTCCGCCTTGGCGTCGCCGACACCGCTGATGTCGGTCAGCTCCATCTCGTCGTCTTCGGCTTCCTCGGCGACCTGGTCGGGGTCCTCGGGGTCGCCCCCGTGGGGTTTCTCCGACTCGATGTCGGCCTCGGGGCCGTCACCCTGCGTCAGCGCCTCCTCGTTGGCGTCGGCGTCACTGCTCTTGTTGTCGGGGTTGTCTGCCATCAGGCGTCACCTCGGTTCGGTTTCTGGGTGATGTACACCCCGTCCTGGAACACCCGAACGTCCTTGTCGTTGACGCGGGTGAGCTGTTCGATGTCCGCGGCGGTCTGGCCGACGGCCTCGATGTCGGGGCCAGAGAGGGTGAGTTCCTCGCCGTCGATCTGGACCTCGGTGTCGCCGTGGACCGTCGTGCGACGGGCGGCCTTCTCGCCGAGGAAGTTCTCGATGACGACTTCGTCACCCTCCACGTCGACCTGCATCGGGAAGTGAGAGTAGAAGACTTCCATCTCGTACTCCCAGCCCTCGGTCACGCCGTGGAACATGTTCTCGATGTGGCTCTCGAAGGTCCCGACCGTCGAGTTGGTCTTCGCGTCTGCTTCCTCGGACGCGATGACGACCTCGTCACCGTCGACCGAGACATCGATGTCGGGGTACCAGAGCCGTCGCGTGACGCTGCCGTTTGGACCCTCGACGGTGAGGTCGAGATGGTCCATCTCGGCGGTCACGTCCTCCGGAATCTCCAGTGCTACTCGTGTCATTGTTAGTAGACGTACGCGATTACTTGGCCACCGATGCCCGCTTCGCGGGCCTCGTAGTGGCTCATGACGCCGTGGCTCGTCGTGACGACGAGTGTCCCGTAGTCACGGGCCGGGAGGAACCGCTTCTCCCACTTCTCGAACTCGTCGGCCCCAGCCGAGTAGCGGGGCTTGACCGGGCCACATTCGTTGATGGCGCCTTTCAGTTCGACCTCGAACTCACCGGCTTTGCCGTCGTCGACGAAGCTGAACCCGTCGATGTACCCGCGGTCGTAGAAGACCTCGAGGACGGAGCCGATTTCGTTCGAGGCGGGCGATACTGTCTGTTCCAGATGGCCGACGCTCTCGGCGTTATCGATGGCCGACAGCGCACTGGCGAATGGGTCGTTACCTGTCATGGTTAGTTGAACTTCTTGAAGCCCATTCCCCGCGAGATCTCGCGGAAGCACTGGCGACACAGCCAGATGTCGTACTTGCCGACCAGCCCCTGCTCGCGCCCGCAGCGCTGGCAGGATTCGAGCTGGCCGGTCCGTTCCGTGTCGGCCTCGGCGTCGGGCTCGTCCGTGGTTTCACTTTCGCTCATTCGCTCACCTCAGCGTCGAAGGTCGACTCGACGAACGCGGTCGCGTCCGCGGGGTTGAGCCGATGGTTCGACGGGATCGAACGCGACGCCTTGTCGCGCTTGGCGACGCGGTAGCCGGGGCGGACGAGGTTGACCGTCACGTCCAGCCCGTAGATCCCGATACTCGGGTCGTACTCCTGGCTCGGGAACTCCGTGTGTTCCTCGACACCGAAGCTGAAGTTCCCGGTGTCGTCGAACTGGGCTTCCGAGAGCTCCGCGAGCGGCAGCGCCGTCTGCAGGAACTCGTGGGCGTCGTCGTCGCGAAGCGTGACCTTCGCGCCGATGGGGTCGCCCTCGCGGATGTCGAACTCGCCGACGGTCCGCTTTGCCTTCGTTCGGACGGGCGTCTGGCCGGTGATCTCCGTGATGATCTCCTCGGCGTTCGCCAGGTCTCGGCCACCGTGGCCGATCCCCATGTGGACGACGACCTTCTCGACGCGCGGTTCGCGCATCTCGTGGAAGCCCGAGGATTCGCTCTCGGAGCTCATTCGTCGTCACCTCCGTCGTCGTCGCTCGTGAAGTTCTCGTCGATGACGACGACGTACTCTTCGACCGTCTCGAAGCCAGCGTCGTCCTGCTCGACGAGGACGTTGTTCTGAGAGGAGCCAGGGGTGACCTGGATCTCCTCGACCGTCCCGATCTCGCCCGCGTGGGCGCCGTCGACGGCGGTGACGAGCGCGCCCTCCTCGTACTCGAAGTGGGCGACGATCTCGTTGCTCTCGTTGTCGACGACGATCGAGTCGCCGCCGTTGTAGGCGTCGCCGTCCTCGACGAGCAGCGTCTGCCCGTCGTGGAGCCCAAGCTGGACAGCGCCACCGGAGACGTTGCTCTTGGTGACGATCTTGCCCAGTTTGGAGTCGGCCGCGTCGCCGTCGATCGCGGTCAGCGCCAGCCGACCGCCCTCGCCGGGGAACACGCGGTAGTACTCGTCTCGCTCGGTGAAGGCCAGGATGTCGAACATCCCGACGGGCCGTTCCTCGTCGGAGACGGGCGTGCCGTTGATGAGGACGTTGTCCTCGTTGAGCGCGTAGCGCGCTTCCTTGCGGTTGTCGGCGTAGCCCAGCACGTCCCGCAGGACGATGAGCAGGGGGACCCCCGACTCACCGTGCGGGCCGGCACCGGCCTTGACGGTAAACGTCGCTGTCTTGCGCTCTACGGGCCAACTGTTTGGCACCGAGAGGCGCTTCTGGTGGTTACTCATGCTGTATCGTCCTCCGATTCGAGACGCGCCTGCCGCCTGTCGTCTTCGAGGTCCAGATCGGTGACCCGGACGTTCGAGGTGTCGAGCGGGCGCGGCACTTCCTCGCCGTCGGTCTTTTCGAGGGTGACATCCTCGACGTGGATGACCGCGTCGGCCAGGTCCACGTCCAGCACTTCGCCCTCCTCGCCGGCGTCGTCGCCGCGCAGCACTTCCACCGTGTCACCGGCGTTGACGCGGACGTTGCGCTGGCCGTACTCCTCGCGGAGGTCGGCCGACAGCGTGGCCCGCACCTGTTTGTGCCGCTCGTGCAGCGGCGCGCGTCGTTGACTCGTTCGCTGTTTGTCTGGTTTCTCGCTCATGGTTCTATACGATCATCGTCGCCGCTGAGGCGACACTGCCGAATCGTTCGGCGACCTCACGCGCGATCGGGCCCTTGAGCTCGGTCCCGCGGGGGTCCTCGTTCTCGTCGACGATGACGGCCGCGTTGTCCTGGAACTTCACGCGCGTGCCGTCCGGTCGGCGGATCGGCTTGCGCTGGCGGATGACCACGGCTTCGAGCACCTGGCGACGCATCTCCGGCGTCCCCTTGGTGACCGAGACCGTGATCTTGTCGCCCAGGCCGGCCTTGGGGTGGCGGTTCTTGGTCCCGGAGTAGCCGTGGACCGAGATGACCTTGAGCTCGCGTGCGCCCGTGTTGTCGGCACACGTGATGAGCGACCCCTTTTCGAGGCCCTGTGTCACGTCAGCGTTCAGTGCTTCCATCAGTCGTCACCGTCCTGTTCGTCTGCGACCACGCCGACGACGACGTGGCTCTTTGTCTTCGAGAGTGGTCGACACTCTGCGATCGTGACCGTCTCGCCCTCCGCGAGGTCGAGACACTCGGGTGCGTGTGCCGGAATCCGGCTACGCCGCTTCATGAAGCGGTCGTACTTGGGCACCTTCACGTCGTACTCACGTTCGACGACGACGGTCTTCTCCATGTCAGTGGAGGCTACTGTACCGTTCAGTGTCTGTCCGCGGACGGAGAGCTCTCCGTGGAACGGACAGTTCTGGTCGGTACAGGTCTCCTCCGGTTCCTGTACGTTCAGTCCTAGCGCCATTGTGAATCTCCTGTAGTCTCTGTGCGGCGAGCGGGACGGGCGATCAGTCGGTCGCCCTCGACCCGGACTCGCGTTCGCGAGTCGTCGTCGAGCGTGAACCGGAACGTCGCCGCGTCCTTCGGCACGTGCCACACCCGGTCTGCGCCCGCGTCCTCGATAGTCAACAGCTTCGTCGTCTCCATGACGACGCTGCCGCTGATACCGACGGCGTCCGGATTGGACGCCGCGACGACCTCGACTTCGAGGCCGACGAGTTCGTGTCGTGGGAGCGTCTCGGGTGTCAGTGGCATTATTCGCTCTCCTGAAGGTCGCCTTCTTCGCGCTGCACCGTCTTGATGCGCGCGATGGCCTTCTTCAGTTCCTTGATGCGCCCCGGGTTGTCCGGCGCGCCACCCGCGGCCTGGACGGCCCGGGAGTTCAGCAGTTCCGTCTTGAGGTCATCGAGCTCTGACTCCCGCTCGGCGGGAGTCATGTCGCGGATCTCGGTGACGTGCAGGACGGTCATTCGTCGTCAGCCTCCTCGTCCATCTCGTCCATCAGTTCCTCGGCTTCCGCCTCGGTCTCCTCGTCGAGTTCCTCGTCGACGGCGGCGTCGAGTTCGTCGACATCGATGTCCTCGACATCGTCGTCGGTGGGGACATCGACATCTTCTTCGACAATCTCCTCCTCGACGACTTCCTCAGCGTCGTCACCGGCCTCGTCGGGTTCGTCGTGGCCGACCTCGGTGGTCTCGGCCTCGTCGGCGTCCTCGGGCTCGCCTTCGAGGAGTTCCTCGACGGACTCGCCCTCGGTCTCGGCGACGTAGTCCTCGACCTCGACATCCTCGTAGATCTCGAAGTCGTCGGGGAGCTGGGCGTTCGGCGGGATGATCTTGACCCGGACACCGATGGTGCCCAGCTTCATCACCGCGACGCCGACGCCGGAGTCGACGATCTCCTCTGCGGGTTCGCCGTTGTGCTTGACGTAGCCGCGGTTGAACTTCTCCACGCGCGAGCGGGCGCCCGTGACCTTCCCCGAGAGGACGATCTCGGCACCCAGCGCGCCCGCTTCCATGATCCGGTCGATCGTGGTGTGACCGGCCTTCCGGAAGTACCAGCCGCGTTCGAGCGCGTTGGCGAGTCGGTCCGCGACGATGCGGGCGTTGAGGTCCGGCTCCTCGACTTCCTGCACGTCGATCTGCGGGTCGTCGAGGTTGAACCGATCTTCGAGTTCGGTCGTGATCTTCCGGATGTTCTTCCCGCCCTTGCCGATGACCATACCCGGCTTCTCGGCTTTGAGGACGATCTGGGTCCCCATCGGCGTCTTGGCGACATCCATGCCGCCGTAGCCGGCACGGCCCAGCTCCTCCGAGAAGAACTCGTCGATCTGGGTCCGCTGGAGGCCGTCCTCGATGAACTGCTGTTCGTCGGCCATTATTCTTCGACCTCCTCTAAGACGAGTTCGACATCGACCTGTGGCGTGTTCCAGGCGCTCGCACGCCCCATCGCGCGGGGTTTGCGGCCCTGCTGTTCGCCGACCTTGTGGGCGGCAACGTGCATGATCCGCATCGACTCGCCGTCGAAGCCCTGGTGGTCGGCGTTGCCGACGGCGTTTTCGAGCAGGTCGAGGAACGCGTCGCTTGCCTTCTGCGGGAAGCGACCGGCGTCCCAGCCGTCGACCTTCGACTTGTGGCCGACGCCCGAGTTGTGCTGTTTGAACGGGACGGGCTGGTCGCCCTCGATGACTGCTTCGAGGTACTCGACAGCCTCGCCGGCCGTCTTGCCCTTGATCTCCCGGGCGATGGCCTTGCTGTGCTTGTGGCTCATCTGCCGCTCCCGGAGCATTGCTTTCGCGGTGGTGTCCGGGTCGGCGTCGACTGAGTAGCTGATTCCCATGATTACTTGAGCGGTACGAACTTCGAGGAGCGTGTCGCCCCGATCCCGGCCTGCCCGTGTTCGACATCGGTGCGGGTGAGCTGGAACTCACCGAGGTAGTGGCCGAGCATCTCCGGCTCGACGGTGACTCGCTCGAAGCTCTGGCCGTTGTGGACGGCGAAGGTCAGCCCGACCATCACGGGGACGATCGGCATGTCCCGCAGGTGCGTGCGGATCGGGTTGTTCGCCGTTGCCTCCTCTTCGGCCTCGCGCGCCTTCTCGAGGAGCTTCTGCTTTTCCTCGGTCAGGCCGCGTTCGATAGTTCGCCGCTGGCGTGCGGGCAGCAGTTCCGCGACTTCTTCGAGCTCCATCTCCTGTAGCTCGTCGAGCGTGTGGCCGCGATAGGTGAACTCACCCTCGTGGCCGATTTGATACTCCGAACTCATTCGTTTCCACCTCGGCCGGTCCGCTTCGAGGCGATGTCCCCGACTTTACGGCCCGGCGGCGTGTCGCGCGAGACGGACTTGGGCTTGCCGGGGTGTTGGCGGCCACCGCCACCGAAGGGGTGGTCGACGGCGTTCATCGCCACACCGCGGACGTTCGGCCACTTGGTCCCGCGGGCTTTCATCTTGTGATACTTGTTGCCGGCCTTGACCATCGGCTTGTCAGTCCGGCCGCCGCCGGCGACGACGCCGACGGTGGCACGGCACTGCGGATCGAGCCGTTTCATCTCCCCGGAGGGGAGTTTGACGACCGCGACCGAGCGGTCGTGGGTCAGAAGCGTCGCGTTGACACCCGACGCGCGGGCGAAGCGCCCGCCGTCGCCGGGGCTGGACTCGACGTTACAGACCGGAACGCCCTCGGGGATCTCCGCGAGCGGGAGCGTGTTCCCGGGGGCGATCTCGGCGCTGACGCCGACCTGCAGTTCGTCGCCCACGCCGACGCCTTCCGGCGCGAGGACGAGGCGGCGGTCGCCGTCCTCGAACTCGACGGCCGCGACGGGCGCCGAGCGTGCGGGGTCGTGTTCGATGTCCACGACCGTGCCGGCGATAACGTCGCCGTCTTCGACTTTACGGTGCTGGAGATCGGCCTTGTAGCGGTGCGAGGGCGCTCGGAACGTCGAGGTCCCGCGGCCGCGTCGTTGTCCCTGGATTCGTCGTCCCATGGTTAGAACACCCCGATTCTGGAGGCGACTTCCTGGGCGTCGTCGTCCTCGGAGAGGCGAACGACGGCCTTCTTCTCGCCGTCCATCGTGTTCTGTGTGTTCACGTCGACGACTTCGACCTCGTACTGGTCCTCGACGGCGTCGATGACATCCGTCTTGGTAGCCGAGGAGTCGACGACGAACTGGAGCTTGTTCTGGAAGTCCATGTCGTTCATGGCCTTCTCGGTGACGTGGGGGAACTTGATAACGTCCCAGCTCATCTGTCGGCCACCTCCGCGAGTGCGGACTCGGTAAAGACCGTCAGCCGACCGGGCGCTGCGCCGGGCGCGAGGTCTTCCGTGTTGACCTCGGCGGCCGTCGCCACGTCGACACCCGCGAGGTTGCGGGCGGCCGTCGACGGTTCCTCGCTGGTCACGAACAGGATCGAAGAGGGGCGGCGGTACTTCCGGCCGCGCATCTTCCCCTGTCCGGCCTTGATCTTGGTCTCGTCCGCGCGCTCGATGTCCGCGTGGATGTCGAGCGCTTCGAGCAGGGAGACGACCTCCTGGGTCTTGACGAGGTCCTCGAAGTCGTCGGAGACGACGACGGGCACCTCGTCGCGGTCGAACTCGTGGCCGCGCTCGGCGACGAGTTCGGCGTCGGTGGTCGCTGCCAGCGCCGAGCGAACGGCGAGCTGGCGCTCCTTGTCGTTGATGTCGATCGAGCGGTCCTTCTCGGACTTGGGCGGGTGGGCCGAACGGCCCTTGACCGCCTGCGGGACGCGGCGGGCACGGCCGTCCTGTTTGGGGACGTGTGCCTGGCCGCGGCCGCTACCGAACGACTCGGCCGGCGTGCGGAGGCCAGCGTACTCGTCGGCGCCGTAGTCCTGTTTCCGGTTGGCCTGTGCGGCGCGTACTGCCTTCTGGATGAGGTCTGTCCGGACCGGCGTCTCGAAGACAGCCGGCAGATCGACCTCACCGTCGGCGTCGCCGTCCAGGTCGTGTACTGTTACCTGCATAGATTATCCCTGGTTCGATTCCGTGGAGACGTAGCGCACCTCGGGGTCGAGGCGCGGCTGGTCGTTCGGTCGCACTGCGGGCCGGAAGCGAACCAGTCGCTTGTCCGGACCGGGCACCGAGCCCTTCACGAGCGTGTAGTGACCGTCGACCTCGCCGTAGTTGACGAACCCGCCGTCGACGCTGGGGTCGTCCCCTTCGCCGATGTCGATGACACGCTTGTTCAGTTCGGTGCGCTGGTGGTAGCCGGTCTGGCCCTGCTGGGGGACCGTCGAGCGCACGCGGGACGGGTTCCACGGACCGAGGTTACCGATCCGTCGGCGCCAGCCCTGCCGGGCGTGTTTGCCCTTCCGCTTCTGGACGCCCCAGCGCTTGACGGGACCCTGGGTCCCTTTCCCGGTGGTGACGGCCCCGACGTCGGCGTACTCGCCGGCGCGGAACACGTCGTTCATCGAGTGCTCGCCGCCGTCTCCGACGAGGTCGAGCGCGTGATCCAGGCGGTCCGAGATGGAGCCGCCGCCGACGCGAGTCTCCATCACGTCGGGCTTTTTCTTCGGGACGTTCGGGACATCGTCGGGGACGGTGTGGGTGATCAGTCGGATATCGCCCAGGTCACCGGCCTCGAGTGCGTCTCGTACCTGTTCCTCTGCAGCGTCCGGGTCGTGGTCCTCCGGCAGGTCCAGTGTGCGGTCGAGTTCCCCGTGGAACTCATCCGTCCAGACCTCCGTCAGCGGACGCTTCCCGTACGGCGTGTCTTCGTAGGCTCGCAGGGCGACAGCGCGCATCGGCGGCGTCTCGACGACCGTCACCGGGACGGTCTCCTCCATCCCCTCGCGGGGGGAGTTGGGTTCGTCGTTGACGAGCACGACGTGTGTCATGCCCGCCTTGTAGCCGGCGAACCCCTGGACGCCCGGCTGGCCGTCGTCGTCGGGCCAGCTGTTGAAGCGAGGCGTCTCGCTCGTCGAGCGCTTGCGCGGGCCAAAGCCCATCGAGCCCTTGCGTGGTCTGCTTGGTTGTGGCATTCGTTTACTCCGTGAGGGTTAGACAGGCGAGGGAGGCGAACAGTGCTTCTTCCGTTCGCACGACCTCGCTGCCCTGGTTCGGAACCGTATTCAGCCAGAGGTCGAACCCTGTTGGGTCGTCGTCTCGCTGGTCTCTCCCGGCGGCGTCCGGGTCCACGTCGAGTATCGACGGTAACCCGCGCTCGGGTGCGCCGAAGGCGACTGTCATGCCGCCCGCGGCGTCGCGGCGCTCGACCACCTGGCCGAGCCGCGCCGTCGAGACCGGCTCACCGTATCGCGATGACGCGATGGTGAGCCCGGCGTCGTCACGCGAGAGTGCCGTATCGAGGTCCGCGGAAACGACATCGAACCCTGTGGTGGGGGCGTCGACGAGTTTCGCCCGGACCGGCCGTCGCGAAGAGACCCTGACGGTCACGCGCTCCCCCTTGCCCACGTCCAGTCCGTCTGGAACGGGGAGGGAGATCGGGTGTTGCAGTCCGCAATTGACCCGTACGCGCCCATCAGCTCCGACCTCGGTCACGATTCCCTGTCTTAACGACCCCGAACCCTCGGATCCGGAGCCGGTCTGTGAACGCACGCGGAGCGGCGGCAGGACGCCGACGTACTCCAGTTCGCCCCGCTTGCCCCACATCTCCTTTCGGAGGTGTGGCGGCGTCGCGGCGTACCGCAACACGGTTTCGACGAACCCGTCTTCGAACTTCCCCGCCCCGTCGGGGTCGGGGAAGACGGTCAGCCGATCGACCCGGAAGACCGTGGCCGCGCGGGCCACGTATCCGAGCTTGCGAGTCGCCTCGCGTTTGTCCTCGGCTTCGCGTGTGAGCGAAGACGGCACGAGCACGCTGGTCGTCATGCCGTGACGCTTCCACGTCGCGCCACTAGACTGTGCCGATACGTCTCCTTCCCGGGCTTAAAAAGACCCCGCTTCACGCGCGCGTTGAGACGCGTTCACATGGTCCATCGACGCCGTTTGCTCACGAATTGGTGTCACGTTGCTTGCCGCTTCCGAAAGTCCGATCTGCGTGATCGACCCGCACGATCCGGACGGCACAGGGAGAGACGAATGTCCTCACTCCCCACGATTTCCCCCGCGAAACGGAAGGCTTTTTACTATCACCCTCGCCAGATTGGGATGCAGAGAGGCGCAGTGCGCGCTGGTAGTGTAGTGGTATCACGTGACCTTGCCATGGTCACAACCTGGGTTCAAATCCCAGCCAGCGCATTTCTGTCGACGCCAACCGACGAGCACAGCGAGTCGCGTCGGTCGTCTGAACCCTTATCTCCGCGCCGAGCATACGACGCTGTATGTCCATGGCTATCGCCCACTTCGCGTTCGGGGCCGCGGCGACCACGCTCGTGGTCGCGCTGTTGGTCCCGGCCTCGTGGTATCCGCGGACGCTGACACTCGTCGGCGGTGGGTGGGCGATGCTCCCGGACCTCCACTGGATCAGTCCCGTCGCGACCGAGCAACTCAGAGAGCTCCACGGGACATCGCCCTGGGTGGACCTGTTCTGGTTCCATCGCACGCTCGATACGCTCGACGCGACGGACTCGACGGGGGTCGCAGCGGTGTTCGTCGCGCTGTTCATCGGCGCGACGCTGTTCGCCGAGTGGTGGGGGTACCGCTCGCCGGCACGGGTCCGGAAGGCCCACGAGACGTATCTCGGCGTCGAGCGACCCAAGTGACGGAACAACAGCGTTAGGCCGACGGCGCCCGACTCGCCGATATGACCTGCATCGGGTTCCTCTCGGTCGCACCGGTCGTCGAAGAGAGCATGGCGCCGTACGTCGCCGACGCCGTCGCGGCGTTGGACGACTTCGACGTGACCTACGAGACGACGCCGATGGGGACGATCATCGAGGCCGACGACAGCGCGGAGCTGTTCGCGGCCGCACACGCCGCCCACGAGGCCGTCGGCGCACAGTCCGACCGCGTCGAGACGTTCCTGAAGATCGACGACAAGCGGGGCGTCGACCAGCGGGCAAGCGAGAAGGTCGACGCCGTCGAACAGGAGTTGGGCCGCGAAGCCCGGAGCGACAGCGAGGAGTGACGGTCGCCGTTCCCGGGGCATGAGAACGGTTGTCGGGGTTTACCCCGAGCGGCGGCGTCTCTCCGCGTGGGAGACGATGACCGACACAGACCTGAAACCGCAACTCCGACCTGCACCCGGAAGCGAAATCGTTCCCGTCGGTGCCACCGACGGCGAGATCGTCCCCGTCGAGGAACGCCCCGCGGAGCTTGTCGTCGCCGACTGACGGCGTCGAGAGGGGAAGCTGTTTACCCGTCCCCCGCGAGGCTGGCGGCATGGAGAGTCTCAACCGGATGGCCACCGAACTCATCGACGAGGCCATCGACTTCGCCGAGGAGCTGACGATCGACGTACACGCCTTGGAGGGCGACGCCGCAGTACTGGACTTCGGTGTCGAGGTGCCCGGTGCCGTCGAGGCCGGGCTCTTGCTGGCGGAGATTCAGACCGCGGGCCTGGCGACGGTCCAGTCGACCATGGGGACCGTCGCCGACGCGCCCCTGACACACGTCGAGCTGTCGACGGACCATCCGGCACTGGCGCTTTTGTGTGCACAGAAGGGCGGCTGGGAGCTCTCGACGGCGGAGTTCGAGGGGCTGGGCAGCGGTCCGGCCCGCGCGCTGGTCGCCGAGGAGGACATCTTCGAACGGGTGGGGTATCGCGAGGCGGCCGACTTCGCCGTGCTGGCCGTCGAGGCCGACGAACTGCCCGACGAGAGCGTCGCCGAGGCCGTCGCCGAGCGGACCGGCGTCCCCGAGACGGCCGTCTTCCTGCCGACGTTCGCGACCGCGAGTGTCACGGGGAGCGTCGTCGCGGCCGCCCGAGCGGCCGAACTCGCCGTGTTCCGGCTCTCGGAACTGGGCTTCGATCCCGTCTCCGTGCTGTCGGCGAACGCGAGCGCACCGGTGGCGCCGGTCGCCGGTGACGAGGAGACGGCGATGGCCCGGACGACCGACGCGCTGGCCTACGGCGCAAAAGTCCATCTGACGGTCGACGAGTCGTTCGACCGGTTCGACGAGGTCGCTTCCGTCGCCGCCGGCGAGTACGGTCGCCCGCTGGGCGGCGTGTTCGAGGCTGTCGACTGGGACTTCACCGAGTTGCCCGTCGGGGTGTTCGCTCCCGCACAGGTGACGATCGACGTGGTCGGCGGCGACACGCACGTAGTGGGGACGACGAGCGAGTCCGTCCTCGCCGAGAGTTTCGGTATCGCCACTCAGTAGGCGATTCCGACCCGCTCACCGTGGTGGCTGTCCTCGGCCAGCACGTCGTAGACACACGCGGCCACGTCGCCCGACGACACCGACTGCCCGCCGTCGGGCAGGTACGCCGTCGTCGTCCGGTAGTAGTTCGTGGGCCCGCCGTCGGGCATGACCGGCGGACAGACCAGCGTCCAGTTCAGCCCGGAGGCCCGGATCGTTCCGTAGGCGGACCGGTGGGCGGCTGCGACATCCCGGAACCGGATCGGAA
The DNA here is from genome assembly GCF_030127105.1 of Haloarcula pelagica. Classification (NCBI taxonomy): domain Archaea; kingdom Methanobacteriati; phylum Methanobacteriota; class Halobacteria; order Halobacteriales; family Haloarculaceae; genus Haloarcula; species Haloarcula pelagica. Next base: position 2,726,079 of record NZ_CP126161.1, on the reverse strand, counting down.
ACTCCGGCGTGTCGAGTCGGAGATGCTGTGGCGTCGCCTGGAGGATTCCGGCGGCGCCGACGGCGACGAGCCTGTCGACCCCGGTCGTTTCCATGGCGTCGACGATGTTCGCGACACCCTCGGTCAGAACGGCGGTGTCGTCGCTGTCGGCCGGCCCGACGGCACTGACGACAGCGTCGTGGCCGGGGACTGTGGCAGCGACGGCCTCCGGGTCCGTGACATCGCCCTCGATGGTGGACACACCGGTCGGGAGACCGGACGAATCCCGGACGAAAGCGGTCACGCGGTGTTCGTCAGCCAGGGCGCGTTCGAGAAAGCGGCTCCCGGCCCGGCCCGTGGCCCCGAAGAGGAGAATATCCATGCTAGTCGGCCGACGATTCGGTAGCGACGGTAAAATAGCCGATACCTAACTGAGCACGGGTGGCTGCTGCGAACGGGCCACACGACCGGGTTTCCAGTGCTGACGGCGACGATTCGCCGGGAGGATGGCTCACGGTTCAGTCCGCGGTTCCGGCCCGGGCGGCCGTCCCGAACTGCTGCTGTGTCTCCCACTCCGCGACGACCTGGTCGAGCCCCGCCCGATACGTCGGATACCGGGGCGCCCAGTCGGTCGCGTCACGGAACCGGGAAGCGGTCGTCGGCATCGGCCGGGACAGCAGCCGGACCGTCTCCGTACCGACGATCCAGCGAGCGAGCCACGCCGGGACCCGTCCCGGTTCCGAAGCGTCCAGCCGCTCGGCCAGCGCCCGGAGAACGGCTGCGAGCGTGACCGGTTCGTCGTCGACGACGTGGTACGTACCGGCGAGCGCGCTCTCGATGGCCGCCGTGAACGCGGTCGCCGCGTCGGCAGCGTGGAGCATCGAGAGGCGTGCGTCACGGCGGCCGAGCAGCCCCCGGCCGACGATCGGTACGTCCCCGTCGAGGAGGCCGTCGGCGAACTGACGGAGGTGTGCCGAGTCGTGGGCGTAGAGATACCCGAGACGGAGGACCGTGGCGTCGAACCCCCGGGCCGTGCTCGCTTCGGCCAGGAAGTCCTCGACATCGGCCGCCGACTGGGTGGGCCGTGTCGGGTGGCGCTCGTCGGTGGCGTCGAACGCCGACCCGTCGGGTTGGCGAGCGAGCCAGACGACGCTGGGAAACAGCACCTGCTCGACGCCGGCGTCGGTCGCCGCAGCGACCAGGTTCCGGGCGCCCTCGCGGCGAACCCGGTCGTTCAGGGCCCAGTCCGCGTCACTCGGGCGCGGGTCGGTCGGGAGCTTCGTCGCCGCGTGGACGGCGGCGTCGACGGTGTCGGGCATCGCCGTCCGGAGCGTCGGTTCGTCCAACACGTCGCCCCGAACCGGACGCCCACCAGCCTCACGGACCGTCGCTGCGCCAGTGTCGTCACGGACGAGTCCGACGGGGTCGTGGCCCCGGGCGGCTAGCGTCTCCACGAGTCGGTGACCGATCACGCCGGTGCTGCCGGTGACGAACACGCGCATACCAGACCGTTCGCCCGGCACTCATCAGTCGGTACTGCCGGAGTCGTCTGGTGGGTTTATACCGACAGTCCGAGACACGCGACCATGCGACACGTCCGGGTCCGGATCACCGCGGCCGGCGACGAAGCCGCCGTCCACCCGATGTACGACCTGCTGACGAACGCCCCGTTCGTCGAGCGGGCGACGGCGCTGCAGTGGAACTTCACGGGCGAAGCCTTCGGCATCCTCCACTACGTCGTCGGCGACCACGACGCGTTCGTGTCCCGGGTCGACGAAGTTCCACAGGTCGTCGACTTCGAGACCGTCCGAGCGGACGAGGATGCGTTCTACGCCTACGTTCAGGACGCGACGACGGAGTCGCTGCGGGACCTGTTCGGCCCGGTGACCGCCAGCCCGCTGGTCGCCGTCCCCCCCTGTCGAGTACGACCCCGACGGGACGGTGGCGTTCTCGCTGTTCGGCCCCGACGAGGCGCTCCAGGCCGCCGTCGACACCGTCCCGGACCCGATCGACGTGACGATCGAGCAGATCGGGGGGGCTCGATCGGCTGGCGGCGACCGTCGAGACGCGCCTCAGCGACCGCCAGCGCGAGGCCGTCGAGGCGGCGCTGTCGCTGGGGTACTACGACATCCCGCGGACGGCGACCCACGAGGCCGTCGCCGACGCGCTCGACTGTGCACCGAGTACGGCCGCAGAACACCTCCGGAAGGCCGAATCGCGCGTCCTCCACGCGCTCTTTGACGGCTGACTACTCCGCCGGCGTCACGTCCGTGACGGTCCCGACGCCCTTCGAGCGGCCCTCGCGGAAGACGAACTTCTGGCCCTCCTCGACCAGATACGAACGGAACTTGAACCGGACGCGCGTCTGGCCGGCGTCGCCGGGGAGCAACTGGCCGCCCTCGGGGTGGAAGACGCCGGCCTCGCTGATCGTTTCGAGGTGGATCACCGGCTCGTAGCCGTCGCCGATCCGGGTCGGGTGGTTCAACACCATCACCTCGGCCTCGAACTCCCGGACCGGTGTCGGGTCGGCGTCGCGGGGCAGGAGGACCATCCCGCGCTCGATGTCGGCTTCGCGGACGCCTTTCAGCGCGATGCCGACGATGCGGCCGGCCTTGGCCTCGTCGACGCGGTGGTAGTGCATCTCGATCGAGCGGACTTCGACCTCGCGGAAGGCCCCGTCCTGCATCGGGCCCAAGAGGAGTTCGTCGCCGGCCTCGACCTCGCCGGCCTTGATCGTGCCCGAGGCGACCGCGCCGACGCCCTGGACGTTGTAGGTCCGGTCGATGTACATCCGGAACTCGCCGACCTCGCCGGTGGTCTTCGGGAGCGCCTCGAACATCGCGTCGAGGTCGTCCAACCCCGCCTGGGTGACCGCGCTGGTCGTCAGGACCGGGACGACGGTCTCGGAGATCTCCTCGATCGCCGCCCGGACGCCGTGGCGGTCGACCCGAAGGGGCGTCTTGTCGACCTCCCGCAGCGCCCGTTCGACCTCGCGTTCGACCTCGGCGGCGCGCTCCTCGGTGACGATGTCGGCCTTCGTGATCGCGACGATTGTCGGGAGATCCGTCGCCAGCAGGATACCCAGATGCTCGCGAGTCGTGTCGGTCACGCCGTCGTCGGCCGCGACCGTCAGCAGGCCGTAGTCGAGTTTCTGGCCGACCAGTCCGCGGATCGTCGTCCGGAGCCAGGGCTCGTGGCCGACGGTGTCGACGAAGCTCACCAGCCGGTCCGACTCCTCGACGACGCGGGCCCGGTCGGTCTTCCGGTGGGGGTTGTCCATCCGGACCGGCCCGTCGTCGTCGAAGCCGTAGACGCCGTACGAGAGGTCCGCGGAGAGACCCCGCTCGACCTCGTGGGGCTGGACATCGAGGAACCCGCGGGTCGTCCCCTCGCCGTCGTCGGCTTCGCCCGTGACCAGCGACCCGACGAGCGTGGACTTGCCGTGGTCGACGTGGCCCGCGGTACCGACGACGATGTGGTCGTCGTCTTCGAGGACTGCGCCCTCGCGGATAGTGGCGACGCCGACGATCCCATCGGGAGCGTCCGCGTCGTCGGTCGCCGCTGGCGTCTCCTCGGCGACGCCGTCGACACCCCACGTCTGGACCTCCTCGATGTGGGCGCCGGCCTCCTCGGCCAGCAGACTCAACACGTCCATGGACTCGGAGAACTCGGTCGGTGAGATCCCGGCGAGGCCGCCGTCGTCCGTGACGCCGACGACGTAGGTCGCCTCGCCGTCACCCGAGAGGACGCGGTGTCGCAACTGGGCGGCCAGCGACTCCAGGCGTCCCTCCGAGAGGTGGAGATTCTCCGTGAGCCGCTCCTTGAACTCGACGCTGCCGCCCTCCTCCTCGCCGCGGTCAAGCGCGCGTTCGAGGACGGCCCGGTCGGGGCTCATGCGCGATCGTAGCGGGGGGCGAGATAAAAGCCTTCCCCGGGTTTTGGAGCCGCTACCTGCTATTGAGCGGTGGGGATGGGTCTAACACGCACAGTAGCTCGTCCGACAGTTCGGTCAGTCGGCGCTGTGTCGCGGAACGTAGGTGCAGTCGGTACAGCCCCACGTGCCGTCGGCGAACGTGATCTCGCCGTGGCAATCGGGACAGCGGTACGCGTCGGCGGTCGTGGACTGGTTGATAGCCATTACCGAGGCGGAGTCGGTCGGCCTATAAGAGGGTTGTTCTAATTCCGACAGGAGAATACTAGGTCATTGAAGCTCACGCCGCCTCGCCGATCGGCTAGCCCGGAACCGCCACGTGGCCCGCCGACAGGGGCTTACTCCCGATAGGGCGCGACCGCCTCGAGGAAGCCGTCGGCGTAGCTCGCCTCGGTGATCCGGTCGGCCCGTTCGCGGGCTGTCGCGTCGGCGTTCGACACTGCGACGGACTCCCCGGCAACGTCGAACAGTTGGGCGTCGTTCTCCGAGTCGCCGACGGCCAGGAATTCGCTGGGCTCGCGGTCCAGGTGTGCACAGACCGCGTCGAGCCCGGTCCCCTTGTCCGCGCTGGGATCGGTGACGTGGTAGGCGTAGCCGGTATCGAGGACGACTAGGCCGTGTTCCTCGGCCAGCGCCTCCAGGGGCGCGACGGGCTGGTCGATCTGGACGACGACCTCGGTCTCGCGCCAGCGGTTGGCGAGGTCGACCGCGCCGAACCCGAGGTCGTACCCCCGGTCGCGGTAGGCGGCCGCCACGGCGTCGGCTGCGTCCTTGTCGCCGACCAGTTCCAGCGAATCGGTCGCCTCGACGAAGACCACGCCGCCGTTCTCGGCGATCACGGTCCGTCCGATCCCCAGGAACTCACACAGTGCGATCGGGAACGGCATCGCCTTGCCGGTGGCGACGACGACTCGCTCGGGCCAGTGCCGGAGCACCGGGATCACCCGCGGATCGAGCGCGCGCTGGTCGTCGGTCAGCGTCCCGTCGATATCGACCGCAAGCGGCGGCGTCTCGGACGACATGGCTCCCCCTCCGTAGTGGACGGGTTTCCCCGTTGCGATGTCAGTCGTCGGTCAGCCGCTCGTAGGCCGCCTTGACCTGTTTGAACTCCCGCTCGGTGCCGGAGTCGGTGTCCGGGTGGACCTCCTTGACCTTCTCGCGGTAGGCCGCCTTGACCGCGCTCTCGTCGGCGCCCTGTTCGAGGTCCAGTCGCTTGTACGCCTCCGCGACACTGGGGCCGTCGGTCTGACGGGCCCGCCGTGCACGTTGTCGCTGTCGACCGGCCTGTTGCTGTCGCTGCCGGCGCTGTCGCCGACCCCCGTTCCTGGCCCGGCGCCGGGCTTCCTGGGCGACATCGCGGACGCTCCGTCCCTCCCGCGGCCCGGTCCACTCCTCGCGGGGTTCGGCGCCGAAGCCGCCCCGTCGGGCGCCGTTTCGCCGGCCGCCGTCGGCGGCCCGCCGTTCGACGCGCTCGTAGACGCCGGCGGCCAGTTTGCCGCTGGCGTGGTAGTACATGAAGTACGTCGACGCGCCGAACATCAGCGCCAGGAAGAGCACCGCCGGATTCACGAGGACCCCTACCACCGTGAGCACGCCAGTCAGGACGGCGAACACCGCAGCGACACCCGTGATAAGCCGGTCGTACTGCACGCGTGGGCGTTCGGTCCAGAGCACCGTAAGCGTCTCGCCTGTCGACTCGCCAGAGGGTTCAAGCCCCTCGGCGTGCTACACCTTCGCATGAGCGTCGCCGGTCTCTGCGAGCTCTGCGAGCGACCGAACGTCGAGCACATCTGTGATCGCTGTGGCCGACTCGTCTGTGATCGCCACTGGGACCGCGAGACGGGGCTGTGTGTCGAGTGTGCTGGCGAGGTCGGCGGTCCCGGCGATCGGGTCGACCCCGAGAACATGCCCGACGGCGTCGACACCTACCGGTTCTAGCGGTACTGGTTCAGTCGGCCGCTGAGTCGCTTCGCCGCCTGTCCGGCCGCGTCGAAGAACGCCGCCTCGTTCCCGCGGTCGGCGGCCTCCTCGCCGGCGAAGATGATCCCCCGCGAGGAGTTGACGAGGCCGACGCCGTCGGCCAGTCCGTGTTCGACGGCCGCCTCGGCGTCGCCGCCCTGCGCGCCGACGCCAGGGACGAGAAACGGGATGTCCGGGACGAGTTCGCGGATCGACTCCAGTTCTTCGGGCGCGGTCGCGCCCACGACGAGGCCGACGTTGCCGTTGTCGTTCCAGAGGTCCGCCAGGTGGACGACCCGTTCGTACAGCGGTTCCCCCGACGCCAGTTCGAGGTTCTGGAGGTCCGCGCCGCCGGGGTTTGAGGTCCGACCGAGGACGAACACGCCCTTGTCCTCGCGCTGGAGGAACGGCTCCAGGGAGTCCCGTCCGAGGAACGGGTTGACAGTGATGGCGTCGGCGGCAGGCCCCTCGTCGTCGTCCAGAATACGGGCGTACTGGCGGGCGGTGTTGCCGATATCGCCCCGTTTGGCGTCCAGCAGGACCGGCACGTCCTTGCCGTGTGCGTAGGCGATGGTCTCCCGGAGCGCGCGCCAGCCGTCTGCGTCCTCGTAGAAGGCGGCGTTGGGTTTGTAACAGGCTGCGTGTTCGTGGGTGGCGTCGATGATCCGGCGGTTGAACTGGAACCGCGGGAGGTCCGCGTCGGCGACGGCGTCGGGGAGTCGGTCCGGGTCGGGGTCCAGTCCCACCGACACCACGCTGTCGACGGCGTCGATGCGGTCGGCGAGGCGGTCGAAGAACTGCATACCTACGCTCGCGCGAGGTGGGGGTACAAACGTTTCCCTCTCCGGCCGCTATCAACACTGATAACTAGAGGGGCGGCTATATGTGAGATTGCCTGAACAGCTTACCCATGAACCGTCCTCTGGACATCGGCCACGTTGCCGACACGCTCCCGGATCTCGGGGAGGCGATCGAGAACCCGCGGCTCCGCCCGGTCGGGCTCGTGGGCGGTTTCGTACTGCTGTGTCTCGGTGCCGGACTCTCGGTAGCGCCGACGGCCGGTCGCCTGGCGCTGTGGGCCAACGCCGTCGCTGCGACGCTCGTGTTCGTCGCCGTGCCGCTGTTTTGCCTGGGACTGGCGGCACCGGAACCGACCGGAAGTCGGTTCCAGTTCGGGATCGATCTCACACGCAGACAGCGACAGGCGGTCGCCGCCGGTGCGCTCTGTATCGTCGTCGCCCCGATCGTGATGGCGCTCGGGCAACCGATCGGGTTCGCGCTGCCGGTCGTCCTCGCGGCGGCCGGACTCGCGTTCGTCGGCTCCGCGCTCGTGCTGACCGGCTTCGTCGCCTGGACCTCACAGGTGCTCGCCGAGCCGGGGCGTGCCTAATCGGACCTCAGTGTCGCCGCGATCACGTCGACCAGCTGCTTGACAGCGGCGCCGCTGTGTGCGATCAGGACGGTGCCGGAATCGGTCTGTTCGACCGTGACGGCGGCGTAGTCGGGCAGTTCCGGGTCGACCGTCGTCACAAGCTCCAGGCGCGCCGTCGAGGGTGTCACACTGACCGTCCCGACGGACGCCTCGCCGGCGGTGAGCCGGTAGGCGAGCGCACCCTCGGGTGTCGGTTCGACATCGGGGTCGGCGTCGACGACCGACACCGAGCCCAGCGGCCCACGGTCGAGGCCAGTGAGTTCCGAGGCCAGGAGCTGTCCGATCCGCTTGCCGTCGGTGACGCGATCCTCGACCATCAGAGGTCCTCCCGGACCCGTGTCGCCAGTTCGGTGACATCGATCCCCTCGCGGCGGGCGTACAGGACCGCCGCCGTCTCCAGGGTCACGCCGATCTCGGACTGGAGCGCGTTGATCTCGCCGACGGCCATCCGCTTCTCGACACCCGTCGAGACGACCGCATCGAGCAACCGCTCGAACGTCGACCGGGACTGGAGCACGTCCTCGGAGGGGACGAACCCGTCCGGGATGTCGACATCGCCCGGATCGAACCCGACGACGAGGTCGTCGCCGTCCCGGGCGACGAACCCCTCGCCCTCGGCCACGTCGACCAGCGTCTTGGCCTGGTCCGGCGAGAACCAGTCCCGGTCCAGCGAGAGGGCGACGACGAACTCGCTTTCGCCCATCCGGTCGGTGCCCCGCTGTCGGAACGGGGCGGCGACGGCCGTCTTCAGACTCATCGTTCCCTCCGGGGACCGGCCCGGGCCTAACCGTTACGGTCCCGAGTCGGCATCGAACGGTTCAAGTGCACCCTGGGTTATCTCTGAGGTATGAAAGACCAGGGACGCTCCCCACGCAAGCGGACGGGCGGCCGACGGCGGCCCAACCACAAGAAGAAGAAACACGAACTGGGCACGGAGTCCACCGAGACCCAGGTCGGCGAGCCGAAACTGAAGGTCGTCGACTCCCGGGGCAACACCCAGAAGATCCGCGCTGTCACCACCGACATCGCGAGCGTCGCCGACGGGGCGACGACCCACGAGGCGACCATCGAGAACGTCGTCGAGAACCCTTCGAACCCCAACTACGCCCGCCGGAACATCATCACCAAGGGCGCCATCATCGACACCTCGGAAGGCCAGGCGCGTGTCACCTCCCGCCCCGGTCAGGACGGGCAGGTCAACGCCGTCGCCGTCGAGTAACGCCGCGGGTTTTCCACCGTCCTCACGATCGGGTAGCCACTGGACCCCAACGTAGCCGTATATATCCGTATAGATCACTATTATAAACCCGTTAAGCCCGGTCCGGCAAACTACGGCCAAGCGCCCCCTCGGGCGACGTTCGCACATGGTCTCGACTCCGACACTCGATCCGGCGATCGACGCACAGCACAGGCGCATCGACAGCACGCAGTGGGCGAACATCTACGTCGTGGGTGACGTGCACGGCTGTCGGGCGACCCTCGAACGACTGCTGGACGAGCTCGATCCGGCGGCCGACGAACTCGTCGTCTTCGTCGGCGACCTGGTCAGGAAAGGTCCCGACAGCAAGGGCGTCCTCGATCTGGTCCGCGAGCGCGACACCCTCGTGAGCGTCCGCGGGAACAACGAACAGAAGCTGATCGACGGCCGCAAGTCCATCGACGCGCTCACCGAGGGCGACCTGGCCTCCGTCGAGTCCCTGCCCGTGATGCTCTCCTGGGACGACACCGTCGTCGTCCACGGCGGGATCGACCACCGAAAGCCGGTCACCGACCACAGCCTCACGGAACTGCTGAACAACCGGTCGCTCGTCCCCGACGGGAGCTACGACCGGCCGTACTGGTTCGAGACGCGCCGCGAGGCCCCCCGAGTCTTCTTCGGCCACACCGTGCTCGCCGAACCGTTCGTCACCGACTGGGCAGTCGGGCTCGACACCGGCTGTGTCTACGGCGGCCAGTTGACCGCCTACGACACCGCCGCCGACGAACTGATCGCCGTCGACCCGCCGGAGACCTACGAGGAGCGGTCCAGCGACAGTATCGTCGAGCCACGGCTCCATCCGGCCCCCCAGTGATGACCGAGCTACCACCGCCGTACGAGCCCGACCGGGACGTGGACCTCCGGGACCCCTCGCTGTACCTGAACCGAGAGCTGAGCGAACTCTCCTTCCAGCGGCGGGTCATGCACGAGGCGCTGGACGACCGGAACCCGCTGCTGGAGCGGGTTCGCTTTCTCTCGATCGTCACCCGGAACATAGACGAGTTCGTGATGAAACGGGTCGGCGGGCTGAAACAGCAGATCGAAGCCGGCGTCACCGAGGCGACGGCCGACGGCCGCACGCCACGGGAACAGTGGGCCGAGGTCCACGAGACGCTCGGCCCGATGCTGGCGAAACAGGCCGACTGCTACCAGTCGATGCTCCGGCCGGCACTGGCCGACGCCGGCATCCACATCCACGACTACGACGAGCTGACCGCCGACGAGCAGGCCCGGATGCGGGAGTACTTCGAGGAGTCGGTGTTGCCGACGCTGACACCCCTGTCGTTCGACCCCGCCCACCCGTTCCCGTTCATCTCGAACCGGTCGCTGTCGCTGGCCGTGTTGACTCGCTCGCCCGACACCGATGAGCCGACGTTCACCCGGGTGAAGATCCCGCCCAACCGGCCGCGGCTGGTCCAGGTCGGCGACGACAGCCGGTACGTCCTCGTCGAGGAGATCATCGAACGGAACCTCGACCTGTTGTTGCCGAACGTCGACATCGTCGACGCGGCGCTGTTCCGGTTGACCCGCAACGCCGAGGTCCGCCGGGACGAGGAGGTCGCCGAGGACCTCATCGAGATGATCGAGGAGGTCCTCGAACAGCGCCGGTTCGCGACGGTCGTGCGCATGGAGATCGCACAGGACGCCCACCCGCGGATCCGGCGGACGCTCACGCAACAACTCGACCTCGACGAGCGGGAGATCTACGACCTCGCCGGCCCGCTTGACTACCGTGAGTTCATGGCGCTGACCGACCTCGACCGCGAGGAGTTACAGCTCGACGCCTGGACGCCACAGCCCCATCCACGGCTGGACGATCCGGGGGGATCGACGTTCGACCGGGACGACACCGAGGACCACATCTTCGAGCACATCGACGGCGGCGACATCCTCCTGCACCACCCCTATCACGACTTCGGGACCACCGTCCAGCGGTTCCTCTCGGAGGCCGCCAGCGACCCCGACGTGCTCGCGGTGAAGGCGGCCATCTACCGGACCGCGAGCGACTCCCAGGTTATCCAGTCGCTGATCGACGCCGCCGAGAACGGCAAGCAGGTGGCGGTGATGGTCGAACTGAAGGCCCGCTTCGACGAGCAGAACAACCTCGAGTGGGTCCGCCGCCTGGAGGAGAACGGCATCCACGTCGCCTACGGGACCATCGGGCTGAAGACTCACACCAAGACGGCCCTGGTCGTCCGCGAGGAGGGCGACAGCGTCGAACTGTACTCCCACGTCGGCACCGGTAACTACCACTCCGAGACGGCGAAAGGGTACGTCGATCTGGGACTGCTGACCGCCGACCGCGACATCGGTCAGGACCTCGTGACGCTGTTCAACTCCTTTACCGGTCCCGGGCTCGACGAAGAGTTCCGGAAACTGCTTGTCGCGCCGGTCACGATGCGCCGGGAGTTCACCCGATGTATCCGCCGGGAGGCCCGGCATGCACAGGCCGGCCGCCCGGCACGGATCGTCGTCAAGGTCAACGGGTTAGAGGACCCGAAGATGGTCGAAGAACTCTACCGCGCGTCGATGGCCGGCGTCGACATCGACCTGATCGTGCGGGACATCTGTCGACTCCGGCCGGGACTCGCTGTCAGCGAGAACGTCACCGTCCACTCTGTCGTCGGTCGCTTCCTCGAACACTCCCGGATCTTCTACTTCCGGAACGGGGCGGCCCCACCCGGTGAGTCGATCACGGGCGGCGGCACGCCGGAGTACTACGTCGGCAGCGCCGACTGGATGAGCCGCAACCTCGACAACCGGGTCGAAGCGGTCACGCCGGTCGAGGACCCGGTGCTCCGGCGACAGTTGAAGTTCGTCCTCGAACTGTTGCTCTCGGACAACCGCAAGCGCTGGACGATGAACGCCGATGGGAGCTACGACCAGCAGTACCCCGACGACGGCGAACCGGTCGTCAACACGCAGGCGATCCTGATGCGCGAGGCGCTGAAAGCAACCCGGAACGACGACGTAACGACCGGGATCCCCAGCGATTACCCAGTCGAGGGCGACCTGCTCGTCGACGGCGAGACGCTCCCGTCCCGTACCGACATGCCCTCCGCCGCGGACGGTGGTCAACGAGCCTTGGACAGACACGCGGACCGCTGGTACCGCCCCGACAGCGACACGTACGCGTACGCGGTCCGGACACCCGACGGGGATCGCCGGTACTACGAGAGCGAGGCGGGCGCGGTCGACGCGCTCGAACGGTTCTACGACTAGGGGCGCGGCGCGGCCTTCTGCAGGGCGCTCTCGGCGATGTTGCCGCCGTAGTCGGCGGTGCGTGACAGCGAGTCGACGACCCGGCCGAGGATCTGTGCGCTCTGTGGGTCCAGTTCCCTGACCTGGCTGTCGACCTCCCGGGCGGTCTCGTCGACATCGGGGATGCGAGCGCGGGCGTCGTTCGCCAGTTCGACGGCTTCGTCGCCGTCGTCGGTCAAGAGCGCGTCCATCGCCGTCTCGGAGACTTTCGTCGCCTCCGCCTCCAGTTCCCGGAGCAGGTCGGCCGTCTCGCCGGTGACCTCGCCGATCTCCCGTGAGAGGCCGGCGATCTTCGTGGCGTGGTCGGCGATGCGCTCTAGCTGGCGGGCGCTCGACTGGTAGTCGAACACCGTCTCGCGCGGGAAGCCGATCTCGTTTGCCGCCGTGGGGTTCCGCAGGACGGTCCGGAACACGCGTGAGACCATATACCAGAGCCGGTCGACATCGTCGTCGCGCTGGATGATGTCCTGTGCGAGGTCGTCGTCGTCCTCGATGAGTGCCTCGACGGCGTCGGACAGCATCGTCAGCGAGACCAGGCGCATCCGCGTGATCGCGTTGTGGACCGACAGCTCCGAGGAATCGAGGAGGTCCTGGAGGACGACCCGGTCGGTCGTCTCCTCGATCACTTCCAGGCCCACGAGCCCCTGTGTCGCGTCCCGGACGATCCGGCGCTGGTCGGCCGTGATCCGGTTTGCCTCCAGTCTGATTACGTCGAAGCCGCTGACGTACATCGTCATCACCGCCCGGGTGAGTTCGTGACGGTTGTCCAGACCGCTGACATCGAGCGAGCCCTCGACGCGGTCGTCGTCACGCTGTGGTGCCAGCAACAGCAAGTCGTCCTCGGCGTGGAACTCGACGACGCTGCCCGCGCTGACGCCGTTGTCGGTCGCCCAGTCTTTCGGAAGCGAGACGGTGTACGTCGAACCGCCGGTCACCTGCACCTTGCGTGTCTCCATGTACCTCGGTATCGACACTAAGGGACCATAAACCCATCCCAATCTATATACTACATCTTTGTCGGGTAAATAGTCCGATTTGACGCCCGAGAGTTCCGTATCCGACGTTATTAGCCGTTTTCGCACCCTGAGAGCGGGTCGATCTGGGACCGACGCCCAAAACCCACTGTAAGGCGGTGATTCACTCGGAAACGGAGTATGAGCGAGGAATTAGTGGTACATACGAGAATTTTTCCTATTTAGTAATATATAGAGTGGGTACCGAAGTATAGTAATCATAGTAGCGTACTTACTCACCCATAGTCTCCGTAGTGGTGATGACGGACTCACCGACCCGCGGAATCTCGCGTCGTGGCTTCCTGACAAGTACTGGCGCCGCCGGCGCCCTCGCGCTGGCCGGATGTACGGAAGGCCCTTCGGGCAGCGGTGACGGCGGCAGCGACGGTGGGAGTTCGGGGTCCGGATCGAGCGGGCTCTCGGGCGAAATCACGATCACCGGAAGCAGCACGGTGTACCCGGTGGCCGTCGCCGTCGCCAACCGGTTCCAGCAAGAACACAGCGGCGTCGACATCAGCGTCTCGCCGACCGGCTCCGGTGGTGGCTTCAGCAACCACTTCTGTGTGGGGAACTCGGATTTCAACAACGCCTCACGGCCGATCAAGGGCGAAGAGGAGGACCTCTGCTCTGAGAACGGGATCGAGTACCACGAGATCAACGTCGCGACCGACGCGCTGACGGTCATCGTCAACAACGAGAACGACTGGGTCGACTGCATGACCCCCGACCAGCTCAGACAGATCTGGCGGGCCGACGGCGCCTCGCAGTGGTCGGACGTGAACGGCGACTGGCCCGACCAGCCGATCAACCGGTTCGGCGCGGCCGACACCTCCGGCACTTTCGACTACTTCAACGAGGCAATCCTCGGCGAGGAAGTCAACCACACCAGCGACTACGAGGCCACCGAGCAGGACAACATCATTCTCCAGGGCGTCCAGCAGGACCAGTACGGCATCGGCTACTTCGGGTTCGCCTACTACCAGGGTAACACGGACGCCGTCAAAGCCCTCGGCATCGACAACGGGGACGGCTGTGTGGTGCCCTCGCTCGAAACCGCCAAGGAGGGGTCCTACCAGCCTCTCTCCCGGCCGCTGTTTACCTACCCGAGAAAGAGCGCGCTGGCGGAGGAACACGTCGCCGAGTTCGCTCGCTACTACGTCGAACAGAGCGCCAACTCCTCGCTGATCGCCGACGAGATCGGCTACGTCCCGAAGACACAGGAGGCGATGCAGTCCGAACTCGACGCGCTCAACAGCGTCATCGACGAGGTCCAGTAGCCCCGCCTCCGCGGTCGGAACATCATAGCCAGCTATACAGACACAATAGAACTATGGATACACTTCGAGTCCTTTTTGCCACGACCCGATATAGGGGCCAACGAGCACGATGAGCAACGAGGGACAGACCCCGGACCTGTCGGGCGACCGGGGATTCAGGACGGTCCGGGAGTCGGCTTATAAATACGCCCTGGCGGGCTGTGCCGTGCTATCTATTCTGACGACGGTGAGCATCATCGCCGTCCTGTTGCTCGACGCGACGGAGTTTTTCGCGGCCTACCCGATCGTGGAGTTCCTGACGGGGACGACGTTCCAGCCGAACCTGGAGCCGGTCGCGTTCGGGGTCCTCCCGCTGATCCTGGGGACAATGCTCATCACCGTCGGGGCGGCGGTCCTCGCCCTGCCGATCGGTCTGTTGACGGCAATCTACATCAGCGAATACGCCAGCGAGCGGACCCGATCGATCCTCAAACCGATGCTCGAAGTCCTCGCAGGCGTCCCGACGGTCGTCTACGGCTACTTCGCGCTCGTCTACATCACCCCGGCGCTGAACGTCCTCATCAACGCCGTAAACGGCACGCTCGGACTGGGCCTGCCGACGCTCGGGCTGTTCAACGCGCTGTCTGCCTCGATCGTGGTCGGTATCATGATCATCCCGATGGTCTCCTCGATCAGCGAGGACGCCATGAGTTCCGTCCCCGACTCGCTGCGGGAGGCCGGCTACGGGCTGGGTGCGACGAAGTTCAACGTCTCGGTCACCATCGTCGTGCCCGCGGCCGTCTCCGGCATCGCTTCCTCGTTCATCCTCGCGGTCTCGCGGGCGATCGGCGAGACGATGGCCGTCGTCGTCGCCGCGGGCTCCCAGCCGCCGGACATCCCCCCGGTCAAGTCCGCGTTCGGCGTTCCGTACATGGCGCCCGGCGACATCCTGGGGCTGTACGCCGAGAGTTCGGCGACGATGACCGCCTCGATGGTCCAGATCGCCGGCGGCGACATCACCGGCGGCTCGACGGCCTACCAGTCGCTGTTTGCCATCGGCATCACGCTGTTTGTCATCACCCTGGCGATGAACGTCGTCAGTAACCTCGTCGCCAGTCGCTACCGGGAGGTCTACGAGTAATGGCTACAGGGACACAGACATCGACGGAGTTCGGCGAGGTCAGCCGGATCAAGGGAATCGTCTTCAAGACCGTGGCGTTCGTCGCGTCGATCGTCGGGATCGTCGCGCTGGGCGCTCTGCTCGCGTACGTCTTCTGGGACGCGATGGGACTGGACAGCGCCGGTGTCGGCTGGTATCTCACCTACACCGCGACGCTTTTGATACCACTGCTCGGGTTCGGACTGTACGCCAGAGCACGACCGGCCGTCGCGGCCGGCGCGTTCGAACTGTTCAGCCTCACCCTGGGCGGACTCATGCTGACAGTCGCGGCCGTCATCGTCCTCGATATCATCGCCTCGCCGGCGATCTGGTTCGCGTACTTCCTGACCGTCGTCGGCCCGACGCTCGGACTCTTCGTCTACGGTCAGTACGACCGCGGGGCGACCTGGGTCGGCCTGGGGATGCTCGGCGCGGTCGTCCTCGGTCCGGTGGTCGGCACCCTGGCGCTGGGCCCGCTGGCGGGTCTTGGCGCGATGCTGGGCGGCCCGGGCGTCTACTTCCTCTCGCTCGTGCTGCCGGCGTCGGGAGTCGTCGCCTTCCTGGCGGAGGACCGCCTCGGCGTCGGGCGTCGTCGAAGCCTCCTCGCGGGGGCGACACTGCCCGTGCTGGCGATCGGCGCGGTCCCGGTCGTCGACACGGTTCCGGTCGTCTCCCGTTCGGTCTGGCTCGTCGCCCTCGTGATGTTCGGTCTCCCGGTCGGCTTCGCGGTCGCGAACACCGTCCGTCAGCGCGAGCGATGGGCGGCATTCGCGCTACCGGTCGTCGCGGTCGTCGGGTTCCTACTGGGCGAGACGGTCGTCGGCGCTATCGGCGCGACCCAGCCCTCGCCCTGGCTCGACTGGCAGTTCGTCACCAGTCCCCCGGCGATCACGAGTGCTGCCGAAGCCGGGCTCTACCCGGCGATCATCGGGTCGGTGTTCCTGATCGCGCTCGTCAGCGTGTTCACGTTCGTCTTCGGGGTCGGGACGGCGATCTACCTCGAAGAGTACGCGCCGTCGAACGGTATCCTGGGGGCGACGACCCGGATGGTCAACGTCAACATCTCGAATCTGGCGGGCGTCCCCTCGGTCGTCTACGGCCTGCTCGGCCTGGGCGTGTTCGTCAACATCAACGCCCAACTGGGTCCGGTGACCTACGCCGGGTTCGGCGTCGGGACGGTGCTGACCGCGTCGATGACGATCTCCCTGCTCATCCTCCCGATCGTCGTCATCTCGGCACAGGAGGCGATCCGGTCGGTTCCGGACTCGCTCCGGCAGGCTTCCTACGGGATGGGCGCGACCCGCTGGCAGACGATTCGCAACGTCGTCCTGCCGCGATCGCTGCCCGGCATCCTGACCGGGACGATCCTGGCCCTGGGCCGGGCGATCGGGGAGACCGCCCCGCTGATCATGGTCGGGGTGGCGACGACGAAGTTCACGCCCCCGTCGGGCCTGTTCGGGAAGCTCACCGCGATGCCGATGCAGATCTACGCCTGGGCGTTCCAGCCCTCTGCTGACTTCCGGTACGGGGTCGTCGCGGCCGGGGTCGTGACGCTCTTGATCGTCCTGCTGACGATGAACTCCGTCGCGATCCTCGTACGCAACAAATATCAACAGGAGGCGAACTAATGACACGACAGGACATGGCAAGCGACACGGACGTAGAGTCAGACGACGGCAGCGTCGTCGAAACCCAGCCCGGCGCGGGCGGCCTCGACGAGGCCTCCCGGAGCCAGCCAGCCTCGACCGCGACGGTCATCGAGTCCCGGGACCTGGATGTCTTCTACGGCGAGACACGGGCGCTCCAGGAGATCGATCTGGCGATCCCCGAGAACCAGGTCACCGCGATGATCGGTCCCTCGGGCTGTGGGAAATCGACGTTCCTGCGGTGTATCAACCGTATGAACGATCTCATCGACATCGCGCGCGTCGAGGGGGAGCTCACGTTCAAAGGCAAGAACGTCTACGACGGCGATGTCGACCCCGTGGCGCTGCGCCGCCGGATCGGGATGGTGTTCCAGCATCCCAACCCCTTCCCCAAGAGCATCTACGACAACGTCGCCTACGGCCTGCGCATCCAGGACAAGACCGACGACATCGACGCGGTCGTCGAGGAATCCCTGAAGAAGGCCGCGCTGTGGGACGAGGTCAAAGACCGGCTTGACGACTCGGCGCTTGATCTCTCGGGGGGCCAACAACAGCGCCTCTGTATCGCTCGCGCCATCGCGGTCGACCCCGAGGTCGTCCTCATGGACGAACCCGCCTCGGCGCTGGACCCGATCGCCACCTCACAGATCGAGGACCTCATCGAGGAGTTGGCGACGGAGTACACCGTCGTCATCGTCACCCACAACATGCAGCAGGCGGCCCGGATCTCCGATAAGACGGCCGTCTTCCTCACCGGCGGCGAACTCGTGGAGTTCGACGACACCGACAAGATCTTCGAGAACCCCGAGAGCCAGCGCGTCGAGGACTACATCACCGGGAAGTTCGGATAAGTCAGGACTCAGTCCGCGAGCGTCGCCTCCGTGTCGATGCCGTAGACCGCCTTCGGCGTCTCGACGCAGGCTGTTCTGACCGCGTCGTCGTGCCCGTTCTCCAGGAGCCACCGCACCCGTCGGGGGACTGTCTTCGGTCCCAGCACCGCACCGGGTCGCTCCGGATCGTCGATGTAGTCGGTCTCCAGCAGGAACGGTTCGTCCTCCTCGATGGCGACCTCGATCTCGTCTTTGTCCGCGAGCACGGACTTCGTCGGCCCGCGGAGCCGACCGCCCGAATAGTGTTTGACGACCTGCCGGCGGTCCATCCCCTCGGCTTCGGCCCACTGGGCCACCTCCTCGAAGTCCTCGCCGCCCTCGGTGTGCAGTTGGATCGCGAAGGCGCCCTCGGCCGCGAGCGCGAAGCCGTGGCGCATCACCTCGTTCGAAGCCGCCCACACGTCGTCGTCGACATCGTAGTGGGGCCGGCCGGACTTGATCGCCAGCGCCGGACCGTCGGTGACGTACTCGGCGGCGATGTCGAGCCCGGTCTGCATGATGTCCCGGGCTTCTTGTGGGGTGTATCCCTCGTCGACGAGCCGCGAGAGCAGCGCCGGGTGAACCCCCAGTACCGGCCAGGCACGGCCCGGGAGCACGTCGGTCGCGTCCTCGACGGCCTGGACGGTCAGGTCGAACGCCTCGCGGAAGGTCGCCTCGTCGGTCGCGGCCTCGACCAGGTGCCAGGACGGCTTGTTCAGGACGAGCAGGTGGGTCCCGCCGTGATCGGCGAACTCCGTGACTGCCTCGGTGTTGCGTCCCTGGACCGGGTCGAGGTGTAGGTGGTTGTCCAAGACGGGCGTCTCGTCGATCTCCATACCCCGGCGTCGGCACGCCCCTGACAAAACCTATTCGACATCCCCGTCCAGCGAGAGGGCGTCCTGGGCGGCGTTCCGGAGCGCGTCCGACCGACCGTGTTCGCCCGGGGCGACGGCGACCGTCTGCACGCCCTCCCGTGCCGCGACCTCCAGGGCGGGCTTGAAATCCGTGTCCCGGGAAGCGATCACCAACACGTCGATCCGATCGTCGACGACGGCCGCGGTCGCGTCGACCGCCAGCCGTACGTCCACGTCGCCACTGGTCGTGACCACCTCGAACCCCCGGGCTTCGCCGGCCTGGATGAGCCCCGGGGAGGCGTTCTCGTCGAGGTAGAGCCGCGTCGTCGAGAGCGGCCCGTACGACTCCGCTATGAGCCGGACATCGTCCAGGTCGACATCGAACTCCGATCTGAGGATGTTCGGCCCGTCGACGAACAGCCCGACCCGTGTCCGGTCGTCGCCCGTCGGACGCAGTCGTCGCAACAGTCTCATACGGCTCTCTCCCGGGTGGGCCGGTTTCAATGTGCTGTTTCGCACCGCCGCGCATAAACCAATATTCGCGATAGAAAATCGACTGAGGCGGGACACCGGGAACTGCGCGAGGTGGGTCTTGCCCGTCGGTCAGTCGGCAACGGTCACTGCCCCTCTGACTCGCGTCGCGGTCACGACGCGCTCAGATCCGGTGCTCCACTGTCTCGGCGAGCGAGAACGGGACTGCGGTTCGCTGTCCGCTCGGCTACGGGGTGGCGACGCGGACGGAGACGTTCTGTGTCCGCCAGTCACCGCTCGCTTCGCGGGTGTCGACACCCACGGCCGCTGATGTATCGTCCGTCGTGATCACCGTGTTCCGGATGGTCCAGGGACCCCGCGTCCCGAAGGCGTAGACCCCGCGGACGCCCCCGTCGAGACGGCTGTCGGCGATCGTCCAGGCGCCTGTCGTCCGGCCGACGAAGGCCGCGACGCCGCTGGCGCGCACGTCGGCGTCCGTGACTGTCCACGCGCCCGTCGCGCGCGGAGCGGTGATCCCGACCGGGCTGTCCCGAACCGTCACTCCCATCGCCCGCCAGTCGCCGTCCGCTCGGATCGCCTTGAGCCCGCGTTCGGCGTCGCTGACTCGCGCGTCCGTGACGCGCCAGTCACCCGTCGACCCGGTCGCGTCGATCCCGTCCGTCGCGGGTCGTGTGACGACCACGTCCCTGACGCGCCACTCGCCCGTCGTCCGGGCCGCATCGATCCCGTCGCCGCCCGGCGAGTCGAACCGGCTGTCGGCGATCGTCCACGCGCCGCTCGCCCGGGGCGCGTACAGCGCGTCGTCGCTCGTGGCGGCGACCGTCGTGCTCGCGACCGTCCAGTCGCCTGCCGTGTTGCTGGCCTCGATCCCGACGGTCCCGCCGATCACCGAGGTGTTCGTGACGGTCCAGTCACCGGTGGTTCCGTTGGCCCAGACCCCGACCGTGTAGTACCGGATCGTGAACCCCCGGATCGTCGCCGCGGTGTCGCGACCCAGGGACAGGGCGGCGCTGTCGGTGAACTGTCCGCCGTCGAGAACGGCGCCGTGGGGCGCCACGAGCGTGACGTTGTCGTCGACGGTCACCCGCTCGCGGTAGACGCCGGGCCTGACCTCGACGGTGTCGCCGTCGTCGGCGGCCGCGAGCGCAGCGTCGATCGTCCGGAACTCACCGCTCCCGTCGGCGGCGACGACGTGCGTGTCGGCAGTGGCTGTCTGTGCTGTCACGGGACCGGTAGCGGCTCCAAGCGAGAGGACGAGGATCACACCGATCGCGAGTTGCTGCAGGGACATGTCCGACTGTTTCGGCTCGATAGCAGTAAAGCGTGTGTTGGTTCGGACCGTGGAACCGTATTTTCTATCGCAGCATAGCATTTATGGCTGATCGAGCCGTCGAGAGCTCCCGTCCGACGAGACTCTCGACGCACAATACTGTGGGCCGGCTTTCGCCGCTGATAACGGCGGCGAGGAGTATATGTGTCTCCCCCTGTTTGTAGCCGTAATCGCAGCATGTCGGAGGAAGTCGATGTCCTGTACGTCCGTCGGTCGGACGGGGGGCCACCAACACTCGCAGTCGATGGGGTGCTGACAGTTTCGTCGTCGGAGGCAGTAGTCGAAACACTGGCCGACAGCATCCCCGACGTGATCGTTTGTGAACACACACTCGATGGACCGGAGACCGGACTGGACGTGGTCGAAGCCGTCCGAAGGATCGACGAGACGGTTCCCGTCCTCTACTGTACAGACAGTCCGGACGGCCGTCTCGCCGCCGAGGCGACACGGCTCGGGGCGACCGAGTACGTGCCCCTCGACGAGGCAGACCTCGCCGAACGGGTCGAGGCGTACCGACCGCGCACGGACGCGCCTCGGACCCTGCCGACGGCGTTCGATTCCTCGTTCGAAGCCGTCGCCGGCAGCATCAACGACGCCGTCGTCACGATCGACGCCGAGAGTCGGATCGTCTACGCGAACGATCCCCTGACCGAGTTGACGGGCTACGACCGCGACGAACTGGTCGGCGACCCGTTCGTAAAACTCGTCCCCGACCACCTCGAACAGGCCCACGAAGAGGGGCTCAAAGCGTACGTCGAGAACAGAGAGCGGGCGATCGACTGGGACTACCTGGAGCTTCCGCTGCTCACCGCCTCGGGGGACGAACTGACGGTCGCCGTCTCCTTCGGGGACTTCGAGCACGACGGGGACTGGTACTGCACCGGCGTCGTCCGTGACATCTCGGATCGGAAGGACCGCGAGGAGCGCCTCGAAGCGACCAACAGACGGCTCGATCTGGCACTCGATGGCACGGACACGGGGGTCTACGAACTGAACCTGGAGACCGGCGAGGTCGTGTGGGACGACGCCACCGCGGCGCTGTTCGACACGACACCAGAAGCGTTCGGCGGCACGCTGGAGGAGTTCTATCAGTACGTCCATCCCGAGGACCGGTCCGTGGTGTTCGACGAGTTCCAGGCGGCACGCGGGGACGGCGAGCAGTTCGAGTCCGAGTTCCGCGTGCTCGTCGACGACGAGGTCCGGTGGCTCCACACGAACGGCGTCATCGAGGACCGTGACGCAGAAGCGCCGCGCCTGGTCGCCATCGCGACCGATATCACGGATCAGCGAGAGCGCCAGGCGGCACTCAGAGCGAACAACGAGTCGCTCCAGCAACTCGCGCGGCTGGCGGCGAACGACACGCTCACACAGCGGGAGACGATCGAGCGTGTCCTGGAACTCGGCGCCGACCGGCTCGGCCTGTCGCTGGGGTATCTGAGCCGCATCGACGGGTCCGACTACGAGATCCAGACGCTGGTCGGGGACCACGAGGTCGTCCGGGAGGGCGTCACCGTCGACCTCGATCACACGTATTGTCGGCGCGTCGTCGAGGACGGCGAGACCCTCGGGATTCGGGACGCTGCCGAGGAGGGGTGGGGGGACAGCGTCCCCTACAAGGCCGGCGGGATCGCCTGCTACATGGGCGGGGCGATCCACGTCGACGGCGAACTCTACGGGACGCTGTGTTTCGCCGACGACGAACCCCGTGACGACCCCTTCTCGGACGCGGAACAGACGTTCATCGAGGTGCTCATCCAGTGGGTGAGCCGCGAGGTCGAGCGCCGCCAGCGCGAGGACGAACTCGAACGGTACGAGGACATCATCGAAGCCGTCGACGACGGCGTCTACGCCCTCGACGACGAGGGCTCTTTCGAGTTCGTCAACGAGGCGATGCTCGATCTGACGGGCTACTCCGAGGAGGCGCTGCTGGGCTCGCATACGAGCGTCGTCAAGACCGACGAGGTCGTCGAACGAGCGGAGATGGTCGTCCGGGAGATGCTGTTCGGGAATCTCGACGACGAGGCTACCTTCGACCTCGCGCTCCAGCGGGCCGACGGCGACAGCTTCCCCGCGGAAGACCACATGACGCTCCTGTGGGACGACGAGGAGTTCGTCGGGACCGCCGGCGTCATCCGCGACATCACCGAGCGAAAGGAGCGCGAACGGGAGCTCGAACTGGCCCGCGAGCGGACCGAACAGATCCTCCGCCGGGTGGGTGACGCCTTCTTCGCGGTCGACGACAGCTGGGAGCTGACCTTCTTCAACAGCCGCGCCGAGGAGGTACTCGGGAAGGACGCCGAGACGGTGTTAGGCGAGAACCTCTGGGAGATGTTCCCCGACGCGGTCGACTCGAAGTTCTACCGCCAGTATCACGACGCCATGGAGACACAGGAGCAGACGACCTTCGAGGCGTTCTACCCGCCCATCGACAGGTGGTTCCAGGTCACCGCCTACCCCTCGGAGAACGGGCTCTCGGTGTACTTCCACGACATCACGGAACAGCGCCGCCGGGACGAGGCGCTCTCGGGGCTGCTGGATACGACCCGGGCACTGATGCAGGCCCACAGACCCGAGGAGGTCGCCGAGACCGTCGTCAGTGCGGCGAAACGTGATCTCGGGTTCGAGATGAACCTGGTCCGCCTGTACGACGAGGACAGGGAGACGCTGGATGTCGTCACCGCGACCGACAAGTCGCCCTACCGGCCACAGTACGACGCCGACGAGGGAATCCCCGGGCGGGCGTTCCAGCGCGGGGAGACGATCAGGGTCGACGACTTCGACGAGTTCGCCGACAGCGACCTCGTCGACGGCGAGATCCCCGTCGCCGGCGCGATGTACGTCCCGATGGGCGACCACGGCGTCATGAGCATCGGGACCGACGACCCCGAGGGGTTCGACGACACCGACGCCTCGGTCGCGGAGATCCTCGCCTCGAACGCGGCCGCCGCGCTGGACCGTGTCGCCCGCGAACAGGACCTGTTGCGCTACCAGACCGTCGTCGAGAACGTCCGGGACATGGTGTACGTCCTGGACACCGAGGGGCGGTTCCAGCTCGTGACCGATCCGCTCGCGGAGTGGCTCGGGTTCGAGCCCGGGGAGATGCTGGGCGAGCGCCCGAGCCGGCTGCTCGACGACCGGGAGGTCGCGGCCTTCGAGCAGGCGATCCGTGATCTCCGGGAGAGCGACGCGGACGGGGTCAAAGTCGAGACGGCGCTGACGACGGCCCGCGGCGACCACCGCCCGGCCGAGGTCGAGGTGTCGCTCGTCGACGGCGAGAGTTTCCGCGGCTCGATCGGCGTCGTGCGTGACCTCACCGACCTCAAGCAGGCCCGCGAGCAGCTCCAGGAGGAGCAAGACCGCTTTACCTATCTGTTCGACAACCTCCCGGACGCCGTCGTCGAGAGCGAGTTCGTCGACGGGGAGCCGGTCGTCAAGTCGCTCAACGCCGCGTTCTCTGACGTGTTCGGCTTCGACCGCAACGAGGTGATCGGTGCCAACCTCAACGACTTCATCCTGCCGCCGGGTGAGAACGTCCACGAGGAGGCCGTCCACCTCGACGAACTCGGCCAGGCCGGCGAGACAGTCCAGGCGGAGGTCCGGCGACAGACGGTACACGGCGCCCGGGACTTCCTGTTTCGCGGCGTCCCCTACAGCCAGGACGACGGGGACACCGTCGCCGGGTTCGGGATCTACACCGATATCACGGACCAGCGTGAGCGCGAACGCCGTCTCGAAGTGCTCAACAGGGTGTTGCGGCACAACCTCCGGAACGACCTGACAGTCGTGTTGGGCCTGGCCGACGAGGTACACGAACGGATCGAAGACGAGCAACTGGCGTCGCTGCTGGAGCGACTCCAGCGCAAGGCCGAGGAAGTGGCGTCGCTCAGTGACCGTGCACGCCAGATCGAGCGGTCGGTCCGCCGCGAGGACGCGGGCAACCAGCCTGTCGACGTACCGTCCGTCGTGGCGTCGCTGGCCGACACCGTGTCCCAGCAGTACGGGGTCGACATCGACACTTCCCTCCCCGACCAGCAGGCGGTCGCCGCCGACGGGCGCTTCCAGCGGGTCGTCGAGGAACTCCTCGAAAACGCTGTCGAACACGGCGGCGACGACCCGTCGGTCCGGTTGACCGTCTCGGCCGGCAGCGAGACCGTCACCGTGACCGTCGCGGACGACGGTCCGGGAATCCCCGAGCACGAACTGGACGTGCTCACCGGCGACGAGCCGATCACCCAGTTGACCCACGGCAGCGGGCTGGGGCTGTGGCTCGTCATCTGGGTGACGAACTCCTACGGCGGCTCGGTGTCGTTCGAGTCGGACGACGACGGGACGGTCGTCCGGCTCCACATCCCGCGGACCGGCGATTAGACTACGTCACGGATGTGATCTGCCAGGACGCTGTACTGTTCGGTTCCGGTCCCCTTCTGGACGATGTTCGTGACGCCCGCGTCGTCCGCCGCGCCCTCCAGGTCTTCGAGTTCACGGGCCGTAAACAGGAGAAACGGCACGTCGTTCCCGCGGTCTCGCAACGCCGAACAGAGCTCCAGCCCGTCCAGTTTCGGCATCTTGTAGTCGCTGACGACCGCGTCGTACCCCCCGTCGGCGATCCGTCCGAGCGCCGTTTCGGGATCGGTCTCGCCGGTCACCACGAACCCGTCTTCCTGCCCCAGAAACGTCTCGACGATTTCGAGTACGTCACGGTCTTCGTCGACCAATAGCACGTCGATACTCATTGTCCGTACCTCGTCGCCGTCGAATATAAAATCCCGGTCACCGCATGGCGTCCCGGTCGACGAACACGGCTCGGTCGGCACTGAGCCACGTGGTGAGCCGGGCCGTCTCGGGACAGTCCGGCGGATACACCGTACAGCGATCCGCCCCGTCGCTGTAGCGGACGACCGTCGACTGCAGTTCCACGGCCGGCGTCTCGGGCTGTCGGGTCTCGTCGGCCACCCAGTCGGGCTCTGAGTGCATGGCTCGACTGAGCCGTCGAACAGGGCGAGTAAAACCGCTGCTAAGAGGGCTCAATAGCAGTACAGAGAGCTACGCGACCTGGGCGGTGTCGACCTCGCCGTCGATGCGGACGAAGCCGTAGTCACACTCCGGACAGTGCCACTTGACCTTCGTGCCGAGGTGCATCCTCGTGCTGGCGACCTTCCAGAAGTCGCGGTACTGGTCACACGTCGGACAGTAGTGTTCGAGTTCCAGGCTCATGACAGGGGCTTGCGCGCCGGAGCAATTGAAGCTCCCGGTTTCGGAAGCCGAAGGACGGAACCGCGTCGGGGACCATAGGACGACTATGGAAGCGACGGACCGGCTGACGCCGGACCGGACGGCACCCCCACCCAGCGAAACCCGGACGGCGACGTTCGGGCTGGGCTGTTTCTGGGGCCCCGACGCCCGCTTTGGCTCGATGACGGGCGTCGTCCGGACCCGCGTCGGCTACGCCGGCGGCACCGCGGCCGACCCGACCTACTACTCGCTTGGCGACCACACGGAGGTCGTCCAGGTGGAGTACGCCCCTGCCGATCTCGACTACACGGACCTACTGGAGGTGTGTTGGCGCAGTCACGACCCGTTCTCGGCGGCCCACAAGCGCCAGTACCGCGGCGTGATCCTCGTCCACGACGACGACCAGCT